>CAZJIP010000060.1:0-11899 GCA_964546105.1 uncultured Methanomassiliicoccales archaeon
TTCCGGCTACCCCCCTTCCCCTCGGAGGTCACCTGGGTCCCGAACATGTACTTTGGGATCTTCTCCGGGTTCGTCAGGGCTTCCCACACCCTCGCGAGTGGAGCATCGATCAAGACGGAGGCATCGGCTACAAGCCTTCGAGGCGGACCTTCCGTGAAAGCCGCATCCCCGGGGACGCCATGAACCTTGTTCAATCACGGAGCCCGGGCTGTGGTCGGCCTCGAGACGAATCCTCTTGGCTGCAGAGGCGGTCCGGGCGAGCGGCCCGTGTCGGTGAGCGAGGGCAGCCAATCATTATGCCACCGCAAATCGGTGCGGGGGGCGAGGGGGGAAAGTCCTGGCGAAGTACATCGCCGTCCACACGCTTCCGAAGCCGACGACTCCCGAGGAGATAACGCCCCTCGTGAATGAGTTGCTCCGGCACGAGACGTTGGACGCGTATTGGGTGCAGGCGTGGAGCGAGACGAACGACGAGGGAAAGGCGCTCCGGATCTTCTGTGAGTGGAACGCCAAGAGCGCGGAGGACGTCAAGAAAGTGTTCGCGAAGGTACCCGCGTTCCCGCTGGACCACGTTCGGCCCTTGGCGAAGTTTGACTCGGACACCTTCCGGATGCCCGCGCGCCAAGCCGAGGCACCGATCCCGTAGTAAGCGGTCCTCGGTGAGACGGCCAAATCCCCGGCGCAGGCTCACCGGTAGGTCTATGTCCGAAACCGGCCCGGCAGGGGCGTCGCACCTAGCGTGGCGGCCGCCAGGGGCGGCTTCCCGCCGGGCAGGTGTGAGGTTTCAACCGCCCTCCCTTCAACGGTTGGCCCGCGCACGGCGAATCGGCCGGGAACTGAGTCTCGGGGGCCGTCATCGTCCCTCCGCCCAGGACGGCACGGCGATCTCGACCCGGCAACTTCAAGCCGCCCGAATCATGGGTTGGAACGCGGAGCCGGATCCCCGGCACACCGACGGGAGGCGAGACGGATGAGCTTGCGCGTAAGCTCTCCCGCGTGGAAGCACGGAGAGCGCATCCCAACGAAATACACGGCGGATGGGGACGACGTGTCCCCTCCCCTCGTCTTCGAAGGCGTGCCTGCGGGCACCCGAGCGTTCCTGCTCATCTGCGACGACCCGGACGCGCGCCCTCGGAGCTGGGTGCACTGGCTCCTGTACGATATCCCGGGCACCGCCGCGGGGCTCCCCGAAGGGATCCCAGCCCATGCCACGTTGGCCGACGGGAGCCGCCACGGCCAGAACAGCTGGAGCCGGCTCGGCTACGGAGGGCCGTCTCCGCCCCGCGGCAGACCCCATCGGTACGTGTTCCGTCTGTACGCGCTCCGGGAACCGCTGAGGGCAGGGCCGGGACTCTCGGCGAACGAGGCCGAGAGGGCGGCTCGAGACCGGGCGATCGAGTCCGCCGAGTTCGTGGGCACCTACGGAAGGAGCTAAGGCAGCGCGAGGGGGATCCGTGGCGGGCGTCGGAGCCGTCAGACGTCTGCAGGTTCTCGGGCGACGACCGTTCCTAGCCACCTCACATCCGATCCGCGCCCCGGCCGCGCGGACATCGGGGTCGCGCTCGGCCCCGAGGCGAGAGGATATTAGCGAAGGGTTATATAACCAGGCAGTTATCCACCGACCATGGATGTCTTCGCCGCGGTCGCGGACCCCACCCGCCGCGCGATGCTGGACCTGCTCGCGGTCCGCCCAAGGAGGGCGGGCGAGCTCGTGTCCGCCTTCCCTAAGCTGACCCAGCCAGCGGTCTCCCGTCACCTTCGGGTGCTCCGGGAGACGGGCCTGGTGAATGTGACCGTCCGGGCGCAGCAGCGAATCTACGGCCTCAACGCCGAGACGCTGGCCCAGGTCTACGCCTGGATTGCGCGGTACCAGGAGTTCTGGCCCCAGAGCCTGGACGCGCTGGAGCGCCAGCTGGACGCCCGCGCGAGGACCTCTGCAGAACGGAGACGAAAACCATGAACCAAGACCCCGCACCCATCCCGTACGCGAAGACCGGACGCGTCGCCATCGAAGGCGACCACGCGACCCTTACGCTCGAGCGCACGCTCCGCCACCCACCGTCCGAGGTCTGGGCCGCCTTGACGCAGCCTCAAGCCTTGGCCGGCTGGTACATGGCGGACGCTCGAATCGACGGCCGGCCGGACGGCTCCGTGGACATGCACGCGGGCCTGTCGCGATTCCACGTCACCGGGCGGATCCTCGTCTGGGACCCGCCGCGCGCCTTCGAGCACGAGTGGCGCGTCGCGCCCCGCGCGGAGCTTCCGGAAGGAGAGGATGCGGTGATCCGGTGGGAGCTCCGGCCCGTGCCGGAGGGCACGCTCCTCGTCCTCACTCACCGCCGCCTGACCCGCATGACCGCGCTGGGATTCGCGCCCGGGACGCACGCGTACCTTGACCGCTTGGAGGCCTACCTCGACCATGCGCCGCTGCCCAACTGGATGCAGCGATACGAGGAGGTGCGGGGCGGCTATCCGCCCATGCCGCAGCCGCTGGAGCGGAAACCCTCCTAGCCGAGGGGATTCGCAGAGGGTGCACCTCCTCGGAGCAAGGACCACCGGGCGGGCGCATTCTCATCCATCATTTGCCGCGAGCAGGGCAGGATGCCGTTTTCGTGCCTTGGCCCATTCCCGGTTCTTCCCATCCACCCAGGCTCGGATCCGCGGGCTCGCGTAGTCCCGGCTCCTCGGGAAGCGTGCGATGACGCGCTCCACGCCCGGCAGCTCGCCGACCCGGCGCTCGAAGTCTCGGACCGCCTGGACGCTTTCCGCGCGGCAGAAGAAGAATCCGGAATGGGGATTCCGGTTGGCCCGGAGGAGGACGCCCGTGGGGACCAGCCTGCGGATCGACCGCTCGTCGGCAGGTTGGGAGAGCATCACGAGCAGGTCGAAGAGGATTACGCCGCGGGAGGCAGCGTAGGCAACTTGAGGAATCACCTGGAGCTGCCCCCGCTCAATAAGGGCCGCGCGACGCGCCCGGACGAGTTTGGGCGAGAGCCCCGAGGCCTGTGCGAGGCGGACGGCCGTGGCCCGCGGCGCGTCCACGAGGGCCGCGATCAGCCTCCAGTCCAGAGGCGAGAGGACGGCGTTCGGTCGCGGCTTCGCATCGAGCGTCTCAGGGATTGGGTGTGCGACTCGGCCGGGCATGCCCATGATCCCGTCGAGTTCCGGAGGTGGTTGCAGGAGAACGCGCTCGACGAAGCCGTGGACTGTCCACGTGCCGTCGTGCCACTCGACCGCCCAAGCCACGTCCTCCGTGGCTAGGACCTTCGACACCTCGGGTCGCTGCCGCGGCTCCGGGTACTCCCACATCACATGCGTGCGCCCGAGGACCTCGGCACTCGGCAGGACCTGGAATCCCCGGAGGACGCCGGACTCCGTGAGGCGCTCGAGCCGATCTCGCGCCGCCGGGCCCGAGAGAGCCACGAAATTGCCGAGAGCCTGGTAGCTCGCGAAGGGGTCGCGGAAGAGGTGAGCGAGGAGGCGGAAGTCCGCGTCGTCCATCATGACCCGAGCTTATCAAGCGGGCGTTACTTGAAGTGTGGCCTTACGGCCCTTCAAGATGAACGCCTTCCTGGTAGGAGCATCGGGAGGCCGTACCATGGCGTCCATCCAGGAAGCGAATAAGGAGAAAGTCCGGAGCCTGTTTGAAGATTACATCAACACGGGGCAGTTGGACAAGCTGGCCGAACTCATCGGTCCGGAGTACGTGGGTTCCCTCGGCGACGCGGGGCCGTCGGGAATCGCGAAGCCCGTTTCGGCGTTGCGCCAGGCGTTCCCCGACATCCACTACACGGTCGACGAGATCCTGGCCGAGGGCGACCGCGTCGCGATCCGGTGGACCTGGAAGGGGACCCACCGCGGCGCTTTCCAGGGGTTCCCGGCCAGCCACCGCGAGATTACCAACGCCGGCGTGGCCACGTTCCAGCTCCGGGACGGGAAGATCGTCCGCGGGTGGCAGCAGACGGACCGCCTGGGATTCCTCCAGGAGATCGGCGTGGTCCCGCCTGTGGCGGACCTCGCTGCAGAGGAGCAGGCCAAGCAGGGTCGGTAGACGAGACCGGGAGCTGGCAGGAGGATTCCCACCCGGTGGACGGGAACCCCCCATCTTCCGCTTCGGCCGTCGCAGAATACGCCGCGCGCCCGCTGAACCCCCGTGTAACCACAGTGGGGCGTAGGCTCACGGGACGAGGAACCAGCGGCCGTACGCCACGAAGGCCGCGAGAACGAACAGGAAACCGGTCAGGCCAACGGCGGCGTGTTCCTTACGCCAGGCATGGAGCGCCATGGCGGCGAGCATGATGACGGCCAGACCCGCGGCCGCCACTGAGGTCACCCAAGGCAGAAGACTCACGAGTCTTGGGAGGACAACGCCGATTCCGCCCAGCATCTCCATCAGGCCGTCGAACACCACGACCCCTCGCGGCAGGCTCTCGACCCAAGGGAGGTTCTTCTTGGCGGTCTCGTAGCGGAAGGCATGGAAGTAGCCTGCGGGGAGGAAGACCACCGCGAGAAGGAACTGCACGACCCACAAGGCGATGTCGAGCCAGTCGGCCAGGCGACCTCCTCCCCTATCCTGCAACCGTTGGCGGCTCAAGAAATCTGTGGCGACGCATGCCCGCTCCCCCGAAGCCAGCTCTCTTTGGGCATAGCTCCTCCGCGGATGTCATCCCCGCGTCCGGCAGAGACCTCCTCGCCAGCGGGAGGCTGGCCAAGCTATTTCCAGCACCTCCCAATCCGGCAACGCGATGGCCGACGCGTTCGATGCCCTCGAGCCGTTCGCGAGCGAGGCGCTGCTGCAGGAGATGCTCAACGAGCTCGGCAAGTTCCGGTACAAGCTCTACGGGCCCCGGCCCATCGTCCTCCATCGCGGCCCCCCAACGAAGTACGAGTTCGACCTGAACCTGGGCCTGATCCATTTCACGGAGCAGGACTTCAAGGGGTTGAGCGAGATCTTCGCCCGATTGAACCAGAAGTGGGGGACGCGGATGACCTTCTGCGTGTACCCGTCCAAGGAGAAGCCGCGCGACATGATCCTGAACGTGCGCGGCTCACCGCGCGCGCCGTCCGAAATCGACTGAAGTCCGGTCGCGGGCGATCCCCACGGCCGGAATCGTGTAGGGTTCAAGTAGGCCGGAGGATTGAAAGGCAAGGGGAAGCGAGACCATGCGCGTGGGAATCATCGGGACCGGCAACGTCGGTCAGGCCATCGCGAAGGGACTCAGGAACACCTCGCATGAGGTCCGATTTGGATCCCGTGACCCGAAGGAGGCCACGGTCGTGGACGGCATGAAGGTCGAACCACAACGCGAGGTCGCGGCCTGGGCGGATGTGGTCATCTTGGCGGTGCCCTTTTCCGCAGTGAGGGAGACGGTTCAGGGCCTCGACGGCGGCCATCTGGACGGCAAAGTCGTCGTGGACGTCACGAACGCGTTGTCGCCGTCCCGGGATCTCGCCCTCGGATTCAACACCTCCGGGGCCGAAGAGCTCGCCAAGCTCGTTCCCCGAGCCCGTGTGGTCAAGGCGTTCAACACGGTCTTCGCGCGGAACATGTCGACGGGCAAGGTCGCGGGAGAGCCCCTCGCCTTGTTCGTCGCGGGGGACAGCGGGGCCGCGAAGGACTCCGTGATGCGCCTCGGCCGGGAGATCGGGTTCGATCCCGTGGACGCGGGCCCGCTCAAGGCGGCGCGGTACCTCGAGCCCATGGGCGCCTTCCAGATCTCCCTCGCCTTCGGCCAGAAACTCGGCCCCGGCATCGGCTACCGCCTCGTGCGCGAATCGGCGTGAACCCGGGAGGCTGCAATCGCCTCTGCCGACTTCGCTCGGGGATCGCTGCACGAAACCCGGTCGGGGAATCACGTGAGTCGCGTAGAGCCCCGACTACCTCAGTGGAGAGGGTCCTTCTGCGGACGCGATGCATCCGGCGCAATGCGCTTCCCGATCTCGTCCCGGAGCCAACCCTGCTCAACGAAGAGCTCCCTCATGATGCCCATCGACACGCGCTCGACACCATCCAGGCCCCGGATCCACGCGAGGGCATCGTCGGCTTCGAACAGGTTGTCGAAGAGCATCACGAGCGTCGAGTATTCGTCGGAGCACGTGTTGGAGAGCTCGGTCCGCTGGACCTTGGAGAGCACGAGGTTGTCCACGGCGCCCTTCTTCTTCCCGTAGGGACAGTGCACCAGGAAGACGCAGCTCAGGCCCGCGAACCGCCGGAAGTTGGGAGTCCCCTGGAGATAGACCGCACGTCCATTCGCCAGGGCGGTCAAGCGCCGCTCGACCGTTCGGACGGAAACGCCCACCGACCCGGACACGGACTCGAGGCTGCGCCGGGCATCGTCCAGCATCGCGTCGACGATCCGCCAGTCGATGCCTTTCATCCGAGTGCTCGGCGAAGGGAATCGGATTTCCCACACGGTCGGTTCCGCTCCGCCGCAGATTGAGCGAATGACTTCCGTCTTTCCCTTCAGTGCGTCGTCATCTGGATAGAACAGGGTCACCTGCAGCCCTTTGCCACGAAAGTCGAGCGCCTTAACGACGCCATCGACCCGCAGGATTGCGGCGACCGCTTCGTCCTTCTTCTCCTCGTCTCGGACCTCGATGTCGACACCGGCGGCCCGGCAGCCCAGGAGATGCGGGTTGATCATCATCTTCCAACCCGGCAGGGATCCCATCGCCTCCGCCCGCTTGAGCCGCCGCCGGACGGTCTCCTCGTCGACGCCGATCCGCCGTCCGATGTTCGAGTAGGTCTCCCTCACGTTCCATTGCGGCGAACCCGGGCTGCCGAGTTCCTTGATGATCCGGACGTCGAGGTCGTCCAGGCGGTGCATGGAACATCGCTCGGATTCGAGGGAGCCGCATAAGTCTGTCGGAATTCCTCATCGCCGGAGGGGCAGGGATAAGGCGACGGGTCGGGTGTGCGGAGGCATGGAACCCAAGCGTGCTGCCAAGGACGTGGTGCTGGACTACATCGGAGCCCTGGATCGGCAAGACTACGATGCCGCCCGAGGCTACCTGAGAGACCGACTGCCAATCACCGGGCCGGGAGAGTCGTTCGACAACGCCGACCGCTTCGTCGAGATGCTGCGAACCTACCGCTCCAAGTATGACGTGAAGAAAGTCTTCGCGGACGCGGACGAGGCGTGCGTGCTCTACGACACCGCGACGCCCGCGGCGACCGTGTTCATGTGCTCGTGGTACCGGGTCGAAGAGGGGAAGATCGCATTCATCCGGACGGTCTTCGACCCGCGCCCCTTCGCCCCAACGACCTCCGGTACGGCGAAAGACCCACCGCGTCCCACTGCCTCGGCCTAAATCGGAATCGACGCCACGGTCGCCATACCGCCCGCGGACCGCGGCGCGAGGACCGTCCAGGTTTCAAACCGCGGACCGGGAAGGATAGATTGAAGCCCCCGGACGAGGCAGACGATGCGGAAAAACGGACCGAGGAGTCCGGGGGATACCATGCAGCCTTCCGGTGGATCGTCACCGCTGCCGCCGTCTCCGTTGCCGCCCTCGCCCTACCAGCAGACGTACGACCCGCAGAGTGGGCTGACCTTCACGCCGGCGTCCGCGGGCGCGCCGCCTACGGCGACGCCCCCGCCCAAGAAGGGACCGCCCAAGGTGGCCGTCGCGGTCTTCGTCATCGTGCTCGTCATGGCGATCCTGATCTTCTCGGGCGCGCTGGACTTCCTGATCAACCCCTCCGGATCATCGAACCAACCCAGCGTCCAAGTCACGAACACCTCCGCGAGCCACACGTGCCCGTATGGCGGGACCCCGACGGAGACCTTGCTGTTCACCCTGGTCAACGGCGGATCCGTGGACGCCGCCGCGACGATCGGGTTCTATCTGAACGACGCGCAGGTCAAGAGCGGCACGTACAGCGCGCCCGCAGGGACCTCGACGCCCTACACGGTCACCGCGTACCTTTCGAGCTGCCCGCCCAGCGGCTCGACGTACTACCTGGACCTCGTCTCCGTCACGGCGGCGTGAGGCCTGCAGACGGGAATGGAGGCGAACCGGGTCCGCAGGCACGATCACTCGAAGTCTTTGGTCGGCCGTACGTCAACTTTCCATCAAGCGCCGCGCAGCCGTGGGGTCGTGCGCGGGCAGGACGACCAAGTTCCGCATCCGCCTCCGGAGCGTCATGACCCGGTCGCTCATCGTCCGGAGCTGGCGCCGGTTCCCTACGCCGGGTATTCGGCCACCCTCGAGGATGTCATTCCCATACGTGAGGTCGCCCACCAGCAAGAGCGGGGGCTTCGCGGCCCTCCGGACGAGCAACGACATCGACCCGGGCGTGTGGCCGGGGGTTGGAAGGAGGACGAGCGAGCCATCGCCCATGACGTCGTAGGACTCGGTGAACGGAGCCAAGGAGGGGTCCTCCGTGGATTCAAAGGCGATCCGCCGCCAGCTCAATCCGGGCACGTCGATGTGTTTGCGCAGGTAGCCATGGGCTTCGGGTCGAGGTTGGGAAACCTCTCTCCACTCTGCGGCGGAGACGAGGAGATCGGCCGCGGTCAGTTCCGAGAGCCCACCGATGTGGTCCTCATGAAGGTGGGACAGGATCGCCGTGCGGACGTCCGCGACGGAGTAGCCAAGCGTCGCCAGCCTCGCGGTCAAAGTGTCTTCTTCGCGTATCTGGAACCGCGCCAGGCGGCCGTAGAGGAACCCGACGAAACCGCCGGGGAAGTACGATTCGTCCGTGACCGAGGCGCGGTCCTGACCGGTGTCGAAGAGCACGAGGCCCTCGGAGTGTTCGATGGCGTACGCGTTGATCGGCAGCGGCGGGGTCCATCTGCGTGACGTCAACAGCCACCAGTAGAGTGGCGTTCGTGTGCCGAAGCGCTGCTGCGGATGGATCTCGACGGTCCCGGTACTGACGACCGACACCGCTTTGATCGGATCGGACTCGAAGCGCTTCGATTGGCTAGCGATGGTTAGTGCCGTGATGGCTCACCGATTGTGGAACTGGATGCCAGCGAATAAGCTGGAAGTCCACCCCAGCGAGGAAGTCCTTATAGTGTGACACAATGTACCACCGCGGCCCGATGAGCGCGAAGAAGAAGAGCGTCCTGAGGACGGTGCGGCTCTCCCAGGAACTCGAGGCTCTCCTGCAGGCGGACGCCGAGTCCAAGAGGACGAGCCTCAACGCCCTGATCACGACCATCCTGATGCGGTACGCCGAATGGGACCGATTCGCGGACAAGTTCGGCGTGGTCACGCTATCTGCGGACTTGTTCCGAGCCCTCATCGAGGGCAGCAGCGACGTCGAGCTGGAGAGAATCGCCAACGACTTCGGACCTCGATTGCCAAACGAAGCCATGCTGTTCTGGTTCAAGAAGGCGGACCTGGACACCTTCCTCCGGTACCTCTCCCTCAATTCCCGGTACGGCAACCTGGGAGAGTACGAGTTGGAGGTGGACGGAAGAAACCACAAGATCAGCATCCGCCACGACTACGGAGAGAACTGGTCCAAGTTCCTGAGGTTCTTCCTGGGAAGCATCCTGGAGAAGAGTCTGGGTCTCGCACCCCGATTCCGGGTCACCCGGAATGGGGTTCTCATCAGCTTCACCGTTCCATGAATCCGACGCGGCGGGTGGGCGGTCGGTCAACCACAACCGGCGGTTGCGACCGCAAGCCTCACTTCTTCGCCGCGAACGCCTTCACCGCAGGCGCGTCCTCGTCGTAGGACTGCGCGAGCCACTTCAGCGCGGCCTTCTCGATGTCCTTCACCGGGATCGTCGGAGAGGTGAACTCCCCATAGACGTCCACGCGCGTCTTCTTGCCCTGCGGCGAGTATACGAGGACGGCCTTGGAGCCCGCGAACGGGCCCTCGAGGAACTCCTGGACCAAGCCCAAAGGCGGCAGGCGCGTCATGCGGCTGACGACCTTGACCCACTCCCCGTTCCAGTTCCTCTCCATCGTAGCGATCACCGCGTTCTCGCCCGCGGGCTGCGTCGTGCGGTTGCGGATCGACTTGTGGGCCTGCCCGTGCGTCGGACCCGAATTCAGATACTCCCACACTACCTCGACCGGTGCGTCAAACGTCGCGCCTTCGTCTCGAACGTGCACCATCAGGACTGCCCCCAAGGGAGGGCGCAAGCCGCTTGCGATATTTGAAGGCGACCCAAAAGGACGCCCCGGGAGGTGGGAGGATCGGTCCTTCGATCGGCAATCACCAAGGTACTTGGACGCACTCTGTCCTAGCCATGGTCGGTGGGGGAATGAAGCCCGAGAAGCTCATTGAGCTCATGACGACGCTAGACGACGCGTGGAACGCCGGACCGAACAGCCCACTGTGGGACACATTCCGGAAGCGTCACACGGAGGACGTGGCGGTCTACTGGCCGGGCGGCGCGCCGCCCACTCGGGGACGGCACAACCACGACCTCGAGGCCGTGGAGTTCTTCAAGACCTTCCCGGACAACCACCTAGTCAACCGCCCGTACAAACTCCTGTTCGCGGAGGGGAACCACACCTGCTCGGTCGCCGAGTTCACCGGCACGATGAAGGGGCCCATGAAGATGGGAGCCAAGACCATTCCGCCGACGAACAAGAGCTTCAAGGTGGAGTTCTGCACCGTGGCCACGTGGAACGAGAAGGGGGAGATCACGGAAGAGCGGCTCTTCTACGACCTCGTCGGTCTGATGAGGCAAATCGGGCTCTCGTAGTCACGTCGCCGCATCCGGTGGACGGCGGCCTCAGAACGGGTAGCCGCTGTAGACCATGAACATCAGGGTGACCACGAGGAGCAGGACGGTGAGGATCGTGCTCATGCGGCCCTCCTTGAGAAGCCGGAGGAACTCCGGAGGCGGAGGGTCCTTGTGACTGCTGTCAATCATCTCCGTGGCCATCCTGCTGACGCGGCCTAACAGCCGCACATCGTAGAGCACCACGAGGTAGGCGCTCAGGCCTGTGGCGATCCCGACGTAGAGGTACGGAGAATAGTCCGGAATCGTGAGGAGGAGCGCGGGACCGAACACAACCGTCGAGGTCGCGACCATGAGGAAGTACCGCGACATCTTGGGCACGACGGTAGCGAGGAACTCGAGACGAGCCGCGGCGCTCAGCTTACCCGTGGCCGGGGCGAGCGTCGAGACGAAGAGGATCGCGGCCCCGAGCCATCCCACGGCCGAGATGATGTGCAGGTAGGCAAAGATGGTGACCACAGCGCCCGGGACATCGACGAACGACATCGTGGGCGCATCTAGGGTTCTGTATTTAAGGCCAGCCTAGAAATCGGACTTGACTTCCCGAACCGGAGGCTGGAGGCCTAGAGTGCCACGGACGCCAGTGCGTTGAGGTCTCCGACGGACCGCGGCGCGAGTCCGCCCAGCCAGGGCATCACGTTCGCCTGCGCGGCCGTGGGGGAGCCGTATGCGTACACGAGCTGCGTCACGCGTGGCGAGCTGAGCCTCAACTGCTTGTCGATCGTACGGTCCACCTGCCGCACCCGGAGCAGGTAGTTCTGCGCGAGAATGGCCGCATCAGGACCCGTGGTCAAGGGTGGGACCACCTTGACGCCGCCCGCGGGTGCCATCTGGGCGCGCGATCACCGCGGCTGTGACGCTGGGGTTGCGAACTACGCGATGTCGTCCCAGAAACCCTGACCTCGAAGCTCTGCAAAAGGATGCCGAGATCGCGGGACGGACAGCCTCAAGACCTCAACCTTGCGACCGAGTCCGGGCGGCCGGCTCTTTCGGTTCGAATCTCAAGATGGGAATCGAACTCAGGCGGGGACTGTATATCCAGGGGATGGAGAGACGCCCTCCAGCGCGCCCGCTGGCCTTCGAAGGAAAACGAAAAGGAATGGAGGGTGGACCTCCGGCCTACAGGCCGAAAAGCGCACCCAGGCCCGCAGCGGCCTCTTCCTCCGAGACCTTCTCCTCTTCCTTCT
>CAZJIP010000061.1:0-11765 GCA_964546105.1 uncultured Methanomassiliicoccales archaeon
GTATGGGGAGGGACGGGCCGTAGCGACGCGCCTAGGCGAAGCGACCCGCTACGAGGAGATGGCCAAGGCCCTCGGCGGCCACGGCGAGTTCGTGGACGACCCCGGGGAGATCGGTCCCGCGATCGAGCGTGCGTTCGCGAGCGGCAGGCCCGCAGTGGTCAACGTGCTCGTGGACCCGGCCTCCAACGTGGGCACGGGTTCCTACGTCATGTGACGAGCCCCGGGGCCCGCTCCCGCGGCTACAATCACCCGCGAAACCGGGACGGCAATCGTTAAATCTCCCGCGGTGCCACCCTTCCGCGTCGACGGGGGATCATGGGCGACCTCGACGTCATGAAAGCGAAGCTCTGCCTCGCGGGTGCGAGCTCCGTCGGCAAGACGAGTCTGATCCGTCGCTACGTCCTGAACGAGTTCGACGACCACTACATTCCCACCGTGGGCACGAAGGTCTCCAAGAAGCAGGTCAGTGTCCCGCTCAAGGACGAGGAGCCCGTCATGGTGAACCTCATGGTCTGGGACATCATGGGCCAGATGGGGTTCCGGGAGCTCCTCCAGGAGCAGTACTTCCAGGGCGCGCAGGGGATCCTCGCGGTCGCGGACACCACCCGGCGCGAGACCCTGGAAGACCTCTATATCTGGATCGACCAGATCGATCGCATCGCGGGCGCGGTGCCCATCGTCCTCGCCGTGAACAAGGTCGACCTGCCCCAGGAGAAACACATTCCCGAGGCGGAGCTCCGCAAGTTCGCCCACGCCTTCGACTGCGAGATCGTGCGCACCTCCGCGAAGACGGGGGAGAACGTGGAGGAAGTCTTCTGGCGCCTCGCGCGCCTCGTGATCCGCAAGGCGCTCCCGTACTCCTGAGGCCCGGCCTCCCGGGATACAATACGTTCGATAGCCTTTTGACGCCACCCCCGGGATGAGGCCGGGTCCATGGCCGTGCGTTTGCCGCGCGGGGCCTACCTGGCCGTCGGTCTGGGGATGAATCTCCTCCTCGGGACCGCCTACTCCTGGAGCGTGTTCCGCGCCGCGCTCATCGACGAGTTCGGCACGCGAGGCGCGGACGCGTTCACCGCGCTCCTCCCCTTCGCCGCCGCGATGGCCATGTTCTCCGTCGGGATGGTCTTCGCCGGGCGCGCCGTGGACCGCTACGGACCGCGGAGGGTCGCCCTCGCGGGCGTCCTGGTCTTCGGCGCCGGATACATCCTCTGCTCCCTTTTCGACCGCTCGCCGTGGCCGATTCCCACCCTCACCGTGCTCTACGGCGGCCTTGTCGGCTTGGGCACGGGCTTCGGATACAACCCCACGATCACGACCGCGGTCCGCTGGTTCCCCGTCCGGAAGGGGCTCGCTTCCGGGATCGTCGTCATGGGCGTCGGCCTGTCGCCCGTGGTCACCGCGCCCCTCGCGGGATACTTCATCGGCCTCTACGGCGTGCCAACGACGTTCCTGCTCCTGGGCATCCTCTTCCTGGCGGTCCTCGCGCCGCTCGCTCTCGTCCTTCGGTTCCCGCCGGCAGGATGGGAGCCGCCCGCGGAGGTGGTGGCGAAGAGCCGACGCGCGTGGCGGCCCGTGGCCGAGGTGGGGCCACGGACCGTGCTTCGGTCCCGCGTCTTCTGGACCGCATGGACGCTCTACGTCCTCGGCACGGCGGAGGGCTTCATGGTCATCGGCAACGCCTACACGATTGCGAAGGAGATAGGCCTCGCGACGGACGCGGTCGCCACGCTGGCGGTCATGGTCCTGGCGCTGTTCAACAGCGGCGGCCGTCCTCTGTTCGGCCGGCTCGCGGACCGCTGGTCACCCAAGGAGGCACTCCTCATCATGTACGCTGTCCTCCTGGGAGCCATGGGGCTGCTGTCCGTCTCGAGCGGGCTGGGATCCGTGTTCCTTGGCATTGCCCTCACGGGCATCGTCTTCGGCGGATTCCTCGCGGTGATGCCCGCCCTGTCGACCCTATACTTCGGGGAGGCCCATGCGGGCGTGAACTACGGGCTCCTCTTCACCGCGTTCGGTGTGGGCAACATCGTCGCGCTATTCGCAGGAGGCTGGATCCGCGAGACCTTGGGGACTTACGTCTCGGCCTTCTACATCGGTCTCGCGCTGAGCGCAGTCGGCCTCCTGCTGAGCCTCGAGCTGCGGCCACCGAGGACCGCGCCCGCGCCGAGTTGAGGGGCGGTTCACTCGACGCCCAAGACCTTCGAAATGGACTCGTAGAGGAACGAGAGCTCCGGCAGGTTGCCGCCGCTGCAGTACAACGTGCCGCTGGTGTAAGCGGTGAAGACCACCCGCTCGATGCGTACCCGCCAGAGTTCGTGAGGATTCACGAGTTCCTTGTCCTCCACCGCGCCGCGCCGGATCAGCATCGCGCGCACCCTCCTCAGGGCCTCCGGCGACGCGTGCTTCCAGCTGCGTCCGTGCATCGGAGGGACATCGATCCGCACGGCAAAAACGCACCCGGCTGCCCAAGCGCGCGCGAGCCCCCACAAAGCCATCCGGCCCAATCCGGTGCGTTTATGGCAAACCCCTTTACCACCACCGGCACCTCGAACGCCCCAGCGGTCGGGAAGGCTGCGGTCGCGTAGGACCGCGAGTGCGACGCCGACCGCGCGAGGAGGTTCGACACGTGAGGCGAGTCCTCGAGATATTGGCAGTCGTGTGCGTAGTGACCGCCGCGGCCGTCGTGGCCGCGGTCCCTGCGGCGAGCAGTTCGTCGGGGAAGCCCCTGTTCGAGTTCGAAACTCTGGTCGGCGTATCGGGCGCCTTCGTCGGGTCGTCGATGCCCCTGCGCGGAATCGCCGGCGGCGGATTCCCGTGGGTAATCTCGGAGGGGAAGGCGAAGGTGACGTCGGGCGGCGGGCTCGAAGTCGAGGTGGAGGACCTCGTCATCGACCCGAACAACGCCACGGCGCAGGCCAGGGGGATCGCGGGCACGAACCCGCTGCCGTTCTTCTTCGCCACGGTCAGCTGCCTCGACAGCACGGGCGCCGTCGTCAACGTCAACTCGGCTCCGGTCCCCGCATCCAGTGCGGGGAACGCGGAAATCGAGCAGAACGTGGCGCTGCCGACCACGTGCTTCGCACCCATCGTGCTGGTGCGCGGTTCGTCCACGGGTAGCGCTGTGGGGCCCTGGTTCGCGGCGTCCGGGTTCTAGGACCCGGACCCGCCCCTTTCTCTCTTTCTTCCCCTCCCCACTCAATCTCCGTGTGGAGGGGGGCCCAAAAAGCTAAACCATTCGCTTGCGTGACCGCGCCGACTCGATGCCATTCGGCTCATCGCCGCGGAAGTTCAAGCGCATCTTCCTCGCCGTGGACATCCACGGCTCCGAAATCACGTTCCGCAAGTTCCTCGGGGCGGCAAAGTTCTACAATGTGGACGCACTCATGATGGGTGGGGACCTGACCGCCAAGACCATCACGCCCATCGTGAAGCAAAAGGATGGCACGTATTCCACGCGCCTCTCCGGCCAGCTCCGAGAGAACATCACGGAGGCTCAGCTGGGACCCATCGAACAGGACATTGCGAACTCGGGCCCCTATCCCGTGCGGCTCACCCAGGAGGAGTACGACGCGCTGCGCGCCAGCCCGAAGAAGGTGGAGGACCTCTTCACCCAGCTCATGATCGATGAGATCCACCGCTGGACCGAGATGGCCGAGAAGCATCTCGCCCCCCTGAACATCCCCCTCTACTGGATCGGCGGGAACGACGACAAGGCCGAGGCCCTCGCCCAGGCGATGTCCACGCCCCACGTGCACTACGTCGACGAGCAGGTCGTGCGGTTCGACGAGCATCACGAACTTCTCGGCTTCGGCTGGACGAACCCTTCACCGTGGAAGACTCCGCGGGAGCTCGAGGAGGACGAGCTGGCAAGGCGCCTCAGCCCACTACTCAACAAGGTGGAGGATCCCGAGCACGCCATCTACCTGATGCACGTGCCCCCGTACGAGACGGGACTCGACATCGCGCCCAAGCTGGACGCGACTCAGGATCCGCCCCGCCCCGTGACCCAGGGCGGACAGCAGGTCCTCATTCCCGTCGGGAGCACATCCGTCCGGGAGGCCATCGAAGAGCACCAGCCGCTCCTCGGACTCCACGGGCACATTCACGAGACGAAGAATGCGACGAAGATCAAGAAGAGTGTCCTTGTCGATCCGGGCTCCGAGTACACGTCAGGCACGCTCCGAGGCGTAATCATCAACCTCGAGCCGAAGCGCGTGCTGAGCTACCAGTTCACGTCGGGGTAAGTGTGCGCGGGCGGGCCGCCGCCCGCGCGGTGCGACGTCATTAGATTGGTGGAACTTCCTTGTACGCGAGGTCGAGGTCGATCCCGAGCCGCTTCAGGTAGGCTCTGCGGATGAAGTAGTACGCCACCCACCCGAAGAAGATCGCGGCTACCACGTAGAGGAAGACGTTTCCCGAGTACCCAAGCCCTTGGCTGAAGTCGACGTTCACCAAGAACGGGACGGTCATGAAGTAGTAGAACATGACCGCGGCGAACGCGGCCGCGACGACCCCGCAGATCGTGATGAGGGGGATCGGGCCCACCTTGAACTTCGAGATCGGCGCGGTCCGGTAGACCTCCTTCCGCGTCCAGGGGAAGAGGGCGCCTCCAAGCGCGGTCCCAATGTACATGATGGTCGCGACGGCGGTGACGGCCAAGGTGTACGTGATGTACCCTGGGACCAGGTTGTAGACGTACGCGAACACGTAGCCACCCAGGATCAGGAAGATTACGTGGGCGTACACCGGGGTGTGCGTCCGCGGGCTGACGTGGCTCACAATCTTCGGGAGGACCCCATCGATGGACATGGCGACTGCGACGCGCGTCCACCCGACAATAACGTTGAACACCACCTGGATGGCGTTGAGCATAATCCCGATGATCATCAGGAACAACAGGATCGGGCTTTCCGTCAGCATGATCGCGAGCGAGCTGAACCAGGGCGGGATCGCAGGAATCGGAACATTCGGGTTGTACGCGCCAGCGGCGTACGACGCGGCAGAGAGCCAGTTCTGGTCGACGGTGTGGATGATGGCGAGTGCCAGGATTGCCATCATGATTGTGCTCACGACGCCGCCTCCGAAGTTGATGAACATCTGGTTCCGGAGGCTCTGGGCACCCTGAATCTCCCCCGCCTGCTCCTGAGCATATCCGACCCAGCCGAGGCTCGTGAGCGCCACCGGCGTGACGAGGATAGTGCCCAGAATGGATACGGTTCGCGCGGGCGTGAAGCTGTAAATCGCAGCGTTCGTGAGGATGTCTTGGTATGCGTTCGACCCGCCTCCGACGAACGCGGACGCGGTGTTGAAACGGTTGATGAACGTGGAACTCGGCGTCAGGAAGAACAGGATTACCATGATGACGTAGCTCATCAGGAAGCCGTACCACATGATCCATTGGAGCTGAACGAACCACCGGAAGCTTTTGATCAGAACGAGGGCCGCGATAGTCGACCCGACCATGGTGACGATGGCAGGTCCCCACCCTGCGAGATACCACGCGCCCCAGGCAACCAACGTCTGGTTCCCGGTCATGACTCCGAGTCCGGTGAGGAGCGGGTAGAAGCCCAGAACGGACAGGAGCCAGCCGGCCAAGGCCTGCCACTGAAGGAAGAACGTGATGATCATCATCGCGACGGTTGCAAAGCCAAACCAAGGCCGCAGCGTTCGACTCTGGAATACGTAGTCGCCGCCAGTGCGGGGCATCGCGGAGGCCAGCCCGGCGTAGACCACGGCGAGCAGCGAAGTGAACGCCCCGGTGATGACGATCCCAGCCCAGATTGACGCTCCGGGATAGAACGCCACCGTGGTGATGTACACCCACGGGAAAATGACTCCGATGTTCAGGATGTTGTACGCGAAGGCCGAGTACGGGGACATCACCCGCACGAGCCCGGAGGCCCGCCGTGTGAAGACCTGCACCCCGGTGGTCGCTGGCTCACTCTTTCTCGCAAAAACGTCAACGTCAGTTCCTGCCGTATTACCCCTCCCTCTTTCCCCATGTTAGGAATCGGCACGGCTCTTTTCAAGCTTTCGAGCACGCGTCGAGCCCAGCGCGGACACGGAACTCCTCCGCTTCCATTGGAGACAAGCTTATACGAGCCCGGCTTGGTAGCCCTCGGGTCGCCCCCAGACCCATCCCGACGAGGGATAACGTTGGAAGACGGAACTTCATCGAACCACACGATGGCCCACCAGCCGTCCTTCGTAATGCTGTCCGACCAGGAGTTCCTCAAGGAGGCGGAGGACGTCGTCCGCGCCGCGCAGGCCGAAGGCACGTCGCTCCGGATTCTAGGCTCCCTCGCAATCTTCGCCCACTCCGCGCACATCCCCGAGGCGGTCTCCCTGTTCCACGCTCTCGGCCGCGTGAGCGCGGGCACGCCGCTGTTCACGGACCTCGACCTCATGGGCTACGCGAAGCAGGGCCGTGCAATCAGCACGGTGTTCGAGAAGATGGGCTTCAAGCCGGACAACATGGTGAACGGGTTCTTCGGGGACCGACGGCTCATCTACTACGAGGGCAACGGGAAGTTCCACGTGGACATCTTCCTGGACAAGCTCGAGTTCAGCCACGATGTGGAGTTCGGGAAGAAGCCGGGCGATGGCCGCCTGGAGATGGATTTCCCCACGATCACGCTCTCCGACATCGTCCTCGAGAAGCTCCAGATCCACAAGATCGCGCGCAAGGACCTCGTCGACCTCATGATCCTCTTCTTCGGCCACGAGGTGAAGCCCTCCGCGGCCACGGAGAAGGAGGCCGTGGATGCGGCCTACATTTCGAACCTCCTCGCGGACGACTGGGGATTCTGGTACGAAGCCACGCAGAACTTGACCAAAGTGCGGCAGCTCCTCGGCACGTTCGTGGGCGAAGGGCGCGTGAAGCCGGAACAAGCTTCCCGGATCGAGGCGCGGGTCGGGGCCCTCGAGGCCGCCCTGCGGTCCGTGCCGAAGGGCCGACACTGGGAGAAGCGGGCCAAGGTCGGCACCGCGAAGCCCTGGTACCGCGACGTCGAGGAAGTCGTCCGTTGACCGCGGCCGTCACGCACGGTTCGCATCCGGGCTGATCCGCCGCGCGGCGCTCGCGAGGATGACGATGGCAGGAACCGCGGGAGCCGCAAGGAAGAGCCACACGAGAAGCGGGTTCGCGACGCCGCCCAGGACCGCGCCACCGAGAATCCCCGCGGCCACCGTCCCCAGGGCCGTGACCGTCTGGAACGCTCCGTTGTAGAATCCGACATCGGTCGGCGGCGCGAGGTTGGAGGGAAGGGTCGTCATCGGAATCGAGATGAGATTCTCTCCGACGATCATCACCGCGGTCGCGGCGAGGAAGGAGACGATCGGGACGTACTGGAAGCGCCCCGCGAGGCCGAGACCGATGAAGGAGGCCGCGTAGGCCACGAGGCCGTACACGCCAATCGTCGTGTGCTTCCTCCCGAGCATCGCCCGCGTGATCGGCATCTGGCCGAAGACGACCATGAGGCCGTTGATGGAGAAGCCGATGCCCAGGATGGCGTAGGGGATGCCCAGGGTCCTGTTCGCGTAGAGGGGGAGCGAGACCTGGTATTGTCCGAACAGGAACCAGGCGAGGGTGAAAGCGATGCAGACCTCGAGGAACACGCGGTCACGGGCCAGGAGACGGAAGCTCGCGCGCACGGACTGCGTCCGCCGCGGCGCCGCCCCCGGATCCGGCGCCCGGTCGTAGGGAGAGGGGTCGAGCCGGAGGAGAAAAGCGCCGGTCACGGCAACGAGGACCAGGGTGGTCATGAGGATGACGTCGGGGAAAGCCAAGAAGGACAGCAGGAGGCCACCCAGCGCCGTGCCGGCAGCGAACCCCGCATTGTAGGCAATCCGCAGGAGGCTGTATCCGCGTGTGCGGGCCTCCCCCGACGCGACGTCCGCCACGTACGCCGAGGTTGCGGGCCCGCTTAGGGTGAACACCGGGGACACCACGAGGTAGCTGATCACCATCCCGGGGACGGAACCGATGTAGCTCGTCAGGGCCAAGACGCCCGCCGTGACGCACTCGGCCAGAAACGCGAGGATGATCACGCGCTTCCGGCCGAACCGATCTGCGAGAAGCCCCGCAATGGCACCGACGGGGATGGCCGTTGCGGCGGCCGCCCCGTACAGGATTCCGAGCAGGAGATAGTCGAGCCCGTAGGACGAGTTGAGATAGACCAAGAAGAACGGGGCGATGAGCGAGATCCCGAAGAAGCGCACTCCCGAGCCCAGGGAAAGCATGTAGACGTTGCGGTCTGGGGGAGGCATCATGCGGGTTCGCGCAGACCCTCCCTGACCCCGCGCGCCTACTAGACGGTTGTGTCACCGTGACCCCAACTAATCGATCGCGATTCGCGGTCCGACCTCGCAACTCATTCCGGGATGAACTCCAGGGTGGACATGCCCGCGGCCCCGAACACCTGACCTGTGTGCACGAGCCGCGGTGTGAAGGACGGACCCAGGGCGCCCAACATCAGGAAGAGAGGCGCGAGGTCGCCTTCGGGGGCCACGGTCTCCCACTTTTCGCGGTCGAAGTGGACCAGGTCGTCGTACCGTTTCGCGGCGATCAGGTCGACGATTTCCTTCTCGATCCGCGCGCCCTCGGGCCACTCCAGGGACTCCGCCAGGGCGAATCGGTCCAGGCGGTGGGTGATCGAGCCGGTGCTTGCGAAAGCGACGCGCTTGCTGGTTCTGGCCAAAGCATCCCCGATCGCCTCGCCCCAGGCCATGTGGTCCTCGGGCGGGAGATACGTAACCGAGAGCGGGACCACAGGAATCTTCGCTCCGGGTGCGATGTTCATGAGGGGTGCCCAGGCTCCGTGATCGAGACCGTGATCGGTCGTTAGCTCGACATCCAGGTGGCGGCGCCTCCCCTCCTCGACGAGGGCACGCGCGAGCTCCGGATCCCCGGGCGGCTCATACTTCACGTTGTAGAGCTTGCGGGGGAAGCCGCTGAAGTCGTAGATCTGTGGTGGTCGGTGCGAGCCCTGGACCAAGAAGGTCGGCGTCATCCAGTGCGGTGTGGCCACCACGATCGCGTCGGGGCGGATCCGACCCGGGACGTCGAGTGCGTGGAGGGCCGCCACCGTCGCGCGACCCACCCCGCCGAAGACCTCTGGCGCAACCAAGTTGGGCGCATTCGGGGCATACAGCCCGTAGACGAGCGTCATGACATTCCTTGGGGGTAAGAGTGCGGGCGAGGTATTTGGGGTTCCAGCTTCGCGGAATAGTAGCAATAGAGCCGCAGGGGGGAATTGAACCCCCGACCTGCGCCTGTTTGTCCCCGGCTCCGTGGGAACCAGCGATACCAAGGCGCCGCTATACCACTAAGCCACTGCGGCGGCGGACTCGCCTAACGACACGCGTTACTTAGCCCTGTCGGTGAAGCTTTGCTGCGGCTGTCGCCTTCCGCGGGGTCGATACAACCGTTTCCTCAGGTTGAAACGTCCACACCTCGCTGTTGCGCCCCATGCACCTCTCCTCGCTCATCCGCTCTCGACGAAGCATCCGGGCCTTCACAGGCAAGCCCGTGCCCGAACCTCTGCTGCAGGAACTCGTGGAACTCGCGAACTGGGCTCCGTCCGCGGGAAACCTGCAGGCTCGTGACTTCATCGTCGTCCGGGATGCGGACACCCGACGAGCCCTCGCTCGTGCGGCCGACCAGGTGGAACTCGAACAAGCCGATGCGGTCCTCGTGGTCTGCACGAATGCGCGCCGGATCGGGAAGTACGGGGCGCGAGGGCGGGAGCTGTTCGCTGTGCAGGATGCCGCGGCGGCCACTCAGAACTTCCTGCTCGCGGCCTACGACAGCGGACTCGGGACGGTGTGGATGGGCTCCTTCGACGAGGAGGCGGTCCGGAGAATCCTCGGAATCCCGGGTTACGCTCGCCCGGTCGCCCTCGTGGCCGTCGGATGGCCCGCGGAGAAGCCTCCGCCGCCGGAGCGCCTCCCGCTCACGGAGATCCTCCATCGGGAGCACTGGTGACGCGGGGCGGAATACTCAAGTAACGCACGCTCCTTGGACCGACATCATGAAGACGGCCCTCTCCTCCTTCGACCTCAAAGCGCTCGTCGCGGAGTGGCAGGCGCTCATCGGGGGCTTCCTGGACAAGGCGTACCAGCGGGAGGACGAGGTCATCTTCCGGATCAACCTGCCGGGACGGGACCGCGTCGAGCTGTATTCGAAATCGGGTCAGTGGCTCTGCCTCCACGAGGTGGAGGACAAGCCCGAGACGCCGCCCGCGTTCGCCCAGACCCTGCGGCGCCTCCTCGACAACGCGCGGATCACGGCCGTCGAGCAACGAGGCTTCGACCGCATCGCCGTGTTCACCGCGGAGCGCAGCGGCGAGACCCTCCGCATCGTCTTCGAACTCTTCGGGAAAGGGAACCTGATCGTCCTCCGCGGGGACACCACGGTGGCCTGTCTCTCGCCCCAGACGTACAAGGACCGCGTCGTCCGTCCGAACGAGCCGTACGCGTTCCCTCCCGCGGGCATCGATCCCTTGGAGCTCGATCGCGCCGGGTTCGGGGCGGCGGTCCGCGGGGCGAAGGGGCAGGTGGTCCGCGTCCTCGCGAGCGTCCTGAACCTGGGGGGCCAGTACGCGGAGGAGGTCTGTCTCCGCGCGAAGGTCGACAAGGACGCGAAGGTGAAGGACCTCACGGACGCACAGCTCGACGCTCTGTACACCGCGCTCAACAACGTCGTCGTGGCCATCGAGCAGGAGCAGCGCCCCGCGGTCATCTCGAAAGAGGGCCGCGCCGTGGACGCAACGCCCATCGACCTCGTGCAGCACGCGGGGGCCGAGCGCCAGGAGTTCCCGACCTTCAACGCCGCCCTGTCCCACTACCTGGCCGTCGCGGAGCCGGCCGCAGCCGAGGTGGACGAAATCGCCTCGAAGTTCGAGCGGCGCATCGCGCAGCAGGAGGAGACGCTCAAAGGGCTGCGCGAGGAAATCGTGCGGCACGAGGCCCAGGCGCTCTTCCTGTACGGCCACTACGCGGTCTTCGACGAGCTGCTCAAGGCCATCCGCGAAGGGAAGGATCCGCCGGAGAACACCCAGGTCAGGGCGATCGACCGCAAGGCACGTACGGTCACCGTGTCCATCGCCGATTTCGATGCCCTCGTCCTCGAGTACGACAAGGACGTGACGGCGAACGCGCAGGCGTTGTACGAGAAGCGGCGGGAGGCGCAGCTGAAGGTGCAGCGGGTCCAAGAGGCCATCGAAGCGACCCGCAAGGAGATGGAAGCCGCACAGAAGAAGGCCGTCAAGGTGGCCAGGCGACCCAGGATCAAGGGCACGAAGGCCATGTGGTTCGACGCCTACCGCTGGACGCTCTCCTCGGAGGGGTTCCTGATCCTTGGCGGCCGCGATGCGCGGACGAACGACCAGCTCGTGAAGAAGCACCTGAAGGACGGGGACCGCTACGCCCACGCGGACCTGCACGGTGCGCCGTCCACGGTTGTCAAAGAAGGATCCAAAGCGGGCGAAGCGACGCTGCGGGAGGCCTGCGAGTTCGCCCTCGCCTACAGCAAGGCCTGGTCCGCAGGGATCGCGAGCGGCAGCGCGTACTGGGTCCTGCCCGAGCAGGTCTCCAAGCAAGCGGAATCAGGAGAGTTCCTGCCGCGTGGCGCGTTCGTCATCCGCGGGAAGCGGAACTACTTCCATGACCTGCCCGTGCGGATGGCCGTGGGCGAGGTGGAGATCGAGGGGCACCGAAAGATCATGGGAGGCCCGGCCTCCGCGGTGAGCGCGCGGTCCACGAAG
>CAZJIP010000062.1:0-11710 GCA_964546105.1 uncultured Methanomassiliicoccales archaeon
CGACATCGATGCCGCTCGCTTCGAGGGCCGCGGCGAGGTACTTCTCCGCCTCGATGAGGCTCTTCTCCTTCGCCGCCAGCTTCTCACGTTCGAGCGCGAGCCGCGTGAGCTCGCCCTTCAGGCTGTTCTGGAGCTCCACGAAGGAATCGTGCTGGGCGAGGGACTCCTTCTGGCGGACGTGCATGTCCTCCGCGATCTTGAGCATCTCCTTCTCGCGCGCTTCGAGGGCCGAGAGCCGCTCGTTCTGGAGCCTGATCAGGTCCTCCTCACGCTTGCCCAGGGTGCGCTCGCGTTCCGCGAGCCCCTTCTCCATGGACGAGAAGCGCTCGATCATTTCGGCCAGGCTGCGCTCGCGCTGGGCCATGACCTCCTCTCGCTCCACGAGGGACTGGAGCTTCGCCTCGGAGTCCTTGATCTGGCCCTGGAGTTCGACCTCCAGGCGCTTCATCCGGTCCTCGCTCTCCTTGATCGCCTTCTCTCGGTCGTTGAGCGTGTGCGCCCACTCCTGGAGGCGCTTCTCCTCCGAGGCAATCTTGTCCCGGTCCGCGTGGGTCGCGGCGATGTCCTTGTCGATGTTCTTGCGCGCCTCGCTGACCTCTTCCTTCTCTACGGAGAAGGCGGCGCGCTCCGCCTGGAGCTTGGCGGCCTGCTTGTCGAGGTCCTCCCGCTGCGCGTCGAGCTGGGTCTTGAGCGCGTCCAGCTCCTTGGCGCGGGCCTCAAGGGCCGACTTGGTTTCCTTGAACTTCGAGGCGGACGCCTTGACGGCGTCCAAGATAAGGGGGGACGGCTTCTCGTTCGGCATGTTCGCTCACGACCGGAGGATGTCGATTGGAGGCACACTGTGCTGCGACGGTATATAAGTGGTGCCGTGAAGAAATCAATCGTGAGAACATAAGACCATCGGGAGGGCCATCCGGCCTTTCGGCCGGCGTCGCGCCTCGCATCGCGCGGGACGCCACCCGCCGTCACGTGCCGTCGCGGGACCATCGCGGAGCCCGGCCGCGTTTGTCAACTGGCTGTCAGACAAAGGAAAGACAGAAATAGCGTCACTGTCGTACACGCGTCTGCACGCCTCCAGGAAAGGCGCGAGGGATGGAAATATGCCTGCACTCCGAGAAATCTCGTTCGACGATGCTCGGAAGATTGCGGCCGAGAAGGGCCTGCAGCCGAGTAAGGTGAAGGGAACGGACACGCTTCGGTTCTCCAAGACCCCAAGCGACAAGCTCAGGGTGATCACCTGGGATGAGTTCCAGTCGACGGCAACGACCCGCGGCCTCGCGGTCTACGAGTCCGCCGGCTGGATGAAGCTGATGAAGAAGCACTAGGCCTTCGTCGTCCGCCATCGTTCAGGGAAGTCCATGGTCGACGTCGCGTTTGCAGCGACCGCCATGGCTTCCATCTTCGCGATCGTCGATCCCTTAGGGGTCATCCCCTTCTTCTCCGTGCTCACGGAGGACATGGACGTCGCGCAGAAGCGCGACGTGATCTCCAAGAGCTGCCTCGTGGCCACGGCCACGCTCGGCGTCTTCGCGGTCTTCGGGCAAGGCATCTTCGCGGCCTTCGGCTTCACGATCCCCGCATTCGAGATCGCGGGCGGTCTTCTCCTGTTCGGCGTGGCCTTCGAGATGCTGAACGGGGAGCGCCCGCGTACCAAGATGACGGAGTCCGAACGCACGGAGACCCTGGAGCGCGAGGACATCGGGGTGATCCCGCTAGGCATCCCGCTCCTCGCGGGGCCCGGGGCCATCACGACCGTCATGATCTACATGACCACGCCCGTGGCCGACCCCCTGGACAAGATGTTCATCTTTGCCGGGATCCTCGTGGCCATCCTGACCACGTTCTTCCTCATGCACTACGCGGACCGCATCTTCCGTCGCATCGGGCGCACGGGGACCAAGGCGCTGGGCCGGATCATGGGCCTCCTGCTCGCGGCGATTGCGGTCCAGTTCATCATCAACGGCGTGATCGGTGCGTACGCGAGCGCCTGGAGCCGGGGGCTCATCCCGTAGGTGCGGTCCGGGCGTCCGGGACGCCCCAACCGCGACGAGCCGCGAGCGCCCCATAGGCAGATGCTCTGGAAAGCCTATCTCCGCCGCGTGGCACAAACCCCGGCCCGTCCGCTCCCGTCCGAGTGCCCCGAATGCCACGCCCGGTTGGAGACCGGCGTGCTGCTCGGGCCCCGCGGCATCTACTGGGCGGACAGGGCCCACTGGAGCATCCTGTTCACGGAGACCGTCGTGTCCATGTGGGCGTGGGCCAAGATGCCCAATGTCCCGGCGGCCCGCTGCCGCTCGTGCGGCCTCGGGTTCTTCCGCGCGGACGCGGGTGCCGACCTGGTCCCCAGGCCCTCCGGGTTCCGGTACGCGTGCCCGGGCTGCGGCGGCGACGTGTACGCGGGCGAGCGCACCTGCCCCGCGTGCGGGGCTCGGCTGCCCGAGAACCCCTAGGTCCTGGAGCCTGCGTGCCGGTGCGCCGGCCGAAACCCTCGAGGGCGGGGGGCGCAGCCCCCAACACCTTTTATCCGCCGCGGTCATCTCCGGCGCATGAGCCTCGAGGACACAATTCTCGCGCGAATCCGCCCGAAGCCCGAGGAGGAGAAGGCCCTCGAGGCCATGGTCCACGACCTCCTCGCCGCGGTCAACGCAGCGCTCAAGGAAAAGGGCTGGGAAGCGAAGCCCTTCGTGTCGGGCTCCGTGGCCAAGGGGACCCACCTAACCGGGGCCGACGTGGACCTGTTCGTCGCCTTCCCGCCCGATCTGCCGCGGGAGGACCTGGAGGAGCGCGGCCTTGCGCTTGGCGAGATCCTGGAACGTGGCGTCCACCTGTACGCGGAGCATCCGTACACCCGGGGCTTCTTCCAGGGGTTCCAGGTGGAGATCGTCCCCTGCTACCGAATCACGGACGCGAGCCAGCGCATGAGCGCGGTGGACCGAACGCCGCTCCACGTGGACTACGTGCTCGGCCACCTGAACGGGGGCCAGGCGGACCAAATCCGGCTCCTGAAGGCCTGGTCCGAGGGCATCGGCCTGTACGGCGCCGAGGCCAAGGTCCGCGGCTTCAGCGGCTACCTCTGCGAGCTGCTGGTCCTCAAGTACGGCTCCTTCCGCGCCGTCCTTGAGGCGAGCCTGGGGTGGCGCCGCGGCGGCGTCCTCGATCTGGACCGCCCCGCCGCGCGCACGTTCGACGAACCCCTGATCCTCGTCGACCCGGTCGACCCGAGCCGGAACGTGGCCAGCGCGGTCTCCCTGGAGCAGATGGCCACGTTCGTCCACGCGGCGCGCGAATACCTACGCCAGCCGCGGGAGTCCTTCTTCTTCCCGAAACCGCTGAGGCCCCTGTCCGTACCGCGGCTGCGCGGCTTGGTGAGGAAGCGGGGCGGGATGCTCCTTGCGGTCTCCATCCGCACCCCGCCGGTCACGGACGACGTCCTGTACCCGCAGCTGCGGAAGGCCCACCGCGCCCTCCTCGAGCTCTTCGACCGGGAGGGCTTCGCGGTCCACGACTCCCGCTTCGACGTCGCGGGACCCGAATCCGTCTTCCTGTTCGAGTTCACGACCGCGGCCCTGCCGCGCGTCCTGCGGCACGAGGGGCCGCCCGTCTGGGTCAAGAACGCGAAGGAATTCCTGAAGAAGTGGCAGGGGAACCCGCGCACCCTAGCCGGCCCGTTCCTCGTCCAGGAGCGGTGGACCGTGGACGTCGCGCGCGAGTTCGTCGACGCCGCGTCCCTGGTCAAGGCCTCCTGGCGCACCCTGAGTCTGGGCAAGGATCTGGAGAAGTCCGCGAAACGCTCCCTCCACGTGTACGCTGGCCCCGCCGCCCTCCGCACCACTTACGCGGACGCGTGGACGCGGCTCTTCGACAAGCGCTTCCCGTGGGAACGCTGACTCACGACGCCACGACCGTGACGGTCTCCGTGGTGCTGAGTCCCGACGTGTCCACCGCGGTGACGGTCACTCGGAAGGAGAGGCCGGTGCCGCCTGGGGTGCCGCTAATCGGGATGTTCAGGCCGTAGGTGTCGGCAGGCAGGGGCGGGAGATTCGTGCCCACGCAGAGGTTCGCAGCGCCCGCCAAGGGGGTGTAGTTTGCCGGCGCGTCGTTCACGGTCGCGGCGACTGATCGGATAGCGACGTTGTCGGTGGCTCGGAATACCACGTAGAGGGACTGATTCCCACTGGACGGGACGGTGACCTGCTGCCCGGGGGTCGCGGGGATGCACCACAGGGTGCCTGCGGCAGGGATCGTCAGGCTGCCGCTCGAGTTGAAGGAGCCCACCTCGAACGAGCCCACGACGGGGTTCGTGTGGTCCCCGAAGGGCGCGTTCAGGAGGAGGATGGAGAACGCGAGCCAGCTGAAGAAGTAGATGCTCGCGTGGCCCATCCAGTCCCGCCGCTTGAAGCCGTGGATGGGCAGGCCGAGCATGGGGAGCAGGAAGTACAGGA
This sequence comes from uncultured Methanomassiliicoccales archaeon, assembly GCA_964546105.1. GTDB lineage: Archaea > Thermoplasmatota > Thermoplasmata > RBG-16-68-12 > RBG-16-68-12 > RBG-16-68-12. Next base: position 4,443 of record CAZJIP010000062.1, read on the forward strand.
CGCCGAAGGCGAAGATCCCGAGCAGGAAACCAATCACGGGCTGCTGCAGCGCGTAGAGCAGGTACGCGAGGAGGGCGCCGACCGCGGCCCACGCGATTACGACCAAGGCGATCTTGGCGCTTTCGATCTCCTTTCGCATGTAGCCGACTTCGTCGAACTCGGGCGGCTGCCAGATGACTTCCTCTTCCTTCCGCTTTCGACGAGCCACGGTCGGGCCGATACGAGGGTGCGCTATATAGGTTGTCCTCGTGGGCTGCGGGGTTCACTTCGCCGCGGGCGGCATCTGCGCGCGGAGCCGCGCGATGTCCACGCGGAGCTGCTGGATTGAGATGAGCATCGCGCCCACGAGCAGACCGCCGACGAAGCCGCCGGGGACGCCCGTCAGGATGCGCGTCACGTTCGTGGACTCGTAGTGGGTCACGTCGGAGAAGAGCTGGTAGAACCCGTCGATGGCCACGGGCAGAAGTCCGAGGACGACGATGATACCGCCGGCACGGTCCGGGCCGAACCGGGCGAGCCGGCGCTGGACCCATGCGGGCATCGCGTTGAGCATGACCCGCCCCGCGGACGTCGACGGTTCGGCGAGGGCCGCGGCCACGAGGCCGAAGTTCGCGAAGATGTACATGGAGGTCATCCGCGCGCACATGGGCAGCTGGTTGCCGTTGATGTACAGGGAGCGGTACCAGAGCTGGTGACACTGGATGTCCCCGAAGGTGTACACGGCGCGCGGATAGATCCACATGGTCTGCCAGATTGCCTCGTAGTTGAGCCGGTTCGCACCGCCGTAGTGGTACGCGACCGCGGGGTACTGCGCGTACGGCCAGGCGAACGTACCGGGCGCGAGGATCGCGGGCGCGATGAAGAACGACGCGCACCAGAAGAGATTCAAGAGCAGGACGCCGAAGAGGGGCTTGCTCCAGATGAGGCGGTGCCAGACCCAGGCGGCCACGGCGGCGAGACGGTCCCTTCCGGAGATAAGCGTTTGCCGGGGCCGTTTCCTGAGGGAAGCCGAAACCTTTTCCTCACTTGGGGAAAAGAGGCGGACCGCCAAGTCACTTCGCGTACTTGGCGGGGTTCTTGTCGAAGGTGGTCTTGCATCCGCCGCTGCAGAAGTAGTACGTCTTCCCCTGGTACACGGACGTACCCGCGGCGCGCTTCTCGTCCACCATCATCCCGCAGATGGAATCCTTCGCTGCCATGGTTCACCTCCTAGGGTTGCGCTCCCTTGCACCTTGTCCACTCCTAGAGCTGGGGCCGGAACTGCCGCAGGCTCAGGCTGTTCGCCACGACGCTGACCGAGCTGAAGCCCATGGCCGCCCCCGCGATGATCGGATTGAGGACGATCCCCAGGCCCGCGAGCACGCCCGCGGCGAGGGGGATGAGCGCGGTGTTGTAGAAGAAGGCCCAGAACAGGTTCTGGCGGATCTTCCGGACCGTGCGGCGGCTCAGCTGGATGGATGCCACGACGTCCCGCAGGTCATCCTTGATCAGGACGATGCCGCCCGCCTCCATGGCCACGTCCGTCCCGCTGCCGAGGGCGATGCCCACGTCGCTCTGCGCGAGCGCGGGCGCATCGTTGACCCCGTCGCCCACCATGGCGACGACCTTGCTCTGCCTCTGGAGCTCCTTGATCTTGTCCACCTTCTGACCCGGGAGGACCTCGGCGATCACGCGGTCCACGCCCGCCTGTTTCGCGATGGCGTCTGCGGTGCGGCGGTTGTCCCCCGTGAGCATGACGACCTCGACCCCCATGGAGCGGAGGACGGCCACGGCCTCGCGGGAGTGGTCCTTCAGGGTGTCGGCGACCGCGACGACGCCCACGAGCTTGCCGTCCGCCGCGAGGAGCATCGCGGTCTTCCCGTCGTGCTCGAGCTTCTGCTGAGACGCCTCCGCGGCCGCCGGGTCGATGCCCGCTTCGGCCATGAGCCCTCGGTTGCCCAGGAGGACGGCGCGGTCCCCGACGCGGGCGCGGATCCCGCGGCCCGGAATGGCTTCGAAGTCTTTCGGATCCGTGAGCGCGATGCCCTTCTCCGAGGCCGTGCGGACCATGGCCTCGCCCAAGGGGTGCTCGGAGCCCTTCTCGGCGGAGGCCGCGAGGCGCAGGACGTCGTCAGCCGTCCACGAGCCCAGCGGCACGACGTCCGTCACGGAGGGCTTGCCCTTCGTGAGCGTGCCCGTCTTGTCGAACACGACCGTCGTGAGCTTGTGAGCTTTCTCCAAGTACTCGCCGCCCTTGATGAGCAGGCCGTTCTCCGCGCCCTTTCCCGTGCCGACCATGATGGCCGCGGGGGTCGCGATGCCGAGGGCGCACGGGCAGGCGATGATGAGGACTGCGATGAAGAAGATCAGGGCATGGGCGACGGATTGCCCGAGAGGAATGTACCACAGGAAGAACGTGAGCACGGCGATGGCAATCACGGACGGCACGAAGAAAGCGGCCACCTTGTCCGCGAGGCGCTGGATGGGCGCGCGGGAGACCTGGGCGTCCTCCACGAGCTTGATGATCTGATTCAGGGTGGTGTCCGCGCCGACCCGGGTCGCCTTCACCCGGAGCAGACCGGTCTTGTTGATCGTCGCGCCGATCACCGTGTCGCCGACCTTCTTCTCCACGGGAATCGACTCGCCGGTGACCATGGACTCGTCCAAGGCCGAGAAGCCCTCCACGATCGTGCCGTCCACGGGCACCCGCTCTCCGGGTCGGACGATGCACAGGTCGTCGACCTGGACAAGTTCCACGGGCACCTCCTGCTCCCGTCCGTCCCGGACCACGCGGGCGGTCCGCGGGGCGAGGTCCATGAGCCTGCGGATCGCGTCCCCGGCCTTGCCCTTCGCGAGTTCCTCGAAGTACTTGCCCAAGAGGATGAGGCCGATGATCACCGCGGCCGTGTCGTAGTACGTGGCCAAATCCGCCAGGCGCACCCCCAGGAGGGGGAAGAAGGTCACGACCGCGCTGTAGCCGTACGCCGCCGAGGTCCCGATCGCGATGAGGACGTCCATGTTCGCGCTGCGGTTGCGGACCGCGTCCCACGTGCCGCGGTAGAACCTCCATCCCGCGAGGAGCTGCACCGGCGTGGCAAAGACGAAGAAGAGGAGGTTCATCGTCTGGTCCTGCCCGACGAGCCACCATCCTGCGCTCATGCCGAATGCCACGACGAAGAGGGGGATCCCGATCCCGAGGCTCATCGCCGTGTACCGCCGCAGGCGCCCCATCTCCTTCTCCGGGGCGGTGAACGTCTCGAGGCAGGTCTCCGAGCAGAAGTAGTAGGTGCGGCCGCGGACGACCGCCGTGAGGGTGGAGGTCGCCTCGTCCACGTACATCCCGCAGACCGGATCCGTCGCCATGGTCTAGTTCCTGGGACCCGTCTCCGGGTCGCCCGGCTCAACCGGCCGGTTGGTCATTCCCATTGCGCTTAACGTTTGTAAAGCGTGCGATAAAGCCCTTTGCGTGAGTCCGCTCGGCTCGGACGCCTCCAGGGACGCATTCGCTCCCCTCTCCCCCAGGAAGGGCCAAGGGGACCTCGGACCATGCGGAGATGTCCATGGGCTACGATGACCTGAAAGAGTTCGACGGCGAGGCCTACTCCGGTATGGCGGTCGGCGGACGCCACGTCTGGCACTACACGGACGCGGTGTGGCGGGAGGAGAAGGTCGCGCCCGACCGGTGGGACTTCACCCTGTCCTCCGTGAAGCGCCGCTCGGAGCCGTCGCCGCCGGCTTCGGGCGCGCCGCCGCTCACGGAGTACCACTGGTACCTCCTGGCGCATCAGTGGGTGCGGAAGATCGACCAGGACAGCTACCGCACGTTCATGTCCGGCGTGAAGTACAAGCTGGCCCACAAGCGGCCTCAGTGGCGGGCGTGGAGCGACGAGTATCCGGGGAACCCAAGCTCGCGGGAGGCCGTGATGGCCATCCTTGAAACCACCCTGAAGCGCCTGCGGGCGGAGCCGGAGCCGCGTACAGTCTGGGCCGCGGTGCGTCCCTGAGGACCGCGGTTCAGCGGTACATGTCCGAGGGCGGCGTGGGCTCCTTCGCCGCCGCAGGCGCGGCCTGCTGTTTGAGGCGCTGCAGGAATTCCTCGAGCTGGCGCGCCTGCTGCTGGAGCGGTCCCAAGTCCACTGTGACCTCCTCGAGGAGCTCGTCGAGCGCGTGGACCAGGGAGACGGCGGCGTGCGCGTCGGGCAGGTCCTGCCGCGCCTCTGCCAGGAGGGCGATGACGTCCACATTCCGCCAGCGCCCCTCGTTCAGGAGGACACCCGCCACGCCCGCGATCATGCCCGTCTCGAGCTGCGCGATCTTGTGCTTGTCGAGCTCCGCACGCGCGTGGTCCGTGCTGCCGACGCCCCAGACGCTCGGCTCCTCGGTTATGGGGCCGTCGCCCTCCATGGGCAGGCCTTCCAGGGAGATGATTCGCTTGATGCCCTCCTTCTTGGCCCACTCCATCAGGGCATAGGCCACGGGCCGGTGGATTCGCGTGGGCAGGGGCATCTCGCAGATGAAGATGGCCAGCTTGTGCCCCGGGCTCGCGTACACGCGCGCGGGGAACTTGGGCTTCTTCGCGTAGATCATGGAGACCGAGGGAAAGTCCTCCGACTCCAGGGCGCAGACCTGGTCCACCGGGAGCATCTGGATCAGGTAGGTGGCCGAGATCGTGCTGACGAGGCCGACGCTCGGGAACGCGGCGACGATCGTGCCGCCCTTCAGGTCGACCTCCTTGAGGGTGCGTACCTCCACCGTGGCCATGGAAAAGCCTCGCTCCAGGGATGCAGCGCGGGGCGTAAGAAGTTTGGGCCCTGCAGGTTAGAGGGCCTGGACGGCCTTGACCGCCTCGTCGATCTCCTTGGCGAGCTTGGCCTTGGCCGCGGGGTCGTGCCAGAGGTAGGTCAGGTCGGGCCGCGTGCGGCGGCAGATGTCGAGCATCTCGTCGATGCTCGTGGCGCGGAGGACCTCGAGGACCACGGGCTTGTAGGCCCGCAGCTCCGTGGCATGGTGCCGCACGACGTCCGGATAGAGCCAGAGATCGCCCTTCATCCAGCGCTCCACGAAGCCGCGGGAGAGGGGCCGGACGCGCTTGGCGACCTGCCTCGCGAACGTCTCCTTCGCCAGCTCCAGGAGCAGCCGGTGCTCGGATTCCTGCTCGGTCGCCGCCACATCGCGGACCATGGGTGCGGTTGGAGATAGACCTTCCGGGCCTGCCACGGCGGGCTCAGCTCTCCGCCTTCCGGCGAAACAGGAGGATGGTCAGGACGAGCGGGATGACAATCCAGAGTGCCGCGGCGACGACGATGGTCTCCACCGCGAGGTATCCGGTCGGAATTACGATTCCGAACAATCCGCCTCCGCCCGTGGTGGGCACCGCGGCGCCGAGGAGGAGCTGGTACACCGTGTTGGGGTCGAACAGGTAGGTCGTGAGCAACGTGGAGTAGAAGCCGGGACTGAAATACATTCCGCCGGAGCTGAGGAGCAGGAACATCGTGAGGAAAGAGAAGATCAGGTTAAAGAAGAGCCACGCGACCACTCCGAACACAACCGCCGTCCCGACGCTCTTCGCGAGGGTTGAGAACAGGAGCATGAGGAGCACGTAGACCGCAATGAGGAACAGGCTCGCCCCGAAGACGGCCATCGCGAACGTAGTGGTTGGAGCGCGGCCCGAGGCCGAGGTCACGAAGGCGATCCCCGCCAGGAGCACGACCACGACCGGAAGGGCGATGGAGGCGAACGCTCCCAGGAACTTGCCCGCCAGGATTCCTTCCCTCCGGACCCGCCGAGCCAGAAGGAGCTCCAGGGACCCCTGGGCTCTCTCCCGGGCGATGGCGTCGAAGGACACGGCGATCGCCATGATGGGCAGGATGAGCCCCATGAAGCCGCCGACGAGGCTGATGAGGACCGCGTCCGCGCCGTTCTCGTACTGGGGCCCGCTCGGCGGGATCTCCCTGAGCTCCTGGCCCTGCTCGTAGCCCGCGTACGAGATGTTCACCGTGTGGCTGCCCTGGGGAAGGGGCGCGATGTAGAAGCCGTTGGCATCCGGATGTCCGGACAGGTTGCCGTCAAGGTACACATCCGCGGCCGTGGCGGGAAGCCCGTCCGTGGTCATGACCTGGAACGAGAACGAGCTCTCGGTCCCGAACGGCCCCGAGCTCGAGCCGTACGTGAAACGGCCGAGCATGAACGTCGCGCCGGGCGGCCACGGCGGGTACTGACTGGTCCCGAAGAATGCCGAGCCGAACCCGAAGTTGCCGTACTGCATCGCGTAGGACACGTTCTCCGGGCGAGTCGTCCCGACGTCGTAGGACACGAAGCCCGAGCCGTTCGTCTGGAGGGTCGTGATCAGGGTGCCCGTGCCGTTGAACGAAGGATTCGTGGGATCTTGTAGGTACACGCTTATGGAGACCCCCGGCTTAGGCACACCCCGATCGTCCGCGACCCAGCCGATCACGATGTAGTGGTTCGTGCCGCTCTCATTGCGAATCGCGGGATAGACGCTGAGGGACGAGGAGCTGCTAAAGCCGGGAGAGGCCGTCTGAGTCATGCCGTAGGCGACCCCGAACATCAGGAGCGACAGCAGGACCACGAGCACGATGAGGCGCGGGCTCTTCAGGTGGGACCAGAACTCCATCCAGCCAATGCGCGCGGTGCCAACGAAGGGATTCCCGGTCATCTCGATTCCCCTCCGAGCACGGACATGAACGCATCCTCCAGGGTGGGCTCCGTCGGCTTCACTGCGCGGAGCCGCACGTGATTCGTCACGAGGACACGGGCAACCTCGTCTGCGATATCCACGCCCGGCTCCGCCTCGACCCGGATCCCGTCGGGGAGCTGGTAGACCATCTTGACCTTCGGGATGGCCATTAGTTGCTGGACAACCGGCTGCGTCGGGATGTCGCACTCCACCTCCACCCGGGTGAGGGCACTCGCGCCGATTCGGTGCCGTAGCACCTCCATCTTGTCCACCGCGAGCATCTTTCCCTTGTGGATGATCCCCACTGTCGTGCAGGTCTGCTCGACCTCTGACAGGATGTGTGAGGATAGGAAGATCGTCTTGCCCTCGCCTTGGAGCCTCCGGACGAGGTCGCGGAAGAACCGGATCCCCTGCGGGTCGAGGCCGCCCGCGGGCTCGTCGAGGAGCAGGATGGGCGGGTCGTGGATGAGCGCTTGGGCCACGAGGAGCCGCCGGTTCATGCCGTGGGAGTACGTCTTGACCTTGCGGTCCGCCGCCTCCTCGAGTCCGAGTTCCCGGAGGAGGGCCCTCGCCCGATCCTTGAGCCCGGAAC
>CAZJIP010000063.1:0-11682 GCA_964546105.1 uncultured Methanomassiliicoccales archaeon
ACGCCCTGATCGCGATCAACGGCTCCTACGGGACCATGAGCGAGATGGCCCACGCGTTCGACCAGGGCAAGACGGTCTTCGCCCTCCGCACCTGGCCCATGGAGAAAGCCGGAGTCGAGGCGGACCTGTTCGTGCCCGTCGCCTCGCCCAAGGAGGCCGTGGACCGGGCCTTGGAATACGCCCGGCGCGCCCTGGCGGAGGAGCGGCCCGGCGAGCCGTTCGACAGCAAGAAGACCTGAGGCCCGCCTCGGCAGGCCCGGGCTTTCGGTCCTCCTCAGCCTTAAGTGCTGGCTTCGCTTGTGCGGCCCGTGCGGTCCGCGAACCTGGAGGTGGAGCTTTCTGCGGCGGGCCTCGCTCCGTCCGAGGCGCGGACCGTCCGGGAACGGGTCGATGAGATTCTGCGGCACCACCGCGACCCCGCGAACCCGGAGTCCCAGGTCCGGATCTGGTCGGACTTTCAGAATGTCATTCGCTCCTTCGCCCCTCTGCGTGCGTGCTACGCGGCGCAATCCGTCCTCTACCATCGCGCCTACGAAGGCCGCGATCCCGCGGTTGGACCTGGCCCTGCATGGATTCCTTCCAGGGAATCCCTCGCGGCCACGCACCTCGGTCGGTTGATGGCCCGCCGGTCCATCACCGGCTACGCGGATCTTCACCGGTGGTCCGCCGAGGATCGCGAGGCCTTCTGGCAAGCTGTCATCGACGAACTCGGGATCGTGTTCCGGAGGGTGCCGCAGCGCATTCTGAATCCGGACTCCGACATCACCCATCCGGATTGGCTGCCCGGGGCCGAACTCAACATCGCGGAGAGCTGCTTCCGGGCGGATCCGTCCCAGGTGGCCATCGTGTCCGCCTCGGAGGCGGACCCTACGCTCCGCCGGATGACCTACGGGGACCTTCAGCAGCTCGCTGCCCGGGTGGCCCACGGCCTCGGTTCCCTCGGCGTGAGGAAGGGCGAGCGAGTCGCGCTCGACCTCCCGATGACACCGGAGTCCGTGGCGATCTATCTCGGCACCGTCCTCGCAGGCTGCAGCGTGGTCGGCATCGCGGATGCCTCGGCACCGCTGGACGTCGAGAAGCGCGTGCGGATCGGCGGCGCGAAGGTCGTCTTCACCATCGACTCCTACGTCCGCGATGGCAAGGAGCACGGGATCTACGAGAAGGTCGTCGAGGGCCACGCGCCCCGCGCCGTGGTTTCGCCTACGGAGGGCCGCGAGACCGTGCACCTGGCTCGGCCGGACGACCTCTCCTGGGAGGACTTCCTGGCAGAGCCGAACAGTTTCGACGCCGTCGCGTGCCGCCCCGCGGACGTGACGAATGTCCTCTTCTCCTCGGGGACCACGAAGGACCCGAAGGCCATCCTCTGGACGCAGGCCACGCCGATTAAGTCCGCCGCGGATGCGTACCTGCACCACGACGCCGGTCCCGGCGACGTGCTCGCCTGGCCCACGAGCTTCGGCTGGATGATGGGGCCCTGGCTCACGTACGGCAGCCTCGTGAACCGCGCTGCGATGGCTCTGTATGTCGGCGCGGCCCAGCGGCGGCCCTACGGCCGCTTCGTCTCCGAGGCGGGGGTCACCCTGCTCGGGGTGGTCCCCAAGCTCGTGCGGGGCTGGAAGGCCGAGCGGGCCATGGAAGGCCTGGACTGGAGCCATATCCGCCGCTTCAGCTCGACGGGCGAGACCTCGAGCCCCGGGGAGATGTTGTACCTCATGGCGCTGGCGGACTACAAGCCCGTGATCGAGTACTGCGGCGGCACGGAGATCGGAGGCGGCTACATTACGGGGACCCTGGTCCAGCCCTGCGCCCCGTCCTGCTTCACGACCCCGGCCCTGGGCCTCGACTTCGTCATCCTGGAGGAGGGCCGCCCCGCGAACCGAGGCGAGGTGTTCCTGATACCCCCCTCCATCGGGTTGTCAAACGACCTGCTCAACTACGACCACCGCAAGGAGTACTACGACCACCTGCCCAAGGGCCCGCACGGCGAGACGTTGCGGCGGCATGGCGACCAGATCGAGCGGCTCGGAGGCGGCTACTACCGCCACCACGGCCGAATCGACGACATGGTCAACATCTACGGAATCAAGTCGAGTGCCGAGGAGATTCGCAGCGTCCTGGCCCACGAGCTCGTCTACGACACGAAGCCCGTCGCGGTGGACGTGGACGACACGGGGCAGCACAGCCTCGTCATCTACGCGGTCCCGCGCGATCCGCGGCTCCTGGGCGACGCCGCAGCGCGCGACCGCCTCAAGCGGGACTTCACCCGGGAGATCAAGGAGCGCCTGAACCCGTTGCTGGCCCACGTGCACGATGTGGTCTTGGTGCCGGAGCTTCCCCAGACGGGACCTGGGAAGACGAAGACCATGAAGGCGCTCCGCGAGGACTATGAGTCCCGCCGCCACGGTGAGCCGGCTTCACGGTGACTCGGTGACCGCAACCGGCGGCGGGGCGGGCGCGGGCACCGTCACGCCGGCGAAGCCCTTGGGCGGCTCCAGGGAGCGGTTGATCGTAATCTGCGCAATGGTCCCGTAGTACTTGGTCACCTGCTCGATGGGACGCAGCACGGTGCGCAGGAACGTGCACGTGGTGCAGATGGCCCCCTTGCCGTCGCACTTGAGCCCGGAGGCCTGGGAGAAAGCCTTCAGGTCCTTCTCCAGGGCGTCCTTCATGTCGAGCGCGTCGTCTGCCTTCTCCAGGTTCGAGGTGAAGAAGGCGGTCATGGTCAGCTCCATGAGCTTCTCGAGCTGCTCCTTGACTCCGGCAATCCCCTTGGTGAACTCCTTGGGGATCCGGCGCGTGGGCTTGAGCAGGGCGAGGCTCCCGGAGGCCAGCTCCTCCCAGAGGTCCCCCACGTTCTCGAGCATGACGGCGACCACGCGGTCTCCCAGGAGGTGCCGCGGCTCGCCCTCGCCGATCTTCCCCGCGACGCTGCGGTTCTGTGCGGCGAGGAGGAGCTGGCGGACGACGAGCCAGTACAGACGGTCCACCTCGGCCTCCATGCGGACGACCTCCTCAATGTTCCCCGTGCTCGCGCCCGTGAGGACGCCCAGGGCGAGGTTCTCCATGCGCGAGGTGAGGTAGTGCAACCGGCGCAGGAGGCCTTCGATGGGGAACCGGGTGGGCTCCGCGAAGTTCTCGATGGTCACGAACTTGGGCCCCTGGTTCACGATGGTCAGGCCCGTCAGGCCGCGGACCGCCTCGTGGATCTCCTGGAGCTGCTCCGGCGATAGCTCGTCCCGGCACCGCACGCGGATTGTGCTGCGGCCGACCAGGTAGTTGCCCGTGATGATGCGGGTCAGGGCCTCCGGGCCCCGCCACTCGTCCGCGTCGATCATGGCCTCCGAGGTCATGGGGCGGTCGTCCAGGGGTCCCGTGCGGATGCGCAGGCTGCCGTCGTCCTCGACCGCCAGGGTGATGATCGCCCCAGGCCGGAGGCCATTGATTGCGGCCCACTCCTTGGGGAGGGAGATACCCACACTTGAATAGCCGAGCTTCTGGACCTTGCGGGTCTCGAGCTCCATAGGCAAGATATGCATCGGGTCGCATAAGTACATGTTGACTTGACCCGACTCGGGCGGGCGGAGGTCGGTGCATACCGCGGGGAACGAACCTCGCCAGCTCAAGGTACGACCCGACGGCCCCGCGATACGTACCCACCGCCGGGACCTCGAGTCTAGGTAGCCCCCTCCATCCGCTCTGCGAGCTCGAGCAGCCGCTCGATGCGCCGGACGAGAAGGGGCGATCGGCCGTTGCCGCGGAAGGCGACGGCGCCCGCGAGACCCGAGGAGGCCTCATGGACCTTGAGCAGGGCACGCGCCAAGGACCGTGGATCGCGGGTCGCGTGGGCCGCATCCTCGTCAGCCCCGAACTCGTACCGCGCCGCCAGGTGCCGCGCCAGGTAGCCCAGGACGGGGTCCAGGAACAGGATCCGGGACAGGCTGCGCACCACGGGCAGATAGCGGCTGTCATGGGCCCGCACGTGAGCCGCCTCGTGGGCCAAGGCCACCCGTAGCTCCTGCGGGGTCAGGAGGTCGCGGAATCCCGTGGTCACCACGATCACGTCCTGGACCCGAAGCAGGCGGTGGCGATCCGTCCGGAGGACCGCCACGGCGAACGCGTCCGGGCGCGGTTCGCGGACGAGCCAGAGCTCCGTGGACGCCGGCACGAGGTCCCGCGGCAGATCCTGGGACGTCACGGAGCGGCGGCTGCAGTCCCGGAGCAGGGCGCGGGAGCTGAGCTGGCCCAGGAGGGCGGACGCCCCAAGGACAATGCCCGCGATGAGGACCGCGGATGTGGCGACGCAGTCCAAGGCCAGGTCGCAGTCGAAGTCATTGAGGAGAGCGTCCCTGAGGGAGTCCACGTGGATCACGAGGGGGAAGAGGGAATGCGCGTGGACGAGGCTCACGAGGAACAGGAGGCCGGACGTCGCGAAGGCGCCGTGGGAGAAGAGGGCCAGGGAGGCGCCCTGGGAGGTGTGCGCATTGTGGCGCGAGGCGAAGTAGAGCGCCGCGCCGACGACGGACAGGGTACCCGAAGAGAGGAGCAGGATGAGCCCGGGGTTCGTCATGCCTTCAGGCGCTCGCGGAGCTGACGGAGCTTCTCGTCATCCAGGTGCTCGATCTTCTCCGCGAGGTGCGCGACCCCGGGCCGACCGAACACGCTCACGAGCCCACCCAGGAGGCGGTCCAGGTACTCCTCCTCGATGTCCTTGTAGACGTAGAAGTAACGCTCGCCGCCCTTGAACGGCTCGCTGCGGCGGTCAATCACACGCTTGGCGTATAGCCGCGTCAGAATCGTGCTCACGGTCGTGTAGGCGACCTTGTGCCCGCGACGGAGGACGCCCTCCAGCACCTGGCGCGTCGTGCCCTCCTTGATCTCCTGGAGGACCGCGACCACGTCGCTCTCCAGACTGCCGAGCATACGTACACTCGAAGGGCGACCTCGTACTCTTGTAGAAGATACAAGCACAATACGTATTCTGGGCCCGGCGCGTAGATATGGGATAGACCCGCGTCTGGCGTCTGTAGTACGACGTGCGTAGGAAGGCCATGAGGGGACGGCGCATGCCGGAGGGAGACACGGTCACTTCGGATGAGACGGTGGCGCGGACGATGGATCGCCGCCGGTTCCTGAAGATCGCGGGCGTCGGGGCGGGGGCCGTGGCGGTGCTCGCCCTGGGGTCCAAGTTCCTGGCGGACAAGATTGTGCCCGCGGCCGCGGACCCGCGGCTCCGGGGCTCCTCCGCGGATAGCTGGGTCATGCTCATCGACCTGGCCAAGTGCGACGGGTGCGGGAAGTGCACCCTGGCCTGCAACGCGGCCCACTACGTACCTTCGGGTCAGACGTGGATCCAGGTGTACTCGATCCAAGATGACACGGGAGGGACGTACTACCTGCCGCGCCCCTGCTTCAACTGCAGGAACGCGCCCTGCGTGAAGGTCTGCCCTGTCGCGGCCACCTATACGGACCCGGACGGCACGATCCTCGTGGACCAGACGCGCTGCATAGGGTGCCGTTACTGCATGGCGGCTTGCCCGTACAACGCTCGGTACTTCAACTGGACCACGCCGAACTATCCGCCCGAGGCGCTCGCCCACCCCTACTCTCCGGAGGAGCCCTGGCCTACGACCAAGGGCGTCGTCATGAAGTGCATGTTCTGCGCGCACAAGACCCGCGAGGGAGAGCTGCCTGCGTGCGACACGGGCTGCCCCATGGGCGCGATCTACTTCGGCAACGAGAACGAGGACGCGGTGACCAACGGGTTCGGCGAGACCCTGCCGTTCCGCGCGACGCTCCAGAAGCAAGGCGGGTTCCGGTGGAAGGAGGAACTGGGCACGGATCCGCGCGTGTACTACCTGCCCGCCCGGAGGTGAGACGACGGACAAGCCCGAGGAATTCGACAAGCTCGTGTCCCCGCTCCGCAAGACCACCTGGCGCTTCTACGTCGTCGTCGCTCCCCTGGCGGCCGTCGTCGCCCTGGGCGCCTATGCGTACTCCGTGCAGTTCACGACCGGCCTCGGCGTCACGGGCATGAACAACTACGTGAGCTGGGGCCTCTACATCTCCGATTTCGTCTTCTTCATCGGCGTGAGCCACGCGGGCACGCTAATCTCCGCAATCCTCCGGGTGAGTGGCGCCGAGTGGCGCAAACCGATCACCCGGATGGCGGAGTCCATCACGGTCATCGCGATCTCCGTGGGCGCGCTCTTCCCCATCATCGACCTGGGCGGACCGACCCGGTTCCTGAACCTCCTCGAATACGGTCGGATCCAGTCGCCCATCCTCTGGGACTTCATCTCCATTGCGACGTACCTCACGGGAAGCCTCCTGTACCTCTATCTTCCGCTGCTCCCCGACCTCGCCGCGATCAGGGAGCAGCAGGTGGGCGGCCCGATCCGACGCAGGCTATACGGCTTCCTGGCCATGAAATGGCGCAACCGCCCCTCCCAGCGGCGCCGCCTGAAGCGCGGAATCGCCATCATGGCGGTCCTCATCATCCCCATCGCGGTCAGCGTCCACACGGTCGTGTCGTGGATCTTCGGCATGACCCTCCGCGTGGGATGGCACAGCACGATCTTCGGCCCCTACTTCGTCGTGGGGGCCATCCTCTCCGGGATCGCGACGATCATCCTGGCCATGGCCGTGTTCCGGCGGGCGTACCACCTGGAGCGGTGGATCAAGCCCCTCCACTTCCGCAACCTGGGCCTCATGATGCTGGCCCTGGACCTGATCCTGATCTACTTCACGCTCAGCGAATACCTCACCGCGGCGTACGGGTCGGAGAGCGCGGACAACGCGTGGCTCCACGCCCTCGCCTTCGGGCCCTACGCGTACCTGTTCTGGGGCATGGTCGTCGGCGGCTTCCTCGCGCCCGTGTTCATCCTCGCGCTGACGCGGGTGAGGAGCGTCGCCTGGCTCGTCGTCGCGGCCGCCTGCGTGAACGTCGGCATGTGGTTCGAGCGGCTCCTGATCGTGGTCCCGGCCCTGGCGACGCCCCAGATGCCCGTGGCCTGGGGCACGTACACGCCGACGTGGGTGGAGTGGTCCATCACGGCGGGCGCGATGGCGGGCTTCGCCCTCCTGTACGCGGTCTTCTCGAAGCTGTTCCCCCTCGTGAGCATCTGGGAGGTCTCCGAGGAGGTGCCCACCAAGGAGGCGGTCCCGCAGCCCGCGGGCGAGGAGGTCCTCCAATGAAGCGTGCGGTCCTCGCACTCGTCGGCTTCCTGTTGCTGGTCGCCCTCGCCCCCGCCATCGCGGCGTCGGCCCCCGCCGGGCCGTCCCCCGCGGCCGCCGGTTCCACCGCCATTGAGGCGGTCACCCCCTCCGTGCTCGTCGCGGGCATCCCGAGCACCCTGGTCGCCACCCTGCGGGACACGGCCACGGGCGCGCCCATCGGCGGCGCGAACCTGACCTTCTCGGAGAAGACCACGTTCGGATGGCTGCTCCTCGGGAACGCGACGACGAACGCCCAGGGCGAGGCGGGTGCGACCTTCGAGCCCGTGTACAACGGTACGTACACGGTTGTCATCGCGTACGCCGGCAATGCGAGCTACGCGCCGACGAACAGGACCCTGACCCTCGCGGTCTTCGCCGCGTCGGCGCCGCCGTCCCCGCCCATCCCGGCGGACCTTCTCATCGTCCTCGTGATCGTGGCCGTCGTCGGCGGCGTCTGGGCGACGTACGCGTTCGTCGTCTTGCAGATCCTGAGCATCCGGAGCATTGGATCGAGGCCCGAGGAGGCGGCATTCGAATCGAGGGAGCTGGAGAAGATGGAAAGGGAACCCGAGGACGCGGGAACGTCCCAGAAACGTGTCCCAGGCAGTGCGAACACGAACCGCGCGGTCGTCTACCTCGCCATTTCGGCCTTGATCTTGTCGGGGGCCGCCGTGGCCCTTCTGGTGACGGGCGGCGTGGGCAAGACCGCCGGATACATGCCGAGCACGGTGTCCCTGCAGGTCACCGTGGTCCCCGACCTCCGCGGCGCCGGCTGGGATTCCTTCCTCCCGAACGAGCTCGTAGTCCACGCGGGGGACACGGTGAAGATCACGGTCTACAACGCGGACACGATGGACCACGGTTTCGCCATCGACGCCTTCGGCGTGAACCAAGTCATCCCCGCAGCGACGCAGGACAGCGCAACGGGGGACATCACGCCGTCGGTGACCCTGATTACGTTCGTGGCCTCGACGTCGGGCGTGTTCATGTGGTACTGCACGAACCCCTGCGGGCCCGGGCATACGACGATGACGGGGAGCCTGGTCGTCCTCCCGGACGACTGAGATTGAGAAACGCCGCGGGAGTCGTCCGCTCCCGCTCCTCTTTGTTTCTTACCCGCCTGGAGTCCCAAAGCCTCATCTCATACCTTGCAATCGGGACCGCGTCCATGGACCGCGAGGTGGACGTCCTCGTTGTGGGCGCAGGGCCGGCCGGCAGCACGGCCGCACGGTACGTGGCGGCGGGCGGCGCGCGCACCCTGCTCATCGAGAAGCGGCAGGAGATCGGCACCCCGGTCCGATGCGGCGAGGCCATCGGCCGGAACTGGCTCGAGGCCGTGGACCTGAAGCCGTCCCCCGCGTTCGTGGCGCGGGAGATCGGGGCTTCGCGCGTCTTCTCCCCCGACGGAACGGCCCTGACCATTTCTGGATACGCGGGTGCGAAGGGCGGCTATGTCGTCGAGCGCGACCTCTTCGACCGCACCTTGGCCAAGGCGGCCTCCCGGGCCGGGGCAGAGATCTGGATCAAGACGAGCGCCCTCGGACTCCTCCGGGAGGGCGAGCGGGTCGTCGGCGCGGTCTGCGAGCACATGGGGGAGACGTGGGATATCCACGCCTCGGTGGTCATCGGGGCGGACGGCTTCGAGAGCCAGGTTGGCCGCTGGGCGGGGATCACACCACCCCTCCGAACGCAGGATCTCGTGTCCTGCCTCCAGGTCACCCTGGCAGCCGCAAGCGGGGACGCGGAGTATAGCGACCTGCATCTCGGGAGCGAGGCACCCGGCGGCTACGCGTGGGTCTTCTGGAAGGCCCCGGATGTCGCGAACGTGGGCCTGGGCGTGCCGCTCTCCCGACTGAAGGGCCGAGCCGAGGTCAAGCGCTACCTCGATGCGTTCATCGCGCGCCGCCCGGACCTCGCGAAGGGCGAGGTCATCGAGGAGGTCGCGGGCGGCGTGACCACCTCGCTCCCGCTGGAACGGAGTGCCATGGCCGGTCTCCTGCTCGCGGGGGATGCCGCGCGGCTCATCGACCCGCTCACGGGGGCAGGGATCCAGAACGCGCTCCTTTCGGGTCGGCTCGCGGGGGAGACCGCGGCCCGCGCGGTCCGGGAGGGCGATGCGTCCCCCGAGTTCCTCCAAGCGTACGACCTGGCCTGGCGGTCCCGAATCGAGGAGGATCTTGCGCGGCACTACCTCGTCAAGGAGGGGCTGCAAAAGCTCAGCGACGAGACGATTAACCGAGTGTTCCACGCGATCGTCGAGGCGGACCTGCGGCCGCTCACGGTCCGCTCGGTCCTCGATGTCCTGCGGACGCGGACCCCCGAGGTCCTGAAGGCCTTCGAGGGGCTCGGACTCTGATCAGGCCGCCTTGGGCCTGACGCGGCGGGCCTTCCGCGGCTTGGATCGGCGGGGGGCCTCAGGCGTCAGGAATTCGTAAGGGTTCTCTCGGAGGAGCGTAGGGGCACCTGAGAGATGCAATCGCGCGCCCGACCATATGAGCCGCTCGCGGCGGTTATCCGTTCTGAGAGTGCCGCGCGGCGCCCTCAGTCCTTGGATAGGTCCTCGCCGCCCTCGAACACCTGCTGGACCTGGTTGTAGATCTCCTCGAAGCCGAACATGAGTTCCGAGGAGACCGGGAGGAGTCGGCGGTACACGCCGATCGTCTCCATGCTCTTCAGGAACTCCACGTCGAGCAGGGTCTTCGGCGTCGCGGCATCCGCAAAGAGGGCTTCGTACAGGGCGATGGGGTCCAGGGACCACTTGACGACCTGCTCGAGTTCCTCCTCGGCGAGGAGGTCGGACTTGCTCAGGACGTTCAGGAAGGGCAGCGCATGGCGGAACTGAACCGTGGCGCTGAGCAAGATGGACGAGATGAGGCCCGAGGCCGTCCGGACCAGGCCTGGGTCGTTTAGGTAGACGAACGCAGAATCCTCGCGGCCGAAGGCGTCGATGATCGCGGGTCCCGAGGATCGGAAGGTGAAAAGTTCGATCTGACCGGGCGTGTCGATCAGGAAGTAGCTCGTCTGGAACGTCTCCAGGATGTCCGCGATCTGCCGCGCGTTGATGGCGAGGAGGTCCGCGGCGGCCACCTGGGCGCCGTTGGGTCCGAGCCCCTGCTCCTCGATGATCTTGTTCAGGTCGACCCAGTCCTTCACATCCACGTCGGGCGCGTACGCGAGGGACTCCGCGCCGGGGTCCAGGTTCACGGTCACGCAGTCGAGGCCTTGGGAGTTCATCCATAGCTGGAACGCGTAGACCATGGTCGACTTGCCGCTGCCCGCGGTGCCGATGAAGTACAGGTTCCGGGCCATGCTCGGGCGAGGCCATGGCTCGCCGACGGATGAACGTTCGGGCCGACTGCGTCAGGTCTTTCGGCCCGCCATCGGAAACGGCTCGACGGGCACGCCATGTCGGCTCGCGATCTCCTTGATTACCAAGGCCATCCGGTCCATGTCGTCTGCGCCGACGCGGAACCGGACCGCGTCCAGGAAGATCGGGCTGATCGAGTGGCGGGCGTCGATGCAGAGGGCGTCCCCCAGACGGACTCCGTACTGGCCCAAGCGGATTGGCGTAGGACCGTGCTGGATCCGAGTCACCGAGGACCAAGGCAGGTTCTTGGGGCGACGATGGCTTCGTTGCAGACGGATGCCGGTCTCGTCAACACTCACGAGCCAACGGCCGCTCTGCAACACAAACGCCGTGGCCATGGCCACGCCGAGCCCGAGAAACAGGAGACCGCTCAGTTGCATGCCGAGCGCACCGCCCGTGTTCCCGTTTCCTGCGGCGATCGACCTCACATAGAGCATCACGAAACCTAGAACGAAGAGGAACCCGGCCACCGCGGCCACGGCCGCGACGTACCGAGGACGGCCCAGAGCCAACGAACTGCCGTCGGGCGATTCGCGGAAGCCGATCTGCGACTCCGCGGTCCCGCGAGGCGCCATTGTTCCCTCCATGGCCTGGCCCTCGCCCCGCATTACGCCTCCGGCATAAGAAGCATGGGCGATCGGGGGGTGGGCAGCTCGCCCAGGGCGGAATCAAGCCGTGGCAGCTCGCATCTCCACGCGACGGCATTGGCCGCAGGCCAGGAGCTCGAGGGACAGCATCTGCTCGGCCAGTTCGGCCCATTCCCCGAACAGGAGCTTCCAACCGCCGCTCGTCCCGCCCACGCGGAACTGCTCCACGCCCATGGACTGCAACGGCCCGCCGCACCGCAGACACACGTTCCAGGGAATCGAGGCGCTCATGACCGGACCTCCACAACTTCGGCCAAGGGCAAGGGGCTCCGCCGCCATGTGCATTGCGTCGATCCGGTGCGAAGAAGACGAAGCGGGCCTGAAGGGATTTCCGGGACCGCGGGGACGTCCACGCGGTCGGTTCGAACCCTTGACCTATCGGTGTCTCTCGACGGTCCGACAGGCGCGCCGATAAGAGCCGATCGCTCTACCTAGCTAAGCTACAGGCCCGCG
>CAZJIP010000064.1:0-11588 GCA_964546105.1 uncultured Methanomassiliicoccales archaeon
TCGCGGATCTGCGGCAGCCGTTCCAGGATCTTCTCCTTCCCGAGATGCCGGAGGTCCAGGTTCACGCACGGCATGCCGCCGGGCCCCTCGACGCCGCGCCCCTGGTTGATCTCGGTCATCTCGCTGCGGGAGACGACGTCCCGCGGGGCCAGCTCCATCTTCTTCTCCGCGTAGCGCTTCATGAAGCGCTCGCCGTCCTTGTTCACGAGGTAGCCGCCTTCGCCCCGGGACGCCTCCGTGATCAGGATCCCGCTGGGCGCGAGGCCCGTCGGGTGGAACTGGATGAACTCGAGGTCCTTCAGGGACAGCCCCGCGCGGTAGGCCATGTAGAGGCCGTCCGCGGTGGAGTGGTGTCCGTTTGTCGTGAAGCCATAGATGCGTCCCGCGCCGCCCGTGGCCAGAATCCCGGCTTTGGCGCGCACGACCACGAGGCTGCCCGTCTTCAGCTCGATCACGGTGATTCCCGCGAACCGGTTGCCTTCCTGCAGGATGGACGTCGCGAACCATTCGTGATGGACGTGGATGTTGGGGAATGCCTGGATGGCGCCATAGAGGGTCTGCATCTCGAGGAACCCGACCTTGTCCGCAGCGAAGGTCGCTCGCGGGAACTCGTGGCCGCCGAACGGCCGCTGGGCGATCCGCCCGTCGGGCCGACGCGACCAAGGCATCCCCCACCGCTCGAGAAGCCGCAGCTCCTCGGGCGCGGTCCGGACGAAGTCCTCGACGGCGTCCTGGTCCGCGAGGAAGTCGGAGCCCTTGACCGTATCCCAGATGTGGGATTCGAAGGAGTCCCCCTCGTCGGGGTAGAGGACCGCCGCGGTGCCGCCTTCCGCCGCGACGCTGTGGGAGCGCATGGCCTGGGTCTTCGTGACCATCCCGACGTCCAGGCGGCCGTGGCTCACCCGGGACGCCTCGAGGGCGGCGCGGAGGCCGGCGAGGCCCGACCCTATGACGACGATGTCATGCTCAATTCGTTCCATCGACTCCCTGGACGTCCCAGGGGCCCGAGGCGTTAGAGGATGCGGTCCGTGAAGTGATTGCTACCATTGAAGAGAATATACGTGGGTATTATTCTCAGTTGCCGGGTTCACCGCGGTCGACTTAGGGATTCCTAATCCGAGGCCCGAGGGCCCGGGGAAGGCCTTAAGTGGCGCCCCGTGGTTGGTCAGGCCGGCAGGCATCTGACGCTCTTCTACTTCGACCAAGAGACCACGGGGGACGACCCCCAACAGGACCGGATCGTGACGGTCCAGTTCCGCCAGCTCGACGACGACCTGCGGCCCGTCGGCCCGCTTCAAATCATGGCGGAATGGGAGTGGGGCGAGAAGCAGGTCATCCAGATGACCCTGGAGAAAGGGGTGCTCCAGCCGAACTGGGACTTCGTGCCCGTCGGGAACCGGTTGCGGTTCGACCTCACGTTCCTCATCGAGCGCGCGACGAAGTGGGGGCTGATCAAGTGGGACGCGGCCACCCTGAAGTACTACTGGTTCACGAAGCCCCTCCTCGACCTGCAGCCCATCCTGATCCTGATGAACCGCGGGCAGTTCACGGGCTCCAGCCTCCACGCGTTTTCCGATAAGTCGCCGGGAGGCAAGGTGCCCGCCCTCTACCACAAGGGCGCGTACGCGGACATCATCGCCTACGTGACGAAGGAGCAGGAGGCCGCCATCGATCTACTGCAGGAAGCCCGGAACGTCCTCACGACGCTGGGCGACCAGCGGCGACGGACGACCGACTGAGGGGCGAAGGCTCAAGTCGGAGAGGCCCTTTGCGGGCCCGGGGGCGAGCATGGACTTCACCTTCACGGAAGAGCAGGAGATGATCCGGAAAACGGTCCGGGACTTCGCGGAGAAGGAGATCCGCCCTGTGGCCGCCTACCACGACCAGACCGGGGAATTCCCCGCGAAGACGATTGCGAAGATGGGTTCCTTGGGCCTCATGGGCATGCTCATTCCGGTGGAGTACGAGGGCGCGGGCCTCGACACGATCTGCTTCGCCTTGGCCCTCGAGGAGGTCGCCCGGGTCTGCGGCTCCCACGCCCTGATCATGTCCGCCCACAACACGCTGGGGATGGGCAACATCTGGCTCGCGGGCAGCGAGGAGCAGAGGAAGCGATACATCCCCGAACTCGCGAGCGGCCGGAAGCTAGCAGCCTGGGCTCTCACGGAACCCGCGAGCGGCTCGGACGCCGCGGCGATGAAGACCACCGCGAAGAAGACCTCCAAGGGCTGGGTCCTCGACGGGACCAAGAACTTCTGCACGAACGCCCCCGTGGCGGGCACGTTCGTCATCATGGCCGTGACCGACGCGACCAAGGGCAACAAGGGGATCAGCGCGTTCATCGTGGAGCGGGGCAACCCAGGTCTCAAGGTGGGGAGAATCGAGGACAAGCTCGGCGTGCGGGCGAGCGGGACGGCGCAGGTCATCTTGACGGACTGCGAGGTGCCGCGGGACGCGCTGCTCGGCGAGGAGAACCGCGGCTTCGTGAACGCCCTTCGGATCCTGGACAACGGGCGCCTCGGGATCGGGGCCATGGCCGTCGGGCTGGCCCAGGGTGCCTTCGAGGAGGCGGTGAAGTACGCGAAGGCCCGCGTCCAGTTCGCGAAGCCTATCGCGGAGCATCAGGCCATCCAGTTCATGCTCGCGGACATGGCCATGCGGATCGAGGCGGCGCGCAGCCTCGTGCACCGCGCGGCATGGCTCAAGGACCGGGGCCGGCCGTTCAAGCGGGAGGCGGCCATGGCCAAGCTGTACGCGAGCGAGATGTCCTCCTTCGTGACGAACAAGGCGATCCAGATCCACGGCGGCTACGGCTACATCAAGGACTACCCCGTGGAACGACTCATGCGGGATGCGAAGCTCACGGAGATCGGAGAGGGAACGAGCGAGGTCCAGCGCCTTGTAATCGCCCGCGAGCTCCTCCGCGGTGCCTGAGGCGCCTCGCCCCGACGCTGAACGAAAACGCCGCGAGGTTCAGTGCGTCGGCGGGCTCCCCGGCGGCGCGGTGGGCGGCGGGGCAGCGGTCGTCCCCGGTCTCATGGTGGGTGCAGGCGCTCCGCAGTACGTGCAGTACGGGAACATCGCGGGGACGTACCGGCCGCAGGAGGGGCACAGCCGCACCGCGCTCGCGGGCGAGGGCGCGAAGAAGCCTCCGGACCGCAGCGCGATCGCCATGGCCCCGCCGAGCAGACCAAAGATCACGCCGATGGCGCCGAACAGGGCATAGTAGCCCGTGACCACGGAGAAGACACTGGCCACGGACAGGACCAGGATCATGACGCCCCAGGCCACGTGGAGCTGGGGCCTCAGGTAGAGCATGTAGGCGGCGAACAGGATCAGGATCCCGCAGATCCCCGACGTGACGAGGAACGGCACGTAGTAGGTCGGGATGTACCCGTACGGGTAGGTGGTGTACGTCGGCAGATACACAAATCCCATCACGGTCCCTGCGATGATGAAGAGGCCGCTCAGCAAGGACAGGATGAACGGCGTGGCAACGCGTTCTTCCAAGCAAACGCCTCCGGCTCCCGTATCCCCGGGGGTGTACTTAATTCAGCGGTAGGGATTCGGCCCCGGCCGAGCAACGGCGGCCCGCCTTGAGGAGAGCCGGGAACCTTTAAGGCCCTGCGGCCCTTCATCGGCCGAAATGCCGGAGAGTCCCTACGAAGTCGAGCTCTTTCGCACCCAGGGCTTCACCCGCCAGGTCTGCGCGAAGTGCGGGACCCCGTTCTGGTCCCTTGGCCAGCACGAGACGTGCGGCGAGGCTCCCTGCCAGGAGTACGATTTCATCGGCGCCTCCCCGTTCAAGAAGCGCCTGACGTACCGCGCGATGCGCGAGGACTTCCTCTCCTTCCTAGAGCAGAACGGCCACACCCGGGTTCGCCGCTACCCCATCGTAGCCCGCTGGCGGGACGACGTATTCTTCACCCAGGCCAGCGTCTATCCGTTCCAGCCCTGGGTAATCAGCGGGCAGGCGAGCCCGCCCGCGAACCCCCTCGCGATCAGCCAGCCCTGTGCGCGCTTCAACGATGTGGACAACGTGGGCAAGACGGGCCAGCACTTCACCATGTTCGAGATGATGGCCCACCACGCGTTCAACTTCCCCGGCAAGCCCGTCTACTTCAAGGACCGCACGGTGGAGATCTGCCACACGTTCCTCACGGAGCGGCTCGGCCTCGACCCGGCCCTCGTGCGGTACAAGGAGAACGAATGGCGGGGCGGCGGCAACAGCGGGCCCTGCTTCGAGGTCGTCTTCGGCGGCGCGGAGCCCGCCACCCTGGTGTTCATGATGAACCGCGAGGCGGACGGCAAGGACGTGCCCATGGACACGCAGGTCGTGGACACGGGCTACGGCCTCGAGCGGTTCACCTGGCTGTCCCAGGGGACCACGTCCGCATACGAGGCGGTCTTCGGGGACGCCCTCGCTTACCTGAAGCGGGCCACCGGGGCGAAGCACGTGGACGAAGCGATCCTCCGGGAGTACTCCAAGGTCGCCGGGATGCTCAAGGTGGAGAACCTGGCGGACGTCCGCGAGATCCGCCGGCAGACCGCGGAGCGGGTGCACATCACGGTCGAGGAGCTTGTGGAGCAGATTGCCCCGCTCGAGGCCCTCTACACGGTATGCGACCATTCCCGCGCGCTCATCTTCCTGCTGGGCGACGGCGTCATGCCGTCCAACAGCCGCGAGGGGTACTTCGCGCGTCTCCTGATTCGCCGCGGTTTGCGTGCACTGAAGGACTTGAACATCACGTACACCCTGGCGGACACGGTCAGCTTCATGATCGACCAAATGCGGGAGGACTATCCCGAGTTCTTCCTGAACAAGGGGGACATCCTCAAGCTCCTCAAGGTGGAGGAGGCGCGGTACAAGGAGACGCTGGAGAGGGGGCGGGCCATCGTGGGTCGCATGGAGGGCGAACTCCGGGCGGCGAACAGATCCTTCGGCTTGGACACCCTCGTCGAACTGTACGACAGCCACGGCCTGAACCCCGACGTTGTTCGCGAGTTTTCCCAACTCCCCGTCGAAGTGCCCGACGACTTCTACGCCCGCGTCGCGGCCCGCCACATCCAGCCCGTCCGCGAGGCGGAGACGAGGGCGACCTTCCCCGGCGACCTGCCGCCGACCAAGCTCCGCGTGTACGAGGACCGCCGGAAACGCGCCTTCCGCGCGAAGGTCCTCGCGGTCCACGGAGAGGCAGTCGTCCTCGACCAGACCTACTTCTACCCGGAGGGCGGCGGCCAGGAGGCGGACCACGGGACCATCGGGGGCTACGAAGTGTACGACATCCAGAAGGTCGGCGCCTCCGTGATCCACCTCGTCCGCGGAGACGCGTCCCGGATCCTGAACAAGCGGGTGCGGTGCGAAATCGATGGGGAGCGCCGCGACGCCCTCACGCGGAACCACTCCGCCACGCACATCGTCCTCGGCGCGGCGCGCAAGGTCCTCGGGAACCACGTGTGGCAGGCGGGCGCGCACAAGGCGCAGGAATTCGCGCGCCTGGACATCACCCACTTCGACGCGCTAACGGAGGACGAAATCGCGCGGATCGAGGACCTCGCGAACGGCCGCGTCCTGCAGGACGGCCTCGTCCGGTCCAAGTTCATGCCCCGCGACCTCGCGGAGCGGAAGTACGGATTCCGCCTCTACCAAGGAGGGTCGGTCCCCGGCGGGGAGCTCCGGGTGGTCGAGTTCCCCAAGTGGGACGTGGAGGCCTGTGGCGGCACCCACGTTTCCAACGCGGCGGACGTCGGCTTCATCAAGATTCTGCGCACGACCCGGATCCAAGATGGGGTCGTGCGGATCGAGTACGCCGCAGGCACGGCGGCCCTCGCCGCGGTGCGGGCCCAGGAGCAGGAGCTGGCGCGGACCGCGGAGGCTCTCGGGGTCGGCACGGGCCAGGTGGCCAGCGCCACGAACCGCATCCTGGACGAGTGGCGCGAGCAACGACGCCAGCTCGAGCGCGCGCGGTCGGACCTCGCCGGGGCCGCGGCCAAGAACCTCCTGGAGGGCGCCACGACCCTGGGCGACATGAAGGTGGTCGTCCGGCAGATCGACGGAGAGATGCGCGACCTCATGGCCCTCTCCAAGGAAGTCTGCGCAGATCCCAAGGCAATTGCCATCCTCGGAGCCAGGTCGGCCGGGGGCGCGAGCCTCATCGTCTCCCACGGCTCCGACGTGAAGCTGGATGTGCGGCCGGTCTTCGCTGAGGCGATCCAAGCCCTCGGCGGCAAGGGGGGAGGACGAACCGACTTCACGCAGGGCGCGGGCCCGAGGGTCGAGGGGCTCACGGAAGCCCTGGAGACGGCCCTGCGCCTGACCCGGGAGCGCGTCACGAACCCGAGCGGGTGACATGGAGCGAGCCCCCTGGCGCCAGCGGTTCAAGGAGTACAGCGAAATCACGGACCTGGGGCCGATGGCCCGACGCTACTTCGTCATCGGCGCGTTCGACGGCGCGCTGACCATCCTGGGAATCATCGTGGGCGCCGCAGCGTCCGGGGCGGGCGATGCGCAGAAGGCGCTCGTCCTCACCGCCTCGGTCAGCGCTTCGATCGCGCTCGCCGTGTCCAGCGCGGTGGGCGCCTTTGAGGCGGAGCGCGTGGAGAAGAAGCTGGACATCGGGACCCTGGAACGCGCAATGCTCACGCGGCTCAGCGAGGAGCACAAGGGGGCCTTCCGTTTCGCGGCGTACGCGAGCGCGCTGGTCCATGGGGTCGCGCCCCTCGTCGCGGCTCTGCCGCCCGTCGTGCCGTTCCTCCTCCTGCGCTTCCAGGAGGCCGTCCCCGTGGCGGTCGTCGTCACCCTCATCTTCCTCTTTGCGATGGGCGCGTACCTGGGAAGCATCGTCCGCGAGCGCCTCGTGTACACGGGCCTGCGCTTCGTCGCGGCCGGAGTGGCCACGGCCGCCCTGCTATGGCTTCTCCGCGGAGGGGTCCCATGATTCCGGCCGCAGCTTCATATAGTCACGGGGGTTGAGACGCCCGATGCTCTCCGCGGACCAGGAGATCGAGAACCTCCGCGAGGTCGTCGCGCGACACTTCGGTGTCTACGGCGTCGTGGTCTCGCCCCTCGCCCTAACCTTCCAGGTGGCCCCGCCCGCCGACGGGAACGTGGAGAAGCCCTTCGACGGTCTGCGCCAGCAACTCGTCCCGAAGGACTACATCCCCTCGATTACAAGGGAGCGGGGCGAGCTCCTCGTCCACATCCAGCGCCGCCCGAAGCAGCGGTTCACAGGCCTTTCCGTGAACGTGACCATGCTCCTGGTTACCATCGTGACGACCGTGTTCTTCGGCGGGGCGTGGAACTGGTCCCAGTACGTGAACGAGCCCCTCCTGTCCCTCGATGCAATCCTCAACGGGACGGTGTTCTTTACGTTGCCCCTCCTGGCCATCCTGGGCTTCCACGAGATGGGGCACTACGTGGTCGCGAAGCGATACAAGATGCAAGCCTCGCTGCCGTTCTTCCTCCCGAGCGTGCCGCCCTTGGGCACATTCGGGGCGTTCATCAGTATGCGCGATCCCCTGCCGAGCCGCCGCGCCCTCCTAGACGTCGGCGCCTCCGGGCCCCTCGTGGGCTTTGCCATCGCGATCCCCGTGACCATCGCGGGGCTCTTCCTGACCGCGGCGAATCCGCAGCCCCTCCTCCCCGTCTCCGGGCAGTTCGAGATCATCAACTCGTCCCTCTTCTATGGCTTCCTGCGGCTCTTCTTCCCGCTCCCCGAGAACACGGCGCTCCACCCGCTCGCCTTCGCGGGATGGGTCGGGCTTTTCGTGACCGCGATCAACCTCCTCCCGGCGGGACAGCTGGACGGCGGCCACATCGCCCGTGCGCTCCTCGGTGACCGCCAGGGGCTCGTCTCCTGGGGCGCGCTGGGACTCCTGGTCCTGCTCAGCGCCTTCTACTCGGGCTGGCTCATCTTCGCGTTCCTCATCCTGATCATCGGCGTGCGGCATCCGCCACCGCTGAACGACCTGAGCCGGCTGGATGCGGGACGGACCCTGGTGGGCATCCTCGCCGTGGCCATCTTGGTTTCGACCTTCGTGATCCAGCCTTTTGAATTCCGTTCCGTCTCGCAGGGACTCGCGTTCCAAACGGTTGCGGGACAGCCGCTATCCGTCCTCAACGCCACGGTCGCGCTCGGCGGAGTGGTGCTTCTCGTCTTCGCGCTGAACGACTCGAGCCCTGCCGCGGAGACCGTGCATCTCCAGCTCGCCGCGAACGATCTCACGAATCTGAAGAGCGCGGGTTTTACCCTGGAGTTCACCACCATCGAGGTGGGTAACACCACCGTCTCCCCGAACGCGGAGCAGGCGAACTACACCGCGAGCCCGGGATCGGCCGCGACCATCCAGCTCTCCGTGACGGCCCCGGGATCCCTGGTCGTGGTCCCGGCCACGTGGACCTTCGTGATCCAGGCCCGCGCGGTGGACACGGGCGCCTCGGCGGACCTCACGGTGGACCTCACCGTCACCTGAGGTAGACGCAGAAGTTGCGAACCAGCGACTTGTGCACTCGCATTGTGTGTCGCTCGATGAGCTCCAGGTGCTGCTGGCCGACCTCCACCGCCTCGTCGGAGGGGAGCACCACCGCCGCATACCGCCCCGGCGGCAACGCGACCGCGAAGCTGCGGAACGCTCGGTCGTAGAGCCGCAACACGGGCTCGCCGCGGGAGGACGAGGCGCGGCCATACGGCGGATCGGCGGCAATGCCCGCCAGACTGGCTGGCCTCCAGGGGCCGCGGCCGGCATCCGCCACCAGATACGCAGACTCCGCCCCCAGCCCCCGCAGGGATCTCCGGGCACCGACCAACATGCTCCTCCGGATGTCCGCGGCGACGGGTCGGAGGCCAATTCGGGCGGCCTCCAAAACGATCCCGCCCGTGCCGCAGAACGGGTCGACCAAGAGGCCTCCCGTGGGCACCCGGGACAGGTTCACGAGGGCCCGCGCGAGCTTGGGATGCAGGGAAATCGGGAGGCGGAAGCTGCGGTGCGTGACCGTGCGCGTCTCCATGCCGTGGCGGTCCACCCGGTGCAGGACACGCCCCAGGAGAAACTCCTCGCCCACGAGGACGCGGAAGTCCAAGGAGGGGGAGACCAGATCGACCCTCCCGGTCTTCCCGAAGTCGGCCCCGAGGGGACCTTCCACGGCGGACCGGTCGAGGTCCACGCCGAAGGATCGTGCCCGCGTACGGAAGGTCTTGCCCCCGAGATCCACGGACCGCGCGAACGCTCGTAGGTCCTGAAGATCGCCGTGGGCCAACTCCTCGCAGACCACATGGGCGAGGCCGAGGCGCGCTGCCGCCCGGGCTACGGGGCCGACCGCGTTGAGCCGCAGCACCTTGGAGGACCAAGAGACCTCGCGCAGCTGCACGCCTTCCGCCTCGAAGGCGGCGAGGGCCTCCGCCCTCGGTAGCGTGGGATGCTCCCCAGAGAGTTCGATCCAGATGCGCACGGTCCGCGATGCGGAGAGAGGCTCATGAGGATGCCGACGACCGTCACGTTGAAAAGGCGCTGGGTCTTCGCGGGAAGCCGTTGCAGATTCGGCCTTTTATCCCGAACGACATCCCCGCGGTGGCCTCCATCGTCCGCGAGGCGCTGCGGGAGAACTACCCCACGTCCCTCTACTTGGACATTCACCGGTGGTGGCGGGACGGGTTCCTCGTGGCGGATCTGGACGGCCATCCCGTGGGTTTCATCGCCGCGGTGGTGTCCGCGGAGGGACAGGCCCGCGTCCTCATGTTCGCCGTGGTGGCGGGCTTCCGCGACCGCGGCATCGGGACGCAGCTCATGAACGCGTTCATCGCGAAGTGCGCGGAGCGGGGCATGCGCCGCATCGAGCTCGAGGTCCGCAGGTCGAACGAAGCGGGGATCCGATTCTACCAACGGTACGCGTTCGAAATCGGGTACGTGATGCCCAGCTTCTACACGGATGGGGAGGATGGAATCAAGATGTTCAAGGCCCTGTGAGCGCCGCGCTCACTGGTAGCCCTGGACGTCGTCGCCCTCGTGCACGTTCCAGTAGTGGTAGGGGGACGATTCCCTCTGGGCCGCGGACATGTCCGTCCCGACTCCCGCGGTGTACGACCCATATCGATCCTTGATCTGCTCCTCGATCGTGCGGGCGATCTTGATCGCGCGCTTCACGTGCTCCGCCTCGATGACCGAGGAATTCTCCGTGACCGCAATGTCGCCCGCGGACCGGATGAGACCGCCCAGCTCGCGGAGTCGCAGGGTGAGCGCCTTGTCCTGGTTATCCAAGGATTTCGCCCGCCGCCGGGCCTCCTCAATGACCACGCCGACCGCGTCGGACGTTGCCGCGGGAATGCGCTTGTCGATCGCGATCTCCTGCGCGACGAACTGCGCGAGCCTCGCACGGTTCGTCTCGCTGTCGGGCATCGTGGTCTCCACGAGGACCTCGTAGCCGCCTCCTGTGATGCGTGACCGTAGCGGGGAGAGGATGTGCGGGAGATCCTGGATGTTGCACGCCCCCACGAAGATGAAGTCGCAGGGGACGTTGTCCACCTTAACGCTCGCGCCGGCGCTCTGGGGGTTGCGCCCCGAGATGGGGAAGCGCTTCTCCTGCATGGCGGTCAGGATGTACCGCTGCAAGTGGCCCAGCTGGGGGAGCTCGTCGATGAAGAGGACGCCCTGGTGGGCCTCGTGGATGGACCCCGCGACCACGCGGTCGTACGGCTGTGTCCCGAGCTGCGGGTGGCCTCCGTACGGATCGTGGCGCACGTCGCCCAGGAGCTCCGTCTCGCTCGCGCCGGTCGACAGGACGAACGGGCTGCGGGTGATGGGGACGAGGACCTTGCGCGGGCTCTCCTTCTCCATCTCCCGCCGCTTCTCGAGGGCTTTCTGGTCCAGCACGCGAATCATTTCGCCCGCCCGCTCGTAGACCACGACCTCCTCCTTGCCGAATTGGTTGCGGGTCGTCGTCACGCGATCCCTGCCGCCCATCTGGGCCAAGGTGACCTCGAAGATGCCGCTGAACAGGTCGCCGAAGGGGTTGCCCGCGGCGTTCCCTTGCGCGACCATCTTGGGCCGCGAGCACTTGGGGCACATCCGCTCCGTGGGCGAGGAATATGTGCCGCAGTGGACGCACTTGTAGCCGAGGCGCTCCGCGACGTTGATTGGGGCCTCCTTAGGGTCGATCAGGTCGCCCTCGGCCCCGGCCATGCGGCTCTCCTCGGCGACGACCTCGTCCCGCTGCCGCACCTCGACGAGCGGCCGCTCGGGATTCTCCGGGTTGTGGACAATCCGGATCTCCTCGGTCACGGCAGGCAGGTGGAGCGAGAGGGCCTGGGCAATCATGGACTTGCCCGTGCCCGGCGGCCCGACCAGGAGGAGATGCCGCCGCTGCTTCGCCGCGACGCGCGCGAGCTTGACTGCCTCCGCCTGCCCGATGACCCGCTTCAGGGGGTCGTCCGGGATCTGGATGTCCGCGGTGGTCTCGAGCTCGTTGAGGGAGAAGCCCTCATCCGCGGTCAGGAGGTTGTTCCGGACGATGGACGCCACCCCGGTCAGGGCGAGAGGTCGCTCCGCGTCCAGACCTCGACGCCCGCGGGCTGCTTCGTGATCGTGCCCATCTT
>CAZJIP010000065.1:0-11506 GCA_964546105.1 uncultured Methanomassiliicoccales archaeon
CCCACGATGGCGACGCCCGCGCTGTCGTAGCCGCGGTACTCGAGCCGCTTGAGCCCGTCCAGGAGGATGGGAAGGGCGTTGCGCTGGCCGGAGTAGCCGATGATTCCGCACATCTAGTGGACCACCGCGCCCGCGGGAATCGTCCCCCGGAGACGCGCGCCGGACGAGACCCGCGCGCGTTCGTTCACGACCGTCCCGCAATCCACGCACACGCCGTTCCCGAGTTCGGAATCCTCGCCGATCAGCGCGCCGATTTGGCGCACGGCATGGTACTCGCCCTCGATGGGCACGTCCGCGGGGCCCGAGGCCGCGAGGAGTCCCGCGCGGGCTACGACGCCGGATCCCAGGACGCTGTCCTGGACCACGCTCGAAGGGCCCACGTTCGCGTCGTCCATGAGGATAGAGTTCGCGATTGTCGTGAGCGGTCCCACGCGGACGTTCTTCCCCAGGCTCGTGGACGGGAGGAGGACCGCGTTGGCCCCGATCTCGCACCCCGGGCCCAAGGAGAGGGGTCCCTGGAGGAAGGCACCGGACCGGATCACGCACCCCTCGCCGACCGTGACCCGGCCGTGGACCGTGACGCCGCGCTCGATGGTGCCCGCGCGGACATCCTGGATAGACTGGAGGGCCGTTGCGTTGAGCCGCAGCAGGTCCCACGGATAGCGGGCGTCCACCCACGTGCCCTGGGATTCCACCGCGGTGATCGCGGTCGTCTTGGCCCATTCCGAGAGGACGCTGGGCATGTCGTGGTGGCCTTCCTCAGCCTGGCGGTCGATCAGGTCGAAGATGGAGGGCTCGAGGACGTACGCGCCCGTGTTGATCAGGTTGGAGAGGACCTCCCGCGGACGCTCCGTAATCCCTACCACGTTCCGCCCACGCAGGGTGACCACCCCATACTCCTGCGGGCGGTCGCTCTCTTTGATGACCACCGCGGGTCCGTCCGCATGGTCCAGGAGGTCGGTCACGAAGGGGCGGTCGATCAGGCTGGAACCGTTGAGCACGAGGAACCGGTCGTCCAGGTTGGGCTTCGCCTGGCGCACGGTGTGGGCGGTGCCCAGCTGCTTGGGCTCCGCGATGTATGTGATCCGCGCGCCGAAGGCCTTCCCGTCCTGGAAGTAGGACTGGATCCGCTCCCGGCGGTACCCGATCATCATGAGGATGTCCCCTACGCCGCTCTCCACGAGGGCTCGGACCACGTACTCGACCATGGGGCGGTTCCCGACAGGGATCATGACCTTGGGGACGCTGGCCGTGAAGGGGCCCATTCGGGCGCCCTCGCCGGCCGCGAGGATGACGGCTTTCATGCGGATCGCACCTGGGTCGCGGGACATCCACGGCCGGCCGCGTATAGCCCTTGCGGGTTCAATATCCCTTCTGATATGTGCGTAGGCTCTTGGGGAAGAGGATGTGGCGTCCGTCCCTGCATGTCCGGCTGGAAGATGCGGGAAGTATTAAAGAGTCTCCTATAACATTCTCGGTACCATTACAAAAGAATTAATACTATTCCCCTGCATCTCCATCTCATGGTCCGTCGCTGGATCGTTGAGGAAACCCTCGAGGGAGCCGTGGCCCGGGAGGCGGAGGTCCTCGACAAGCCCGCGCGAATCGGTGCGCTCTCCTCGCCCCTGGCCTGGCGCATCCTTCAGGAACTCGCCAAGTCCCCGGACTACCCCAATGCGCTCGCAGACCGTCTCCGCGTCCACGAGCAGAAGATCTACTACCACGTCCGCCGCTTGGAGGCCGCGGGATTCCTCCGGGTCGTGCGAGAGGAGTCCAAGCGGGGTGCCTCGGCTCGCGTCCTCGCGCCCACCGCGGACGCGTTCGCAATCCTCCTAAAGTCCCGCGGCGCCCCCGTGCCGTTCCCCGCCTTGCCCCGCGCCGGCGTGGTCTCCCGTTTCCTGGAGCAGTTTTCGCGGAGCGGAGCCTTCGATGGCGCCATCGTCGTCGGATCACCGTATCCGCACGGGCCGTTCCTCACCACGGCTCGCGACTCGCCGTACGCGGTCCAGCTCGGGTTCTTCTTGGGCCGGTTGTTCGCCGCGCCGAAGGGCCTCGTGACGCGGCTGGACACGGAGGTCAAGGCCGCGGGTGCCGGGCGGGAGCACATGGTCCTCGTCGGGGGTCCCGTGGCGAACATCATCACGATGGACCTGAACCCGCACCTCGCGGTCAGCTTCGACTGGAAGCAGGTCTGGCACGTGGAGTCCTCCCGGACCCATCGCACGTACGCGGAGGAAGACGTGGGCCTCGTGGCCAAGGTGCGGAACCCCTGGAACCCCGCCAAGGTGGTCGTCGTGCTCAGCGGCCTGCACTACCAGGGCACGCTCTCGAGCATCCTGGGCCTGACCCAGTTCGCCGATGAGGTCCTCGAGGGCTACGAGAGCGGCTCCGAGTTCTACCGTGTGGTCGCGGGCCAAGATCGCGACGGGGACGGTCGCATCGATGCCGTCTCCATCCTCGAGTGATCACGCCAGCGCGACGCTCTCATAAGGAATCTTGTCCTCACGCCGCGCGTTCGCGGCCTCGATGGCCTGGATGGTTTCCGTGACTCGTTGCTCGGGTACGAAGAGGAGGACGTCCACCCCCCGTTCCGCTGCTGCCACGGTCCCGGCGAGGGGCGCGAACTCGATGCGCGGATGGAGACGGAGGCGCCGGGCTGCCATGAGTCCCTCGACATCCATGGTGGCCACCAGGGCACCGCGGGAGCGCTGCACGATCTTCCGGCCCGTCTCCGGGCCGACCTTCTTGGCTGCACCGCGCGAGGCGGGCACGCGCACGATACGTATCCGACCGGGCTGGAGGGTCACGATTCCTTCGAGGCCGCGAACGGCCACGTCCTCGCCCCGCGCCGCATCCTCCGTCGCCACTCCCAACGAGGAAGCGGTCCGTCCCGGATACGCGGCCAAGTAGCCACCCTCCATGAACAAGCCCACGCGGTCCCCACGGTGGATTGCTGCTCCCGCGAGGGCCAGGGTCGTTTCGACGAACGCCGTGCTTCGCCCCGCCTCCTCAACGAAGGCGCGCAGCTCACGCAGGCGGCTCTGAAGCACGTCAATCCCTTTCTTCGTGGGACGGTACTCGCCACCCGCGAGGACGAGCAGGCCATCCGCCTCGAGCTGGTGCGCGTAGTCCGAGGCGCCCTGGACGGTCATCTCGAGTCGCTCCGCGATCGTGCGCAGGCGCGAGTGGTGGTTCGCGGTGGTTTCGTACAGGAAGAGGATTCGGGTGGTCTCTCGGAGGTCTCGGAGGACGTTCATGGGGTCTCCTGCCGCAGTCCCTCATGGTTCCCAACATACTTAAATAATCAAGTCCATCGTAATCACATCAAGCGGGGTTGAAGGCGTGGTTCAAGTAGGGTTGCCTGCCAGCGTCATCGCCCTCTTGGTCGCAGCCCTCCTCGCCGCGTCCTCCGCCCAAGCGGGCGCCGTGGCGGCTTCCTCGGGGCCCATCCAGGTGCAGTTCCTCTTCGATTTCGGCGACGGCACGTACAAGTGGTCCTTCGCGCTGATTCCGGACGCCGCTGCATCGAACGCGTCCTGGACCGCTACCCTGTCCGCCGCGGATGCCGCAGGGCTCAACGTCAGCTGGGCCTGGTCCTCCTCCTTCGGGGTCTACATCCTCGATGTGGGCAACCGATCGCCCCCCGCCGGCGTCGGCCTCTACCTCTGGAACCGGACCACGGAAGAGTGGGATGCACTGCTCGTCGGGATTTCCAGCTTGGTCCTCCAGGACGGAGACGCGGTCGCGGTCTCCGATAACGGCTTCGATCCCGTGACCTACGCCACGTTGTATCCGGTGCCCACGCCGACGGATCCCTATCCCGTCCTCGAATTCCGCGGGGACGCTGCGAACACGGGGAGCTCCCTCAGCGCCGCCCCGGACCAGTTCCAGGTGCGGTGGGATCGGGACCTCCATCTTCAGGAGATACCTTCGTCTCCCGCGGTCGGCTATGACCGCGTGTACGTCCTGACCCTGGATGGTCTGTTCGCGCTCAGGCTGACGAGCGGTGCGGTCCTGTGGTCCAAGGCGAGCCTCCACGGACTCTCCACGCCCGCCCTCTTCGACGGCGACCTCCTGTTCGGCGGCACGGATGGGCGCCTGCATGCCGTGGACGCGGCCAGCGGGACCGAGGTGTGGAACGTCACGCTGATCGCGAACCCCGTGTTCAGCGGCGTGACGTCGTCCCCGAAGATCCTCTTCGACACGGGCTACATCGGCACGTTCAACGAGTCCGGGGGCGTAGGCGCGGTGGTCGCGTTCTGGGCTACGAACGGTACGATCCGGTGGCGTGTGCCCGCCCCCGCCTCCGTGAGCTTCTCCTCGCCCGCGCTTGTGAACGGGACCGTGTACGTCGGTGTGATCGGGAAGTACAACACGACCACCCAGGTGACGTACGATCCGCCCTACGGCGTGCTCGCGCTGGACGCCGCGACAGGCGCGCAGCGGTGGTTCTTCCCGACCGACGGATCCGTCGCGGCGTCCCCCTTCGTGGTCGGCTCGGAGGTCATCGTCCCCGCGAAGGACGGCTTCGTGTACGCGCTCGACGCGACAACGGGCACTCTCCTGTGGAGGGTCGCGGCCCAGGCGGGCGTCTCCTCGCCCGCGCTCGCAGGGAACGCCGTGGTCCTGGCCGGCGGCTCCTTCGGAAGCGGCGGACGCGTGACCGCCCTGGACCCGGCGACCGGCGCGATCCTCTGGACGTTCACGCCGAACGGGCCTGTGCAGTCCTCCGTGGCGGCCGCGGACGGCAAGGTGTTCTTCTCCACGAACGTGGCCAACGGCACCGTGTACGCCCTCAACGCCACCTCGGGCCGTTTGGACTGGTTCTACACCCCCACCCCGAGGCAGTTCATCTTCGCCTCTCCCGTCGTGGCCGACGGACTCGTGATCGCGCCGAGCGACAACGGGCACGTATACGCCTTCTCCTCCGCGGCCCCCGATTTCTCGGCCGTAGTCAACGTGACCGCACCCGCAACGTTGGAGGAAGGGCAGATGGGGAATGTCTCCGTCCGCGTCTCCGCGCCCACCGGGACCTGGGACCACGCGGACCTCCGGGTGACCGTGAGCACGCCCGTCGAGATCCTCTCCACGTCCGTGCCGGCGCTGCGGATCAATCGCACGTTCTTCGTGGACCTCGGTCCCGTGGTGTTCGGTCAGTCCCGCTGGTTCAACGTGACCGTGCGCGGCAACGCGTCCGGATTCACCCAGATCGTCGTCTACGCGTGGATGGCCTCGCGTGCCGTGTCGTGGGGCTGGAGCCCCTATGCCCCGACGATCCTCGTGGCCCTCCCGCCGCCCGCTTCACCGTCGCCATGGCTCTTCGTGGTCCTGATTGCCGTCCCCGCGGCGACCCTCGTGGGCTTGGGGCTCTGGTACTGGCGGAGGCGGTCCCACGGTCCGTAGGATCTCGGAGCGGACGCAGGCCCTGATCTTCTTGGTCGCCCTGGGGGCCGCCATCGCCGGACTGTATGGGTGGGCCCAGGCCTCCCAGCCGCCCCCCGTGCAGGCCGCGGGCGTGAGCGGCGTGAGCCTCGTCGTGGAGGGAGCGGGCTGGACGATCCGGTACGGCCCCGTGACCACGACGAACAACACGGCCTTCGGGATCCTCCTCGAGGCGGCGCGCACGATGGGCTTCTCGCTGCACTGGATCAACTACACGCTGCCCGCGGGCGTGTTCGTGATTTCGATCAACGGCAGCGCGAACGGGCAGAGCGGCGACTTCTGGCAGTACTGGGTCAATGGTACGTACGGTGAAGTCGCCGCGGACCACGCGCCCCTCTCCGACGGTGCCACGGTCACGTGGCGGTTCACGACGGACCAGGGGGGCGCCACGGGATGAACGCGCGGTGGCGCGCGGCGATTCAGCGCGGCCTGGGGGACCGCAAAACACGGACGATTGGCGTCCTGCTGATCCTGATTGGAGCCTTCGTGAAGCTCGTGTTCCTGCGCAACGCCGCGAACTTCGAGACCATCTTCGCGGTGACCCTGATCGCGGGCTCCATGCTCGGCCGCTGGTGGACCGTGCTCGTGCCCATGGCCACCTTGGCCATCGTCGAGCCGCTCCTGTGGGGCGGGCCCTACGCGCTCTACGGCACCACGATCATGCTCGGGCTCTCGTTCTTTGTGGTCACGGGCTTCCTCTTCGTGGGGATTCTAGGCCGGACGATGAAGCCCCGCGTCCTCTTCCGCGTGAAGTCCGTCGCGCTCCTGACCACGGTGAGCGTTCCGCTCACGATCGCGTACGACCTATGGACGGACGTCGGGGAGTACTACCTCATCGCGCAGCCCATGGGGCTGACGTTCTGGAACGTCCTCGAGCTGCAGGTGCCGTTCACCGCGTATCACCTCCTGAGCTCCCTGATCTTCGTCCCACTCATCGGCATGGGGATGCTGTACCTGTCCGCGGTGGTCTGGCCCGCCACGGAGGAAGCCACGACGAAGGAGCCGTCGGATCCCGCGAAGCCCGCGAGCGAGCGCTGATCAGAGGAGCTCCTCGATCTGCTCGCGCATGCGGCGGATGTCCTCTCGCCGACGCTCGAGTTCCTCTTCCTGTGCGCGGATGGCGCGCTCTCTCGATTCCAGACTCCCTTTCAGGGTCTGCAGATCGCGCTCCATGGTGGCGAGCCGCGACCGCTCCTTCTCCAGAGAGCGGTCCTTGCCCTTCAGGTCCGCGGCCATGGACCGGACCTTGCGGGTCTCCTCGTCGAGCGTCTCCCGCTCCTTTTCGAGCATCTTGGCGACGAGTACCTCGATGGCCTGCTCCTTGCGCGCCACGCGCGCGCCTTCGGCCTCGAGGTTCTTCCAGAGGGATTTCAGTTCCGCGCGTTCCTTGGCCGCGGCGGCTTCCGATTCCTTGAGCCGCGCGTCCCGCTGCTCCAGCGCCTTCGCGCGGGCCTCGTGCTCCGCGCGGGCGCTCTCGAACCGCCGCTGGCGTTGATCCAGGTCCTCGCGCGCGCGGGCGAGCTCTTCGAGGGAGGCGCGTTGCTCGCCCAGGAGCGTCTGCTCCTCCTTCATGCGGTCCTCGAGCTCGGCGCGCCTGGTCTCCGCGTTCTTCTCTGCGTACTTCAGGAGCGTCATCGCCTTAGCCTTCAGGTCGGCGGCCTCGTCCTCCTGGGAACGGACCGCAGCGGCCTGAGACTCCAGCGTCTTCTCGCGCTTGGCCAAGTCGACGCGCGCGCGGTCGAGCACCTTGGTCTCCTCGTTGATCCTGCGCGCCTCAGCGGTGAGGCGCTTGCGTTCCTCGCGGGCTTCGTCCAGGGTCTTCTTGAGTTCTGTCTGCTGCTTGGCCAGGGCTTGGGCCTGCCGGTCCGCGTCCGCCTCGCGCTTCTCCAGGGTGGTCGCGAGGACCTGAAGCCCCGACTCCCGTTTCGCGAGCTCGGCCCGCTGGTCCTCGACACCGGCGGAAGCCTTCGCAAGGTCCGCAAGCTTCTCCTTGAGCTCGGCCTCCCGACCGACCAGTTCGCTCTCCAAGGCAGACAGGCGTTCCTCGCGGGCGGAGAGGTCGGACTCCTTGTTCTTGAGGGCCTCGAGGCGCTCCTCGAGGTGTTTGGACTCGGATCGGATCTTCCGGTCAAGGACGCTCAAGGACGAGCGCATCCGCGCGAGTTCCTTCTGGGCCGCGGCGGTTTCCCGGGCCTCTTGAGCCTGGGTCCGCATCGTGGTTTCGAGCTCCTTGGTTCGGCCGGCAATGGAGGCCGCAGTCTCCTCGAGCTGGCTCTCACGCCGCGCGAGGTCCTTGCCGCGCTGCGCCAGCTGCGCCTCGAGGTCCCGGAGCTCCGTTTCCTTCTGGGCGAGAGCCTTTCGCGCCAGGTCCGCGCTGGACTCGCGCCGGTCGAGCTCCGCCTCGAGGCGGCGAAGTCCTTCCTCCTTGCCGCGGAGGGCCGTGTCTCGCAGCCCCAGGTCCTTCTCCTTCTTCTCGGTCATCGCATTGAGACGCCGCGCCTGGGCGAGTTCCCCGCGGGCCTCGTTCTCGCGGCGCCGGAGGTCCGCGTCGGCGGCGGACTGCTGCTCCTGCAGCTCCTTGGCCTCCGCCTCGAGCGCCTTCATTCGCTTCGTGAGCTCGGCTTCCGCCGTTTCGACGGCCTTCTCGCGCTCCGCGACGGCCGCCTCCGCAGCCGTCACCTCCCGGAGCCGTGCTTCGGCCGCCTGCAGCTTGGCCATGAGATCGGATCGAGTGGCATCGAGGACCCTGCGCTCGGACTCGAGCGCCTTGCGCGCCTTCTCGAGTTCGGAGAGACCGTCTTTGAGCTCGGAGCGACCCTTCGTCAGGCCCGCCTCGCGTCGGTCCACGTCCGCCTCGCGCGAGGCGAGTGCGTCCTCCCGTTGCTCGATTTCCTGGACGCGGGTCGCGAACTTCGCGAGGTTCCCTTTGTGGCCTTCGACCGCGGAGCGAAGATCCTTCTCCCGGAGGTCGATCTCCCGTACCCGAGTTTCGAGCTGCTGCTGGCGCTGGGTAAGCTCGCCCGCTTCGCGATCCATCGCAGCCCGTCGGGTGCGTAACTCCTTCTCGGCGGCCACCTGGGCCTCCTCGGTCTCCTTCTGCTCCTCCTCTCGGCGGACGACCAGGGACTCGCGCCGCTGCACGAGGCGCTCCGCCTTCCGGACCTCGTCCAGGTCGACCTTGGCCTGGTTGCGCGCGGCGTCCAGAGCCTTGAGCTCCTCGGAGAGTTCCTGCTCCCGTTTGAGCAGGGCCGCCTCGCGTTCGTCCATCTGGGACGTGGAAAGCTTGATGCCCTTCTGCATGCGGTCGAGCTCGGCGCGCCGCGCCGACAGGTCTTCGCGGGCCTTGTCCAGGTCGGCCCGCTCACCCTCGAGCTTGCTGAGGGCCTTCTCGACCTGCTCCTCGCGGGATGCCAGGTCGGCCTCCAGGGAAGCGGCCGCGGTCTCCCGCTTGGCCAACGCGTCCTCGCGGGCCTTGAGGGCCACCTGGGTGGTCCTCGCCTCCTCGGACGCTCCGCGGAGGTCTGCCTCGCGGCGGTCCAGCTCCGAGGTGCGCTCGGCCAGCTCCTCGCGGAGCTCCGCGATCCCGCGGGTCTCCTTCTTCAGGGATTCGGACTGCGCCTCGAGGTCGCGCTTGAGGGCCGCCAGGGCGTCCTGGCGCTCTTGGAGCTCCTGGTCCCTCCGGGCCGTGCGCGCTTCGAAGGCCTTCGCCTTGTCGTCCACGCGTTTCTCCAGCCGGATGACCTCGCGCTCGCGGTCGCGGAGGCTTCGGAGGGAAGTCTGGGATTCGGACTCCGCCTTCGCGAGGGCGGCCTCGCGACGGGCCAGCTCCTCCTCACGACGCTGGGCGATCTTGAGGCGGCTCTCCAGATCGGAACGGCCTTGGACGAGCTGCTTTTCCCGATCCGAGAGCCCGGCACGGGTCCGCTCGAGACCCGCCTCGCGGGCCGTAAGGTCGCCCGCCTTCGCGGTCCCGGCGCGAGCCTCTTTGAGTTCCTGTTCCAGGGACTCGGCTCGGTGGCGGGCATCGTCGAGGTCCGCCTGGGCTCGGGTGAGGTCCGCGGTCAGCTCGAGTTCCCGGCGCTGGAGATGGTCCTTCGCGCCGCGGAGCGCCATTTGGAGGGCCTCGAGCTCCTTGTCCCGCTTGGTCGCCTCCCGGTCGCGGGCCGCAATTGCCTTCTTGAGATCGTCGACTTGCTGGGACCAGGCGTCCTCCTTGGCCCTGGTCTCGGCGGCGGACCGGTCCTGGGCGTCTTTGGCTTTCTTGTCCGCCTTCTCGACGGCGCGTTCGCGGTCCTTGATCGCGCGGAGTTCCTTCTCCGCCTCGAGGGCCTTCTCCGCCGCGGCTTTCGCGGACCGCTGTGCGGTCTCCTCGCGGATCTTGAGCTCCTTGAGCTGCGCGGCCAGCTCCGCTTCCCGGTCGGTGAGCTCCCTCGTCTTGGCGTCAAGGCGGGACCACTGGCTTTTTAGGTCGGCCTCCTTCGCGGTGAGCTCGCCCGCCTTCCCGGCTCGGCGACGTAGGTCGTCAATCTCCTCCTGGAGGCGACCCGCCTTCTCCTTCTCCTGCTCCACCGCGTTGTGGGCCTTCGTGACTTCCTCGGTGAGCTGAATCTCGTGCTCTTGGGCGGAGCGCGCCCGGCTTTCCGCGTCCGTCTTCGCCCCCTCGAGCTCCTTGCGAACCTTGGCGAGCTCCCGGTCGCGGACCTTGACCTCCTGTTCGAGCTCCGTCGCCCGGGCGGCCGCCTCGTCGCGGAGGCTCTTCCGTGTCTCGGCCAGTTCGGCCTCCCGCGCCTCCATCTTGGCCCGGGCGTCGGCCACCTCCTTCTCCGCGGCCTTGATCACGCGGCTCATCGCGTCGAGCTGTTCCTGCTTGGCCCAGACGGCGCTCTCCCGGGCCTTGAGGTCCTTGTTGCGGGACTCGAGGCTCGCCAGGGTCTTCTCGAGGTCCGCCTCGCGCTTCTTCAGGGCGTCCTCCTGGCTCTTCAGCGCGGCTTCGCGCGTGTCCAGGGAGGCGCGCCGGCTGTCCAGCTGCTTCGCCGCGGCCCTCGTGTCCACCGCGGCTTCCTTGGTCCGCTGGAGGGTCTCGAGCTCGACGTGGGCCTCCGCGAGTTGCTCGCGCAGCTGCTCGAGGGCCTTCTCCGCTTTCTTCGTGTCCTCCGCGAGCTCGCTGTTCTCCTCCTCGAGGTCCTTGAGCTTCTGCTGTGCGGAGGTGAGCGCGTTCTCCTGCTTCACGATCTGCGCGGTCTTCGCTTCGGAGAGCTTCCGGAGGTCTTCGATCTCCTTCTGAAGCTCTTCCTCGCGGGCCTTCGCGTTGGTCTCCAGCTCCGCGATCTGCGCGTCGAGCCGGACCACCGTGGGGGTCTCCGTCTCCTCGGGCTCCGCATCACCGGCTTGCAGGCTTTTGCGGGCCTTTTCGCGGAGTCCGGGCATCCTTCACAGCTCCAGGTCGTCCATGATCTTCTCGTACGCGGCAAAGCGATCGGACTTGGCGAACTTCCGGATCTTGTCGTCGGGCAGCTCCCCCAGGAGCTCGTCCAGATCCTTCATGACCGTCTTGATGGACTCGCGGAACTCGCGGAGCTCCTTCTGCTCGGTCGCGAGCTCGGCCTTCTCTGCCTGGAGCTTCTCCATCTGCTCCTCCATCTGGGTCATCCGGGCCTTCAGGTCCGTCATCTCCTGGGCCGCGGGGGCCACGGTGATCGTGGTCTCGCCGGGTTGGGATGCGGGGCCGGCCGCGCTCGCCTTCCGCTCCAAAGCCCAGCGGCGGCGCTCCAAGTCGACCTCCGCCTCACTCAGGGCGTGGTGGCGTTCGTCGAGAAGCCGGGCTTTGTCCCGCAGGAGCTCCTCGCGCTTCTCGAGCTCCCGCTCCCGCTCGTGGAGGCGGTTCATGAGGACGCGGAATTCGTCCTCGCGGCGGACGATGTCCGACTCGCGCTCGCGGATCTGCCCGTAGGTCCGCTCGCGCTTCTCGAGCTCCTGCCGGAACGCCTCGATCCGTGCGCGCAGGGACCGCTCCTTGGCCTTGAGCTCGTCCTGCTGCATGCGGAGGATGTTCCGGTACGTGTTC
>CAZJIP010000066.1:0-11303 GCA_964546105.1 uncultured Methanomassiliicoccales archaeon
TGTGGTACGCGGGGGGATGCTACGTGTCGTGGGCGACCACGGAATCCTCGACGGGGGAGCGGCATACGGGGTGGGTAGCGGCCTCACCGCGGTCCGGTTCGCCACGATGCCCCTGATGACCGCGCTCGCAGCCCACGCCCTGCTTCCCCGAGAGCGGCTCACCGCGCGGAAGCTCCTGGGGATCGGCGTCGGATTCGGCGGGATCGCGCTCATCTTCCGCGGACAACTCGTGACCGCAGGCCTCGGGCTGTTCTTCCCCATGCTCGCCATCGTCACTGCGGCAGGCTGCGCGGGCTTGTCCACCGCCTCGATGCGTAGATGGGCTCGAGGCATCGACGGATTCGTGTTCAACGGGCTCTCCATGGGGATCGGTTCCCTGGGACTCGCCGCGGTCTCCTTGGCCACCGGCGAGCGGTGGACGGTCCCTTCGTGGCCGGGAGGGCTGGCGCCGATTCTCTACCTCAGCCTGGTGGGCTCCGTGATCGCGTTCGTGGGATACCTATGGCTCCTCCATCACGTGGAGGCGACCACGGGATCCTTCATCCTCCTCATCACGCCGATCGTGGCCTTGGCCCTGGGCTACGTCGCCGCGAACGAGGCGATTGATGCCCTCGATGGAATCGGGACGGCAATCACCCTCGCGGGAATCTACATCTCGTTCTCTCGCGCCCCGACGACCCAGGGCATGCGTCGCATGGAAGCGGAGGACCAACCGGCCGACCGGCTCCAGCTGGAACCGGACGGCGGGAAGTGAAGCACCCTGCCTTCGCCGCAACGCGAGGGACCTCACCGAAGGCTCGTCCCAGTCTCCTTGGGCGGCTCCAAGCTGTACCGCGGGAACTTGAGATCGTGCTCGGGCGGCACGGCCAGGCCGGCGCGCCTCGCGAGGAGCCAGAACTCCTCCTCCGTGATGCCGCGGCGTCGGTCCTCCCGCTCCCGGAACAGCTCGATGAAGGCCTGGTGGCCCACCTTGGACTTGCTCTCCGAGTACTCCTTGATGAGGTGGACGAGGGAGGCGACCTGCTCCGGACTCGCCTCGATGTGGTTGGTCTTGAGTTTCTCCAGCGGGACTACGACGCGGACAAAGATTGGCACGAAGTCCGGCGTCCAGTTCGTCGACGAGACCGTCCGCTCCCTATACGTGACCAAGCAGGACGAGTTCCGCGAGTGGATGCGAACCCACAAGAAGCGCACGTTCCTCGGGAAGCTGCCCAAGGCGAGAGCCCACGAGGTCTTCCATGAGATCATCGACAACGTGGACCCCAAAGGCTACCCGCTCGGCGTCTGGGCGATCGCCAAGGCCTACAAGCAGTAATCCTGCGGGATGTCAGGATCCTTTCCGGCGCGCCTTCTGCTGGGCCTCCCGGAAGGCATCCGTCCACAAGAGTTGCACGGAGTGCTGGGACTCCAAGAGGAACCGGTTCCGGTAGGGCTTCTCCTCGCCCTCGGTGAGCGCCCGCTTGATTGCGTGCACAGCGGACCGAGGCTTCCTCGCGAACACCTCGGCGACCTCCGTCGCGACGCTCAGCGACTTGCCGCGGGCGACGACACGCTCGACGAATCCCAGGTCAGCCGCCTCCCGTGCCGTGACGTCGCGGCCCGTCAGGAATAGCTCGAGCGCCTGGGGCCGACCAATCATCCGCGGCAGGCGCGCCGTGCCGCCGTGGCTCGGCATCCAGGCCGAGTCGATGTCGGGAAACGCGAACCTGGCGGCCTCGGAGACTACGCGGAGATCGCACGCCAATGCCAGCTCCGCGCCCGCCCCGCGACACGCGCCTTCGATCGCGGCGATGGTCGGCTTTGTCAGGTGTTCCAGCGCCCACAGGGCCTCGAAGCCCCGCTGGATCGCGGACTGAGCGTCTCTCGGTGAAAAGGCCGCCCATTCCTCCGCATCCAGCCCCTCGCAGAAGGTCCGGCCTCCCGACCCGGTGACGACGAGGGCACGGACCGCGGGATCCTTCTCGAACGCCGCCACCTGCAAGGCCAGCTCCTGGACCATGGACTGGGTAATCCGGTTCTCCGGAGGGTGGTGCAGCAAGAAAACCGCGACGCCCCCCTCGTGGCCGACGTCGATTCGCGCTTCCGCCGGCATGGCTCCGCCGTCACCTCGCAGGCGCGTGCCCGGCATAATCGTTTCGCGTGGACGGGCGCCGACTACCTCGGACGGGCAGGACCATGTTTAATGCCCTAGGAGACGATTCCATCATAAGAAGGGGAGGAAATGCAAGCGGAGGCCATTCTTTCGAGGCCCTGGCACAAGCACTGGCCTGAGGGCGTGCCGAAGCACATCGAGTATCCCGAGATTGCCGTGCACGAGCTGCTGCGACGGACGGCGAAGCAGCACCCGGAGTGGACCGCCCTCGTGTTCTACGGCCGGCGGACCACCTACGCCCAACTCGACGAACTCGCGGACCGCTTCGCGGCAGGCTTACGGGGGCTCGGGGTGAAGCCGGGGGACCGGGTCTCCCTGATGCTGCCGAACACGCCGCACTTCTTCGTCGCATTCTTCGGCGTGCTCCGGGCGGGCGGCATCGTGGTGCAGACGAACTTCCTGTACACACCGCGGGAGCTCGAGTACCTGTACAACGAC
Source organism: uncultured Methanomassiliicoccales archaeon (assembly GCA_964546105.1). Classification (GTDB taxonomy): domain Archaea; phylum Thermoplasmatota; class Thermoplasmata; order RBG-16-68-12; family RBG-16-68-12; genus RBG-16-68-12. The sequence continues at coordinate 2,591 of CAZJIP010000066.1, forward strand.
TCGGGCGTCGAGACGGTCGTCACGATGGACATCTTCTGGCCCAACCTGTCGAAGGCCAAGCCGCAGACCCGCGTGTCTAACGTAATCCTGTGCGACGTGGCGGAGTTCCTGCCCTTCCCCCTGCGGCAGCTCTACCCGATCCGGAAGCGGGGGGACTTGAAGAAGGCGGGCCACTGGCCGCTGGAGATCCCAGAGGCCTCCTGGATCCACCGCTACCGCGACTTCATCCGCGCCGCCCCCCAGCCGGGCTCCGAGCCGCCCGTGCGGCCCGCGGAGGATGTGGCCGTCCTCCAATACACCGGCGGCACGACGGGCGTCCCCAAGGGGGCCATGCTGACCCACCGGAACCTCGTCGCGAACGCCTTGCAGGACAACGCTTGGCTGCCCAAGTCCACCGGGCAGGAACGCATCCTGGGCGTGATCCCGCTGTTCCATGTCTACGGTCTCACGACGGTCATGATCGCAGCCGTGGCGCAAGGCGCGGAGGTCATCCTCCATCCGAACCCACGGGAGATCGATGCGATCCTCAAGCTGATCAACAAGCATCACCCGACCCTCTTCCCCGGGGTGCCGACGATGTACATCGCCATCCTGCGGCATCCGAAGCTCCAGAAGTACGACCTGAAGTCCATCAAGGCGTGCGTGTCCGGCTCGGCCCCGCTTCCAAACGAGGTGCGCCGCGAGTTCGAGCGGCTGACCGGCGGGAGGCTGGTCGAGGGCTTCGGGCTCACCGAGGCGTCCCCGGTGACCCATGTGAACCCGCTGTTCGGCCTCATCAAAGAAGGGATCGGCATCCCGTGGTCCGACACGGACTCCAAGATCGTGGACGCGGAGGACTCGTCCAAGGACGTGCCCCAGGGCGGCATCGGCGAGATCGCGGTCCGCGGGCCGCAAGTGATGAAGGGCTACTGGAACAAGCTCGAGGAGACTGCGAACATCCTGCGCGACGGGTGGCTGCTCACCGGCGACATCGGAAAGATGGACGAGGACGGGTACTTCTTCATCGTGGACCGCAAGAAGGACATGATTCTCTGCTCCGGGTACAACGTCTACCCGCGGGAGGTCGAGGAGGTGCTCTTCATGCACCCCGCGGTCCAAGAGGCCGCAGCCATCGGCGTCCCGGACCCGTACCGCGGCGAGAGCGTGAAGGCCTTTGTGGTCCTGAAGCCGGGCATGACGGCGACCGGGGAGGAGATCATCGCGTTCTGCAAGGACAAGCTCGCGCCCTTCAAGGTGCCTAAGCAGGTCGCGTTCGAGAAGGAACTCCCGAAGACCATGGTGGGCAAGGTCCTGCGGCGGGAGCTCAAGGAAAGGGAACTCGCCGTCTCGAAGGCCGCCGGGGGTACGGCCAAGGCGTGACCGTTCCGACGTCTTACCGAAAAGCGAGCTCGCACTCGACGCCGAGGAATCGTCCGATGTCCTCGACCTCGGAGGCAATGCCTTCCTTCCACCCGGCCGAGGGCGCGTGGAACATCTCGACCTCGACGCAGGAAGCCCGAGCCCGTCGTGCGAGGCTCCATGTCCCTTCGATGCGGCCGTTGACGAATATGCTCGGATAGATCCAACCCGCCTTGCGGTACACCCGCTTGTAGTGGGCCTTGTCTACGAGGTGAGCCTTGTCTCGATGGCCGAGCAGGAGGGGGTCGAAATTCGGGAGGAGACGAACCGCCGAACCGGAGAACCGTGCGGAGTTGAGCGCCTTGAGATCCTCACGAAGCACGAAACCGCGGCGGCCGTCGATCTGCGTCTCCTCAAGATCGCCCTCAATCCCCCGCCAGGCCTTCCGGACGTCGGAGACCAGCAAGTTCGTCCACAGCACATAGTCCGCCGGAGTGGCGGGACCGAAGGCCGAGAGGTACCGGTTCAGGAGGATGCGAGCCGCCTCGTCCGGCTCCGGGCGGCTCGAACGAGGCAGCCAATCCTCGAGGCGCACGAAGGTCACCTCGTTCCCTTGCTCAGGACCGAAGCAAACCAACCCCCTGGCGCAGGCGAGTCGGACAATCACGCCCCAGGGGGAGGCAACCCATCTGCGGGCCTTCGCACCGAGTCGCTCGCCCACCCGTTCCGCAAGCTCCCGGCGGATGAGGGGGCCGTCCCGAAGAAGGGCAACGATCTCCCCCACAATGGCCTCGGCCTCCCTCCGAGACAGCCCGTTGGAGTGGAGAAAGGCGAGCATCCGCGGTTCGCGAGGTTGCAGGGCGCCCAGGAACGACCCGAGGTCAGCCGAAGGAATCAGGTGGACCGCGCCGCGGACGAACCAGGTCTTAACCAGGGTGCGGTCTTTCCAAAGGGCCTTCCGGACTTCTCCTGGGAGCAGCCTCCGCACGCGAGCCCTCAGGGCGAGCTCTGCGGCGGACATGAGCTGGGCCTGGATTCCGCAGACCTCGCCGGCCACCTCGGCCATGTGCCCAGGGGGAGCGGGACGGACGAGGTGGTGGCGGGCCATGCGGAAGGCGTGGACCTGGTCCCAGGAGACGGGGGTCGCGTCAGGCTGGACCGAGGAGGCTCGCGCCATCCGCGCGAGCGAGGGCCCTCGGCTAGAAATAGATTCACGGGGGTGGGGCGAACGGCCATGGTTCCCGAAGCCTTATGATGTCTGATGGACTTGTCCGCAGAAGTTCCCAGGGGAGCGGAGATGGGGAAGATCGAGAGACCGAGCCTCGAGAGTCTGATCATGGATTTCGCGATGTCCCTCACGCGACGCGCGACGTGCAAGCGCGCCCAATTCTCCTGCGTCGTGACGTCGGAGGACATGACTCAGATCTACGGATTCGGGTACAACGGCACGGCGAAGGGGTTCGACCACAACGACTGCAAGGTCGACCAGCCCGGCAACTGCGGCTGCTTCGTCGCAGGAAGCCTGGTGACCACGGAGGATGGTCCCACGGAGATTCAGCGAATACGAGAAGGCGACCGCGTCCTCACGCACGAAAACCGATTCAAGCGCGTTACCAAGACCTTCCACCACACGTATCGAGGCGACCTCGTCGAGTTGTTCTTGGACACGCAGACCTCGGTCAACATGGACCGGAGGAAGACCGCTACCGTTGAACACCCGTTTCTGGTCCGACGCGGGGATCGGGTCGACTGGCTCCAGGCCCGGCGCATCCTCCCCGGGGATTACGTCGCGGTGCGAGCCGTCGACTGTCCCGGCTGCGGGAAGCACATCCCCCACTACCGCAAGTTCTGCGAGCGCTGTTTCCGGGAGTCGGCCCAGACGGCAGCCCTTCGACGCAAGCACAGCCTGAGGACGAAGCGAAAGAACCCGATGCGGGGCATCCACTACTACGACCCGTCCCGGGCCGCAATCACCCAGGCGCAATTGCACAAGGACACCACCGCCAGCGTATACCGGCAGCTCCTGCTCGTCAACGCGGAATACGAGGCGAAGGGGTACCGCTGCATCATCGTAGACCACTGCGTCCGGCCCGACATCGTGGCCATCCGAGATGATAAGGTGGTGGGCATGGAGTACGACCGGAAGCTCTGGCCGAACAAGACGAAGTACGATGCCCACCCTGACGTCCCCCGCCAGTACGACGGCATCATCTGGCACGGCCTCCACGATGCGACGTACGCGACGTACAACGACGCCCTCGTATGGAGCCGCGTCAGCATGGTTGGCAGCAGGTTCATCGAGCAACCCGTATTCAACCTCGAAGTCGCGGAGGACAACTCGTACGTGGCCCAGAACACGGCGGTCCACAACTGCGTTCATGCGGAAATCAACGCTCTTATCAAAGTCCGCGTCAACGATCCTCGCAAGGTCTTCTTCGTCACGGGACAACCCTGCGTGACCTGCGCGAAGGCGATCGTGAACTCCGGGGCTTCGAAGATCTACTATCGGTCCGCTTACCGATCGGACGAGGGCCTCGAAGTCTTCAAGAAGGCGGGAATCGAGGTCGAGCGCGTCTGATCGGCCGTCGGACGTTAGAATAGACTCTGCGGCCGATCCTCGAGTCCGAGGAAGTCCTTCACCTCGGCTACGAGCTCGGCTCGCTTCTCGACGTGCGGCCAATGTCCGCAGTCTTCCAGTACCACGAGCTTCGAGCCCGGGATCCTGCCGTGGAGTTCCTCGGCGCGTTCCAGCGGCACGCGCCCATCCTCGCGGCCATGGAGGATGAGAGTCGGGACACGAATCTCCGCGAGGCGGTCGCGGACGTCGTACGTCTTCGCGCCCCCGCTGACGATCCAGCGCAGCCGCTCCGGGGAGAAGCGCATCCGCGGCAGCAGCTCGTCCATCGCGTGGGCGAAGAATTCCGGATGGCGAACGGAACGCGCCACCTCCTCCCGCATGCGCTCGCGCATCTCCTCCTCCGTGGCGGGAAAGCCGATGTCCGTCCGCAGCGGGCTCGGGTCCGACCACCAGGCCGCCGTGGATATGAGGATAAGATGGGACACGCGCTCCGGATACAGGAGGGTGTACGTGAGCCCCACCGCACCTCCGCCGGAATGCCCAATCACGACGCTCCGCGGCAGTCCCACGGCGTCGGCAACCGCTGCCGCGTCCCGTACCATTGTGTCCCCCGAGAGCTCGTCCTCCGAACGGGCCGGATCGGATCCGCCCACCCCGCGGGGATCGAACGTCACGAGCGCGAGGTAGAAGGAGAGGGACGAGAAGCCGCGCGTCTGGATGTACGAGTCGAGCCCCCAGGGGACGGGCATGACCATGGCGAAGGGGCCCTTGCCGCTGACCCGGTACAGGATTCGCGCGCCGTCCGGTGTCGTGGCACGCGCCTCTTCGACCTCGAGGGCGCACATGGGCTCAGCCGGCGTCGGGGACCGCGCGGGGCGACGGCGCGGGGCGCGCCACGGTCCCCGGCGTGGCCGCGGGCGCGGGGCCCTCGTCCTTCGGCGGGAGGAGCAGATTCCGAATCACGGGCGTGTACGGGTCCACGAGGCCGCCCGCGAAGCCCTTCTCCTGGAGCATGGCGATGTCCGTCTCCTGGATTCCCCCGCCCAGGTGGAGCGAGAGGTCGTTCCCCTGGAGGAGGGCGACGAGTTCGGGGTCCGGGCCCAGCTCCGTGCCGAGGCGGCGCAGGTCCATGACGCAGGCGGAGGTGAAGCCGATCGCGCGCAGGGAACGAAGTAGTTCCAAGAGGTCCATGCGCTTTTCGCGCGGGTCGCCCCAGACCACCTTCCCGTCCCAGGCTAGGCAGGGGAGGACGGCGGGCGAAAGGGCGTACGCCTCGGTGAAGGCGTCCAGGGACGGCAGGGTCAGCGTGCCCGCGACGACGCGCTCCACGTCGAGCATGTAGCCGTCCATGATTTCGTCCGGCTCGCGGGCTCCCATGTCGAGCCACACGTCGCAGCGCTGCACGAGGTGCCGCATGACGTCGAAGTTGGGGTTCGCGCGCTCGATCCCGCTCAGGTCGAGCATGTAGACGAGGGCGGCGTTGTACCGGGATCCGCCAATCGCGTTCCAGTACTCCTGGAACGAGACGCGGTATCCGTTGCCGCGCAGCCGGTGGCCGTCCCACACGACTCCGACGACGGCCGCGGCGTGCAGGGGCAGCTGGTCCAGGAGCGGCACGTCGAGGAGCGGCTCCGTTTGAATCGGCAGGATGGGGACGCTCGGCGCCGTCTTGAGGGGCTTCTCGGGAGGCAACCGCCCGCGGTCGCGGATCTCCTTCTGGAACTGGGCGCGCTGCTCCTCCGTATCGAAGATCACGGGCATGCCCTCGTAGCGGCACTCCTCGCAGATGTACGAGTACGCATCGCTATTGATGCCCGGGATGGGGCCCATGACGAGGAGCTTGGGATGGACCCGCCGGCTGCCGCAGCGCGCGCAGCCCGCGATGCCCTTGGGCCCCCAGCCCCTCCCCGCCGCCATGACGACCCCCGGTCACTCGACCCGGATGACCTTGACCCGCTTGCCGATCCAGTCCGGCGGTAGGTAGACGCGGCCCGAGCTGCCGCTCTTCGCGACCACCTTCTCGAGCATCTCCTCGCCGAACACCTCGAACTTGGATTCCTTCCGCGTGCGGGCCATGGCAATCCCGGGGACCGCACGGCCTTGGGGCGGATAAAGTTTGCCCGCCGCGGTTATCTTGTAGCTGTCCCCCGGCCACGAGGGCAGAAAGGTCATGTAGCCGCGTCGCCCATCCCCGCACGATCCCCATGGCCGCCCGCCGGGCCCCAGCGCCCCCCGGTTCCTCCTTCGAACTGTACGCGCAGGCCATGCTGGACTTCTGGATGGGGAAGCGCGTCCGCGTGGAGTTCGAGCGGGACGATGGCTACCGCAGCCTCTCCGCGATCCACGCCTACTTCAGCACGGCGAACCAGTGGCCCCGGATGGAACGGGAGGCCATGAAGGAGGTCCGAGGCCGCGTGCTCGACCTGGGTTGCGGCCCCGGCCGGCATGCGCTCTACTTGCAGTCCAAGGGCCACGCGGTCGTGGGCCTGGACGCGTCTCCGACCCAGGTGGCCCTGGCGCGGATCCGCGGCGTCCGGGAGGTCTACCTCGGGAACGTGCGACGAATCCCCAGAGGTCTCGGGACGTTCGATACGGTGCTCCTTCTGGGGAACAACCTCGGCCTCGCGGGGGACGCGGCCCGGATGCGGGGGTTCCTCCGGGACCTGAAGCCCACCTTGCGCCGCGGCGGCCGACTCATCGGCCACAGCCGCATCCCGGGGACATGGTCCGAGGACCACCTGCCTTACGTGCGGCGCAACATCGCGCGCGGGCGTCCGCCGGGGCTGCTCACCCTGCGGGTGCGCTACAAGGGGAGAATCGGGGACTGGTTCGAGCTCCTCCTCCAGTCCCCCGAGGACCTCGCGAGGCTCGCGCACCAGACCGGTTGGACCCTGACCCGGGTCATCCTGGAGGGTGGCTACAGCCGCGGGGACTACATCGCGGTCCTCGAGCCCCGGTGACGTGGACCTGGATTTCGGGTAGCCGAATTTCGGACAGCCGGTCGGAAACCTTCATCTGTCGGGACGGTCATGGTTGCGGCCGATGGCCCTCCTCGACCAGTTCAGGACGGAGCCCCTCCCCAAGAAGTGGCAGGACGAAGGGCGGAACTGGCAGGAGACCTACTTCCCCGAGATGCCTGTCGTGTTCGACGAGGCGAACTGGAATCGCTACTATCCCTCGACACCGCTTCCGTTCCTGACGTGCATCCTCGCCAAGCCGGACGGATTCGCGGACTTCGCGCGCAAGGTCGTCGGCGCCACGGAGGCGACGGCCGACCTGACGACGCGGAAGTGGACGGCGGACGAGATGCCCGACAGCCAGTTCATGACCGCCCTGCGGATCATCCGCGCCCAGGCGTCCACGGAGCTCGCCTCAATCCAGCAGCACCGCATGGTGTACGAGCAGCTCGACTCGGGATCCCTCAACGGCCTGGATCGGGAGGTCGTCGAGGCCATGCATCGGACGGACCCGACGGGACACCGCCTAGATGCGATCTCGTTCTCCAAAAAGCGCGTCTGCGTCGAGGAGTTGCGGCATCACATGCAGATGGCCGGGGTCCTGACACTGGACGAGAGCTTCGATCGGGCGCGCTGGGGCCACCACTGGGCTACGGAGACGCTCGAAGAGCTCTTCGCGATGAAACCGGGGGAGCACGTCCTCGACGCGTTCAACATCGAGTTCAAGTCGGTCATGGACTCCGCGACGTTCATGAGCCTCATCGACCGAGTGGGCAAGTTCCAGCTCGAGATGCAGCACCACTTCCTCTACGGCCCCATGGCCGTTTCCATGCCCTGGATGCGTTGGAAGGAAGAGTCCTACCATCTGGCCGCCGGCGAGACCCTGATGAAGGCGATCGGCGCCGCGGCAATCCGCGACGGTGGGAACTTCGGGGTCGAGGACCTGCAGCGGACGATCAACATGTGGTACCCCCGCGGCCTCGAGATGTTCGGCTCGGAGCTCGGCGGCGACCTGGTGAAGGGCGTGTTCAAGACCCTGAAGAACGGCGAGGCGCAGGCCATCTACATCGAGGAGGTCCGCGGCAAGGTCAAGGACATCAACGTCGCCATGATCCAGTCCAAGGCGGGTTGCACGAAGGACGAAGCAGAACGTGTCCTCGCGCGGATCGAGAAGGGCGAGACCGTGCACGGGGTGTCGAACTCGGATCTCGTGTTCCTCCCGGACCGACGGTTCTTCCGAATCCGCGGCCTGCAGGAGTTCGGGGACTACCGATTGGCCGGTTCCGATGCGAACGGTGTAGGGTACGTCTACCTACCGTACGACGTGCACGGGAACCTGCTGGTCCGCAACGGCAGACCCATCGAGCGCGGGGAGTATGCGGACTACCTGAAGACCGTGCTCCCCGAGCGTTACATGACGAGCCGCCATTGGTCGTTCGTGAAGGACGAGTTCCTGTTCAACGACAAGTGGGGCGAGCCGGAATTACGCACCCGAGCCGCGCCGTGACGACGACCCGCATGTGCCAGATAGGCCATGCTTTATTAGAGGCCGCTTGGATAGGACGCGGCGAGGGGCAGCGAATGAATCTCACCTACATGACGCTCGAGAAGAAGGACCGCGTGGCCATCGCGTGGTTCAACAAGCCCAAGATGAACACATACGACACGGACCTGATGCGGGACATCGGCGCGGTCATTGATGAGGTTCGGTTCGACGACTCGGTTGACGTGTGCGTCTTCGCCTCCAAGCTCGACGGCATCTGGTCCTCGGGCGCAGACATCAATCTCCTCGCGACCTCCACGCCGGAGTACAAGGCCATGTTCTGCCTGAACTGCCAGG
>CAZJIP010000067.1:0-11116 GCA_964546105.1 uncultured Methanomassiliicoccales archaeon
GTTCCGGAGGGTATAGATCGAGTGGCCTGGCGTCACGGTTACCTCTCTTCCGGTCTCGAGGACCATGCGCATCAAGGCCTTGGGAAACGGATGGCGGAACACGTACGCGAGCGGCGTCCAGTTGATGCGTAGGCTCGTGGGGTCCATGCTGGCCACCTCGATCCCCTCTACGTCGACGGGCTCTCCCTCCTCGCGCCCGACATAGTAGGGGTCCACGAGCTCCTGCATCGTCATTGTCCGAATCCCGCCCGCCTGACGCACGAGAACAGGCGTGTCACCTGCGACGCTGAGCAGCGTCGGAGGCAGGTCGATTTGTTCGGAGATGTACTTGTGCTCGTCGAAGCGGCCGAACTTCGGGTTGGCCGCCGCGAGGACCGCGCACCGGGCCTGGAGGACCGCGGTGATGCCAGCTTTGGCGACGCTGATGCGCTGCTGCTCCAGAGCCTCGTGGATGGCGGACCGATCCTGCGGGTTCATTTTGTCCATTTCGTCGATGCAGTTGTGGACGACCACCCCGTCGCAAAGGAAGTTCTCACCTCGTGGGACCCGCAGATCATATACGTAGCCCGAATGGGCCTCCACGCGGATCTCCTTCGCGCGTTCGAGATGCGTCCGGGGCTCCTCGAGGAGCATGAGGCCACCGTCCGCCCTCACTTCAGCGAGTCGCACTTGGCTTGCTGCCACCCTGAACGAATCAGACGGTCGGAACTGCTCCAGTGGCTTCCACTGACCGGTCCGCCCTTCGAGAACCAGGTGGTCCGGGGTTAGCCGCAGTTCCGCACCGGATTCCAGCGTCACGCAGAGGATTGCCCCATGGTACGGTTTGCGCGCGATTAGGGAGACTTGAGTTTTGCCGACGCGATGCGTCCCCGTTTCCAGTCCGATGGTTTCGATACGGGTCCTCCGGATTTCCAGCCGTGTGCCCTTGGCTGTGGCATACTCGGAATCTCCTTCCGAGAACAGCGATGCCACGGTCGTCCAACGACCATCAGCGAAGACTCGCGCCTCGGGATGGAGGCATGCCAAGCCCTTGTCCGCGAGCACCAGAGCGCCTGCCTCGAGCGTCCATCGTCCCTCGCCGAACTCATCTCGTACCGCAGCGGCAGTGTTGTGCACCAAGATTCCGTTCGCGATGAACGAGTGGGCGTCCTTCACCGTGAGGTCGTACACGTTCTGTTCCGGGTTCGCAGGCAGAACGAGGATTTCCGTGATGCGTGACCAGCCAAGGTCCCTGGATGTCATCGCCCGGAGCGCATCTAGCTGACGGGCTGCACCCCGGGAGCGCTCTGCCAGAGGCGCTACATCCACCTCGACCGCCGCAGCCAGTCCGATGTCGTAGCGGACCAAGAGCCGCGCGAGCTCCCAAGCGCTTCGGAACGGAAGCCTAGGACTCGGACCGGCCTTCTCGAGCCACGCGGTAGCAGTCCGTCTGCTCACGCCGAGGGAGCGCGCAAGTGCCTCGGCCGTCATCCCGCTCGCTCGCAGCGTTTCCCGGATGGCTGCCCATGTGTCCGGCGGAAGCGAAATGCGCATCCCGTGCCACTTGTCCTCCCCAAGGACTGCAACGAGCCGGTCCACCACGGCCGAGACCATCTCAGGAGTCGCGCCGCTGCGTGCCTCCTCGAGGTCAAGTCCCTTCTCGAGCAGTGGGCCGTACGCCCGCGACGGGGAGAGTCCCAGGAATGTCCGGATTCCGCGAAGGTCACGTCCGAGAATCGCGAGGGCTTCGGGTCCTTGACTTCGCGACGGGTGTCCTTGGGCTGGAGCAGGCTCCGGTTCACACGCCCCTTTCAAAACCGCGATCCACATGCCCTTCTGGAGGAAACGTGCGGGCACCCAGTTTTGTTTCATTCCTCGATCCACCCACAGCCGGGTCGCCGGCGTGACTCGGACCGTGCTGCCGCAGTTCGTCCGGAGTTCGAGTAGGACCGCCGGCGGCTCGAGTCGCCACACGGCTTCAAGAGGGCGCGTGGCCTTCCGGCCGTCTGCGTCGAGGGTCGCGACGTAACCGGCGGCGGGCGAACGGTCCGCGGGACTCTGGCGTCCCCCGTCACCGAAATGTGGCTCGACGAGTTCCTCGATGGCCCGTGGGCCTTCGGGGGTGTCGATGAGGCTCCCCGCAGCAACGCAAAGCCCCGCGGCACTCGCGGCCTTCCCCGTAGCGTAAATGCCCCGTGGCGAAATCCTACTCATGTAGGACAATAACTCCGATTTGGCCGTCCCTGGATCGCCAACCAATAACAAATGGATATCTCCGCGGATCCGCCGACCATCGGGCATGAGCTTCGGAACGCCGCTGAACAACTGGAGAGCCAGCGCTTCCTTCTCCACGTGCAGCCCGAAGATGGACGGGGCGATGGAGTTCACCATCATCCGCACGATGTCCGGGCTCGAGCCGATCTCCCGGATCTGGCGGACATCCTCTTCTGTGACTTCGATCTCCTCGAACTCGACCGTCTCCATTTCGGTCGAGTTCACGTCGAGGAAGATGTCGAAGAGCGTGGACTTCGCGCCGGGTCGCCCCTTCTGCACGCTCCGGAGAATCCCATTCAGAATGATTCGTTGCCCCGGCGTGATGTGGCCTGTGAGGTCGTCCTCCACATAGGCCGTGAGCCGCTGGGGCTCCTCTCCGCCCCGTAACCCCTCAGGCGCTTCCTGTATCTCGATCTTCTGCGTGTCGAGGTACATGGACGTCTCCGTCAGCAGCTTGAACTTCGTCGCGCTGGCAGACCGCTTGCAGCCGCCCTGCTCCTCGTAGCACTCCAGGGGCTCGCGGAAGTTCTGCCCGTCCTGCTCCTCCTTGAGGATCGTTCCGCACCGGAGGCACTGGAACAGCGCGCCGACCACCCGCGGCCGCACCTCGGTCGACTTGCGCACGAGCCCCTCCACGCAGACGAACTGCCCCAGATGCTTCGCGCGCAGGTCCCGGATCTGGATGCGGCCGTCACGCGGCAAGCCTTTGACCCGCAGGTGGATCTGGGTTAGCTCCTCGCCCGGCGGCACGAGGCGGCGCATGGCCTCCTCGCCCGCGGTCAGGACGTTGAGTGGGTGGCGCATGAGGTAGATGGCCATGTCCGTGTCGAAGCGGTTCAGCTCCGCGAAGGCGACCTCGAGGCTCCGCTCCTCGGGATACTTGTCCGCCACGGCGATGATCCGCGAGAGGTACCCCGCTTCCTCGAAGAACTCCTCCCACTTCGCAATGAGCTCATCCTGCGGAAACTCGACGAGCGTACGTTCCTCCCCTGGTCGCCGGGCCCGAACCCCCCCGAACTCCGACGGCGCGTCCGCACCCGACATGATCCTACTTAACCTCCCACCCCATCGTTTCCTGTCCACTGGAGTCCCCTCGCGCCCCCTGGAGGAGAGTGCTCGCGGAGCGGCTTCCACTGGAACCCGCGAAGCCCGTTTCGTCGGTCCTCAATCGCAGGGCGAGTATCCGCACTGCCCGCAGAGGACGCAGCCGGTCGTGTGGAGGAGGGGGGCTCCGCATTCGGGGCATTCCGTCGCGGTCGCCGGCGAGACCGTCTCCTGGCACGCCGCTGTATCCGAGGGGAGGTCCCGCATGGTCCGCAAGCACCATCGGAATACCATGGTGGCCCGCCTCTAATAGGCGAGCCGGAGGGATGGGTGAAAGTGGTTCTCCCCCTTAGGGAAGCGAACGTTCATGCCCCTCGAGCCCTTCGTCACCCCGATGGGCCTCCCCGAGGAGCTCGCCGCCCTCCAGCGCTTCCATGGCCACCTGGGAATCTACGTCACCCTGGGGCTGCGGATGGGCGCGATCGGCAAGCGGACGTTCGGGCACTACAAAGGGCTCCATGCGACCGTGCGGACCGTGCCCAAGCCGCCCATGATGTGCGTCGTGGACGGCGTGCAGTTCGCGAGCGCGTGCACCATGGGCAAGGGAAACATCGTGATCGAACCCGCATCGGAACCCGGCGTGACCTTCGAGAAGGAAGGCCGGCAACTCACGATTTCCCTGAAGCCCGGCCTGGTGCAGACCCTCGAGGGCGAGATGTCCCACGAGCGGGAAATCGAGCGGTCCCTGCACTACTTCCAGGTCCCCGAGGATCAGATCTTCGAGGTCCGCGAAGGGCCGACGCCTACAGGCCCGGCACGGTCCACGTGACTGCGGCAGGCACGTGCACCCAGACGCCCTCGCCGGTCGCGAGGACCGCGGTGTCGTCCAAGACGCGCGTGTAGTACGGCCCCGCGGAATCGTAGCCTACGACCCGATCCGCCCCCGTCGCGGTCCGCAAGGCCCCCACGGTCACGCCCGACGTGAACCCCGGAAGCGCGATGAGGTTCCAGCCCGCGCACAGGCGCACGCGGGCTTCCTGGGGCACGACGCCCAGGAGAACGATCCGGCCGCCCGCCGTTGCATTGAACCAGAACCCCCTCCCGAGCGGCGGCCGGAGGGGCTCGTTCCCCGGGGTGAGCCGCGTCCATCGGAATCCGCCGGCACAGGCGTCGTAGGTCCATGCCTCGGACCACGCCAATCCGTTGGAGAGGTTCGCGAGGGACTCCGGTCCGGGGTTCACGGACATGCCCAGCAGGTTGGGTCCCGCGTTCACGGACACCCAGGCCTTGGCCGCCGTCGTGAGGCTCATCTGCGTGTTGTTCGCCGCGTCGAAGGTCTGGACCTGGTAGAACGCGTCCGTGGGATCTGAGCTCCCCCGTCCCGGGTCCACGAAGGTGTATGCGGCCGCACCGGTGGCCGGGATGTCCCCGCTCACCAGGGCGTACGGGCCCTCCGGCGACGCGGACCGCCAGACGCGGTACCGCACGGTGCCGCCGTACAGGGCGTCGTCCCAGGCTTTGTCCCACGTGATCTGGAGGTCGGCCCCCGCGTTCACGAAGCTCGCGGACGCGAGGACGGCGGGCGCGGGAGGGAGCACGTCCGGGCCCACGTCGAGGACGACAAAGCAGGTCGCGTTGAAGGGCCCCCAGTTGCCCGCGGAGTCCTCCGCACGGGCCCAGACGCAGGAGGTGCCTGGCGCGACTGCGAGAGGGCCGCTCCAGGTCAGGTTCTCCACCATGGCGTCGAAGCTGCCGTCCGCGGCCTGCAGCGGAATCCCCGTGCCGTTCGCCGCCGTCGGGACCGTCGCCGACCAGAAGAACTCGGCTCCCGCGACGGCGCTCGCACCACTCCGCAAGTCGTCCGCGGTCGCGTTGAACGTCACGCTTGCTGCAGCACCCGGGGGGTCCGGGCTCAGTCGGAGGCTCCCCGCCCAGATGACCGGCCCGAGGAAGTCCCCGCCTGTGCGGTTGATCGCGAAGGTAACGTTGCTCGTGGCCTCCCCCGTCAGCGCGGGGGTCCCGTTGTCCGCCGCGACGATTCGGATGCGGTATGCGTCGCCGTTCAAGACGCCGGACAGGCCCCAACTCGCGGACCGGGCCGTGCCCACGGCGGAGCCCAAGGGGTACGACGTCTGTCCGTTGTCCGGGCTGTCGTAGAGCGTGAAGAAAGCGAGCCCGATCCCCGGGCCGAAGGCGTTTGCGGTCCAATTGATCGTCAGGGAGGGCGACGTGACCACGCCGCCGGCGGGCGCGAGGATGGAGACCGTGGGGTGGTCCCGGTCCAGCGAACTCGTCGACACGCCCACGAGCCAGCGCAGCGCGTTGTTCAGGATCTGGGCCCGCGCCGTGCTGTTCGGCCGGAGGTCCGTAGCGTTCGTGTCCACGCTTGTGAGTTCGAAGGCGAAGTACTCGAGGCGCGAGGGCGTCCCGCCCCAGGCGCTGACCCCCGCGGTGCCGTTGTTCGCGGAGGACACCCACCGCAGCCCGATGTCTGTCGCCCCGCCGCACCCGCTTACGCCCCCATCGAGCCAGGCCACGCTCGACGTGCCCCCGCCGCTCGCCGCGGCGATTTCGTCGTCCGCGCCTCCCGTGCGGTGCGGCGTGTACCCTACCCCGGCGGTGTATGCCCCGCTCACCGGGTCCCCGCTGATCCCGAGGACCTGGGTGATCGACGTGGGATCGCACACGAAGGAGGCCTTCAGGACCCCGCGGAGCCACGCGGCATTCGCCCCGGTGAACCAGGGGGAGTCCGTGCTGCCCAGGGACCATGAGGTGTCGTGGGAGAAGACCAGGAGGCGGCCGCCCCCGTCCAGGTAGGCCTTGACCAGGGCTTGCGCGCTCGCGCTGAACGTGGGATACTGCTCGAGCCCCACTTGCCAGATGACCGCCTTCCGCCCCTGGAGGAGGGCGAGGGACGGGAGCCCCAGATCGGCGACATGCCACGGGGACCAGGTCCATCCGAACGAATCCAGCGCCGCGGCGTAGGAAGCCTCCCGTTCCGCGGGGAACGTGTCGTCCCCGAGGACGAGGAGGATATCCCCCCAGGGCGGCGTGCGGAACGTGTAATGTCGCCCTCCGTTCGCGTCGCGGGTGGGCGGGCCTACGGCGCCACGCGAAAGGACGTCGAACGTGTACAGGGTGTCCGGCGCGAGCCCCTTCAGGACGGCGGCATGGTCCGTGCGCAGGATCGTGTCGTTCACGGAGGACGCGAGGTTCCCGGGGGACGTCCCGTAGGCGACCTCGGTGTCCGCAGGCAGGTCCGTGGTCCAGCGGATCTCTGCGGAGGTCGCCTCGACTCGGTCCACGACCACGCCCGAGATGGCGGGACCGAGTCCCGCCACGGTCGCGGTGGCCACGGCCGCATGGGACGGGGAGGCGTCCAGGTACGTGACCGTGATCGTGTCCCCGTTTCGGACTTCTAGGATGCCGTCCGCCGCGGGCTGCGCGAAGGCGAGGGGGATGGACCCCGTCCACGGAGCTCCCGGGGCGGCCTGGGTCAGGGCGACGGTCTCGCCCGCGGGTTCGAGGCCCGAGGCCACTTGGACGGACACCGCGGTGGCGTCCGCGTCCGTGACCGTGATGTGGACCGCGTCCCCGGGCGCGTAGCTCGCTCGGTCCAGGGTCACGCGGCCGTAGTTCGGATCGAGGCCGCCCGTGGCCACGAGGGCGAAAGGCTGCGGGCCCACGGGCACGTTGGCGGCGATGACCTGGACCTTCCAGTCGCCCGGCTGCGGGGACTTCAGGAGGACGGCTTCCTCGGGGTTCGTGGTGTCGAACGTGCCGCCCGGGACGGAGGCGCCGACCGCCGCGGACCCGAAGTTGTTCCCGCGGAACACGGTGCCGTCCGGGGCGGTGACCTGGAGATCGAGGTCGTTCACGAGCGCCTTGGACGCCCCCAGGGTCCCGGGGTAGTCCGTCCACCCCAGGACGAACCGGACACTCGGGGCCCCCGCCACCACGTGGAACGTGTACGTCATGGCCTGCCCAGTCACGAGTCCCGCGCGGTTGTCCACGACTTGGGTGTCGAACGCGTCGCCCGGAAGCGGGAGGACGCTCGAGAGGAGGATGCGCCCGAAGCCCTGCTGGTTGTTGGGCCAGCTCGCGTCCGTGGCGCCGGATCCCGTGACTTGCTGTCCCGAGGCGAGGAGCATGGCCCGCAGGAGGGCCGCGCTGGGGTCAAACGCGTCCGCGGCCACGGGCGCGCGGGAGGGGTACCAGCCCTGGGTGAAGTACTGGCGGACGATCGCGGCGGCCGCGGCGGCCGCGGGCGTCGCGTAGCTTGTGCCTGCCCAGCCGTGGTCACCCGGGAGGACGCAGCTGCCCGGATAGCTCGTGCAGTCGAAGGGGCTGCCGCTCGACGTGGCGGAGAATCCGTCCGCGGTCGCGACCAGATCGGGCTTCAGGCGCCCGTCCTGGGTGGGCCCCCGGCTGCTGAAGGACGCGAGGTCGTTCTGGGCGCCCGGGCACTGGGAGGCGCCATCCGGGTTGCAGACACCTCCGACCGTGACGACGTCCTTTGCGGTGCCCGGTGTGTCGATGGTTCCTGCGGCGGGCCCTTCGTTTCCCGCGGCGAAGAAGACCGTGAAGTCGGGATGCCCCCACACGAAGGCGTCCACCATCCGCGCCTGGAGATCGTACGCGTCCCCCGCGGCACCCCAGCTGTCGCTTTGGATCCGCACGGGTGCGACGGGATCGTTGTACACGAGGCCCGGTGGGCCGAAGAGGTCCGCGTAGTCCTCGGGTACGTAGATGAGGGTCTCCCCGCCGTTCGTGCACGTGTCACCCGTCGCGAGGCCGCCCACGTCCTCCATGTAGATCTGCGCGTTGAGGGCGTTGCCGTTGTTCAGGTCCCCTGAGATCCCGTACGCGTTTCCGGCGAGCGTGGACGCGACCGAGGTCCCGTGGCCGCCAGCGCAGTCCATGATGGAGTAGGGGTCCCACGCTCCGCCCCCTCCGGGCCACGTGAGCTGTCCCGTGAGGACGCCCATGTCGAGGTACCGCACCACCTTCCGCCGCGTCGCATCCGTGACGTTGTAGATATCCCCCGAGGTGGTCTGGGAAGCCCGGAGGCGGAACTGGGGGTTGTCGTAGTCGACTCCCGTGTCCGCGATGCCGATGACTTGGCCCGTCCCGTTGAGGTCGACGGCCCAGTAGCGGTAGTCGCCCGATACGTTGGTCTGCAGGACCCAGTCCGTGGCGTAGTTCAGGCTCCGCACCGCGAGGACGGGGTCGATGAATTGGACCTCCGGGAGCGCGGCCAGGGCGGGGATCAGGGACGAGGGCACGCGGGCTCGCACCCACCGGAAGTCGCCCTTGCCGAAGGCGCCCAAGATGCCCGGGTTCGACGCGTCGGTCCCGCGGGCCGGGACGCCGGCGCGAGCGAGCCACGCGATGATTGCGTTCGGCGTCTCCCCGGGTATCAGGAGGATTCGCACATCCTGGATGCCCGTCGACATCGCGAGGCCGGACGGCATCTTCCACGAGGGTTCGTAGGAGCCGACCCAATCCACGACGGGGAGCGCGCGGAGGGAGGACAGGGCCGCGGGCGAGCCCTGCACGAGGAGCGCGTCGTCGGGCACGTAGAGGAGGACGCGGACGCCACGGGACACTAGGCCACTCTGCCACGCGGGTTTGATCGGCGCGTAGAAGTGCACCAGCCCGGTGGCCTGCCCCATGGCATCCGTGGTCCAGGCCGTCGTCGCGGTGTCCGCGAGGGCGCGCACGTCCACATCCCCGTTCACGAGGCGAAGGTACGGCGAGCTCGGGAGTGCGACCGCGTAATGCCCGCGCGAAGCCAGGAGGTCCAGGATCCCAGAAGGTCCCTGGGCGATCGCGAACGCCCCGTACGACTCGAGCAACCGGCCGCCGACCGCTTCGATCGCTTGTGCGGTGGCGTCCGTGCGGAAGGTCACCTGCGGGCCGGTCACCGGCAGCGGCGAGCTCGCGGCCGGTTGCGGGGCCGGCGAGGGAAGCTGCACCAGAAGGACGAAGGCGAGCACGAGGACAGCCGCGAAACGCCACCAGCGAAGCGCCGTGCCGCCGTTCCTCCTCGGGTGACCGCGAGCCGTATCGGAAGCTCGGGTTCGGGACCGTGGGATGCGGAGGACGCCACATTAGGCTTTTGGCCCGAATCCCGTCACGTTCCGCAGGCGATGCGGTCCGGAGTTCAGTCGGCGAGAATCCGCGTGGCCTGGAGAATTCCGTTCTGGAAGATGAGCGTGTAGTAGTTCGGGGAGTGGTTCGTGCCGCGCATCTTCACGCACCGGATGCGCCGCTGGATGTTCGCGTCGTCCACCCGCTCCATCTTCAAGTGGATGATTGCGTCGCTGAGGAACTCCTCCCCGTGCTTCCCGAAGTCCTCGCTCCCCGGCTTCATCTCGGAAATCAGGATTGTCGTGGCCTTGAGATCCCGCAACCATTCGAAGAGCTGGAAGAGCTCCTCCCGCGGGTTCTCCAGGCGGGCCATGACCTCGAGCACGGGCAGGGAGTCGACGACAAGCAGGTCGTAATTCAGGGAGCGCTTCAGGTTGGATGCGTACATCTTGAAGATGTCCATCCAGGTTCGCTGGGTCATGCCTTCCAGGTTCCGGCGGATCATCCCCAGATCGACGATGCTCACCTTGCTCTCCACGTCCTTGGGACTGAGCCCCATGCCGACTAGGTGTCGCGTCAGGCTCTCCCGGCCCTGCTCCAAGGAGATGTACGTCCCGGTGCGGCCGTCGTGCAGCGCATTCTGGTAGAGGATGTTGAAGGCGATGGTGGACTTCATCGTGCCCGGCTCGCCCACCAGGAGGAGCACGGTGCCTGGTGGTATGCCGCCGCTCAGTTTCTCATCAAAACCGTGGATGAACGTCCGGATGCGGTCTTCTTGGACCATCGCGGACCGTTCCATCGGAAGGACGGTCTATAACCGTTCCTAACCTGTTATCAGAGACGAAAGCCGCGCTGTCCCCATCCTGGAAAAATAAGGGGGAGTGATTGGGAAGGTGACGGCGGAGTGCAGGCTCGTCCGGGCTATGACATTTTTTGAACTCGGTTTGTTAGCAACAGTTCCTCTGGAAACCGCGGTGAAACGTTTATTGGTTATCCGGTCTGTTACCAGGTTCGCGGGGGAACGGCGCTCTTGTTCGTACCGGAGAGGAATCTCAAGGACTTGGTCATCTCCTACATTCGGGACCAGGAGCGATCCATCAGTGCGCTGACGAAGGCCCTGGAGAGCGATGGCTACAGCTTCCACCGACTCTTCGTGACTGGCTACCTGAAGGCCCTCTCCGACGTGGGCATGCTTCGGGAGAAGGAGATTCCTCCGGCCAAGGTGTACACGGCCTCCGCGCACCGCGAGGCGAATCTCTACGAGATGGTGGGCGAGCGTTGCCGCGAGGCCGCGCCCGACGAGCCCGCCCAGAGTCGGCTGGCCGTCGCTGCGCTCCAGCGCCTCTTCCGCCGCCCTGTGTTCCTCCGCGAGCTGCGCGAATGCGGGTTCGCTGGCGCCATCGACGCGCCGGCGGTCGGGAAGGAGGAGCGCGAGGAGGCGCGCCGCGCACTCGCGAAGCTTGGCCTCCAGATTCCCACGAACGAGCCCGCGTATCGGGTCGAGGAGCGCCGAAACGACGTGCGGGACGCGATCCTCTGCGACATTATCGTGGAGCGATTCGGGCTCTCGCCGCTCGTGCTCGACACGAAGCAGATGAAGCTCACGGAGCGCTGAAGGGGGAGCTAGGCCATCGGGGTGGGCGCGCAGCTCCGACGCCGGTGAGCCCGAGGGCCTCCTCGGTCCCGCACCCCCGCGAGCGTTGGTAGTCCGCGGTTAGGCTGCTCA
>CAZJIP010000068.1:0-11079 GCA_964546105.1 uncultured Methanomassiliicoccales archaeon
CTCGTCTACAAGGGGGCCATCGAGGCGAACTCATGAATACTTTTGACACAAGGCAGATTACCACTTTCGGGTACCTCCCCCGCGCTCGGCTTGACCTGGCATCAGAGTATGCCCAGTTGGGCAGAATTCATGCGTTCCCGTTCCGTTCGACGCGCACGGCGCCAGCGATCCACGGGCACCAGCGGGTTCATCGTAACCTGGGACGTGGACAGCCATGACGCATCGCAATGTGCTCGGGTCCGGCGATACATCTTCGGATACCGTCTGAACCAGGACGGCCGGGCATATCGATACCGGGGCTTCGTGGAACGAAACGGAGTCCGTTATCTTGGCCAGTCCGTCCTCTTCGTGACTCCGGAGTCCCTACCTTCTCTCTTGGAGTTCCTGCGGATCCAAGGTGTGGACCACGTGGTCACGAGCGCGTGGCTCGGTGCCATTATGCCCAATTGAGCATAACGCGTCCACGTCCCTTTGGTCCCAGGGTGGCGGGCACGCCTACACGGTCACAATCGCAGGGGCTGGGCGCTCAACCTTTTCTACCGAACCCCCCTTCCGAGCCCCATGGTCCGCTTCGCGAAGCGCGTGACGTCCATCGAATCGTCGCCGACCGTACGCCTCGGCGACCTGGTGGCGGAGATGAAGGCCCGCGGCGAGAAGGTCCTCTCCCTGTCCGTGGGCGAACCGGACTTCCCCACGCCCGCGCACATCGTCGAGGCGGGGAAGAAGGCCCTGGATGACGGCTTCACGAAGTACACGTCCTCCGTGGGCATCAAGGAGCTGCGGGAGGCCGTGGCGGAGAAGTCCGTCCGGGAGAACCAGATCCCTGCGAAGCCGGAGAACGTCCTCATCGCTCCGACGAAGCACACGCTCTACATGGCCTGCATGGCGCTCCTCGAGGCGGGGGACGAGGCGATTATCCCGGACCCGGGCTGGGTCTCCTACGGGCCCATGGTCGTCCTCGCGGGCGCGAAACCCGTCCCCGTCCGCGCGACCGACGAGCAGGGCTTTGTACCGTCCCCGGACGACGTCGCGGAGCTCATCACGCCGCGCACGCGCCTGATCATGCTCAACTCCCCCTCGAACCCCGCGGGCTCCGTCTACCCGCGCGAGACCATGAAGGGAATCGCGGACCTCGCGGCGGATCACAACTTGGTCGTTCTGAGCGACGAAATCTACGAGAAGATTCTCTACGACGGTGAGCATGTGTCGCCCGCCTCCCTGGACGGGATGTTCGACCGCACGGTCACCGTGAACGGATTCTCCAAGACGTACTCCATGACGGGATGGCGGCTCGGTTGGCTCGTGGCGCCGAAGCCCATCTTCAAGGAGATTTCCAAGGTCCAGGAGCACTCGATCACGTGCGCGACCGCGTTCGCGCAGAAGGCCGGTGTCGCGGCCCTCCGCGGTCCGACGGAGCCGCTGCAGCAGATGATCGCCGAGTTCCGCGCCCGCCGCGATCTGATCTGCGCGGAGCTCGCGAAGATCGACCGCGTGACGGCGTTCCGGCCCGCGGGCGCGTTCTACGTCTTCCCCAAGTTCGACGTCCCCCTGGACGACGCGGCCCTCGGCGAGAAGATCCTCCAGGAGGCCCAGGTGGCCATCACGCCCGGGAGCGGGTTCGGCGCCGCGGGCGCGGGTCACGAGCGACTCTCCTACGCCGCGTCGCGGGAGACGATCACGGAAGGGGTGCGGCGCATCGGCGAGGTCGTCGGGAAGCTCTGAGTCCCCCGCGGACCCGTCTCATGCGGTCGCGCCGTGCTGCCGCAGGAGCGCCGCCACGTCGGCGTGCCCCTTGGCCAGGGCATCCGCGAGGGGCGTGGCTCCTCCGTCCCGCACGGCGGTCACGTCCGCCTTGTGTTCCAGGAGCAGGCGCACAATCTCCAGGTTGCCGTGCTGGGCCGCCTTGTGGAGCGGAGTGTAGTTCGCCGAGTCGCGGACGTTCACCTCCGCTCCCGCGGCCAGAAGGGCCTTCACCACGTCCGCGTGGTTCGCCGCCACCGCGGCGTCCAGGGCCGTGTTCGCGAAGCGGCTGCGGTCCCTACCGTTCACCGCCGCGCCGTGGTCCAGGAGCACCCGGACGGCGTCCACATGTCCGAAGAACGCCGCGAGGCCGAGCGGCGTGAAGCCCTCCGCGTTGGGTTCGTTGACCTTCGCGCGGGACTGGCCGAGGATCGTCTTGAGCCGCGCGGCCCGACCGAGGGCCGAAGCCTCGTAGAGGTTCAGCCGGTCCTCCGGCGTGTGCTCGAGGAGGGCCGCCAGGGCGTCTTCCGCACCGTGGTACTTCGCCGTCAGGACGACCGTGCCGTTGGACGTCTTCGTGCGTGCGATGAACGGGTTGCGGCCCAGGACCGCCCGGACCTTCGCTGCGTCGTTCGCCCGGACCGCCGCGACCAGCTCCTCCTCGTCGCCCATGTCTCCGCTCCCGGGAGGCTCCCGAACCCCGCCGCGGGGAATAAGCCTTCGCGCCGCGGCCGGACGCCGAGAGAATCTGAAGGAAAGACGAAAAGGGAAAGGGGTAGGCCCCTCGCGGGGCCTACGTGCTCACTGCACGACCTGGGTCTCGCCGCACGACGGGCACATGACCTCGATGGGCCGCTTGCTCGTCGTGATCTCGATGGACGCGCCGCAGTGCTTGCATGCGACGGTCATGGGCCCCGCGGCTTGGCCTCCCTGGCTCGGAGGCGGCGGCGGGGGCGTCGACGGCTTCCCGGTCTCCACACTGGGCGGGGCCTTGCCCAAGCCGGTCCTCCGCCACAGGAGGATGACGGCCAAGAGCAGGACGAGGAACAGGAGGAAGATCAGGATGTCGAAGAGCGGTACGCCCGCGACGTCCGCGACGAGCGGGTTCACCGGCCCGATGTGCACGATGTCGTAGATGTACGCGCCCGTGTTGCCCTCGGACACCTGCAGGATCAGGTCTCCCGTGGGCGTGTTCCCGGGTACGGTCATCTGGAGGGTGCCCGTGTTGCTCGTCGTGTCCACGTACTTGTACGCGACCCCGTACAGGGTGATGTAGAAGTGGTACGCCGCCGGCAGGACGGCGTTCCCACGCGGCACCAGGCTGTACGTGATCGTCATCGTGTCGCCCGCGTTGTACGAGGACCGGTCTAGGCTGATCGACAGGAAGTAGCCGCCGATCTGGGTCGCGGTCTGCGCCGCGGTCACGGTCCGTCCGTTCTGGCTCGCGGTGACCGTGAAGGTGTACCGGGTGCTCGCCGGGCTGGGGGTCTGGAAGGCCGCCGTCCCGCCCGTCGTGCTGCCCGCCGCCGCGGTTGCCCCGCCGTTGTCCGTGACCTCCCAGTAGTACGTCGGGTTCGTGATCACGTTGGACTGGAGGCTGAACGTGGCGGTGATCGTGTCGCCGGGGCTGAACTGGGACTTGTCCAGGGTCAGGGCGAGGTAGCCGAACGCCACGCGGGCCGTCGCCTGCGCATACGCCGTCGTGCCATTCCCGTCGTTCACGAGGACGGAGACGATCAGGTTCCCCTGGTAGCTGGTCGGGATGGGGAAGGCGTACGTGGCCGCGCCGCCCGCGAGGTTCGCGAGGATGTTGCCCGTCGAGGAGTCCGTGACCGTCCACGTGTACGTCAGCGTGGGCGCGCCCGTGCTGAAGACCTGCGCCGTCGCCTGGATCGTGTCGCCGCTCAGGTACTGGAGCTTGTTCAGGAGCAGCTGCACGGAGAGGGACGCCGTCGCCTGCACGTCGAACGTGTCCGAGTTCGTCGCGGACAGGACGCCGTGGGCCGTCGCGGTCGCGTCCACCTCGTAGCTGCCCGTGGTCGGCGTCGAGGTCAGCTGGAACACGTAGTTCAGGTAGCCGGTCGCGTCGGACATGAGGCCGCCCGCGCTGTACCCGGCCACCACGGTCGCCGTGCTCAGGTCCGTGACGTTCACGCTCACGGGGATGTTAGGGGCGATCGGATCCGTGGTGCGCGTGTTCGCGGGGTTCGGTGTGACGCGCGTGTAGATGGACACGCTGACCACGTCACTCGGGGCGTACGTCGCGCGCTGCACGATGACGAGCACGCCCAGGTTGTTGACCAGGAACGTGTCCACGCTCGCGGTCTGGCGCAGCCCGTCCGTGCTGTTGAACCAGGTGTACACCCAGCCGCGCGTGCCGGGAGCGAGGGACGCGCTCAGGGTGAAGGAGTAGTTGCCCTGGGAGCCCGTGAAGTTCCACTGGGGGATCGGCAGGAGGTTGTTGCCTCCCGCGTCGAGGACTTGGATGGCACCGACGCCGTCCGGGGCGGGACTGTCGTCCTGGATCAACGTCGCGGACCAGGAGATCGTCACCGAGTCCCCGGGCAGGTAGGCGGAGCGGTCCGTCCAGACGCTCAGGCTGTACGTCTCGATGTTGAACCCCCGCGTGCGGACCTGTCCCGAGGTCGTGTCACGGGCCTGGACGGAGTACGTGAACCCGTCGGGCCAGGTGGACGGCACGGTCCACTGGACGATGCGCTGTCCCGAGGTCGGGATGACCAGCCCCGTGATGCTCGCGGAGGGGGTGCCCGAGGCGTTCTGGATCAGCAGGTCGATCGAGTCGCCCGGCGTCGCGGTCAGGGTGATCTGGATCGTCTCGCCGGGCACGTACGTGTTCGTTCCGGTGTACTTCCCCGGGGCTAGCGTGATCCCGTTCCCCGTGAAGTTGCCGCGGGCCGCCGGGATTGCGGCCAGACCTACCGTGGCCACCATCGCGATTGCAAGCGCCACGACGAGGAGCCGTGCGAGGCTCCTGCTCCGGAGTCCATGTAGTTCCATCTGAACCCATCCCTTTCTGGGCCGCGAGGCGATGACCCCGCGGACGGCTCGCGATGGTGTCTGACGTACTTAATAGTTTTGTCCGGTCCATGTCCGACGAGATCCCGCCATCCGTCGCGTCGGACTAGCCGCCGCCTTGGGCCGCGCGGGGTTCCGCGCGGAGGCGCGAGAAGAGCCCCTCGGCCCGCGTCCGCCACGGGACCGCCTCGTCCCGCCGTCCCTGGGCCTCGTAGACCTGGGCGATGTCCCGGCAGCGGCTCGCGAGGCTGTATGGGTTGTCCAGCTGGGCGATCAGGTCCACGGAGGCGAGCAGCTCCCGCTCCGCGCGCGACCACTCGCCGCGGCGTGCCGCCACGAGGCCCAGGTTGGCTCGCGCCGTGGAGACGGCCACGGGGTCGCGGATCGTGGACGCGAGCTCCAGGGCGCGCTCCGCGCAGGTGAACGCGGAATCCGTCTCGCCCAAGCGCAGGAAGTTGTCTGCCGCGTTCGCGAGGGCGTACGAGGCGAAGCGGACCTCCCCCGAGCCCAGGGCGAGCTCCGCCGATCGCTCGAAGGCCCGCGCCGCGTCCTGGGGCTTTCCCTCGCCGCTCAGGACGATGGCCAGGTTGTTCTCGATGGCGGCCTCCTCGCGGCTCCCCTTTCTCGCGAGTCGCAGCGCCTCTTCGAGCTGGGACTTGGCGTTTGGGAGGTCGCCGCGCGCGATCAGGGCCGCGCCCAGGTCCGTGATGGCCCGGATCCGCTCCCGAGAGGTGTCCTCCAGGAGGAACGTGGCCCGCGAGAGGTAGTCCACGGCGACCCCGAGGTTGCCCAGGCGGCGCTCGACGCCGCCGAGCGCGCGGAGTGCCTCGCCCTCAAGGTCCGGGACTCCCATGGCGGACGCCTCGCGGACCGCGGCCGCAAGGATGCGCTGGGCGGCCGCGTACTCGCCCTCTCGGGTCTCAATGCGACCCAGATGGATCCGCGCCCGGAGCCGCTCCTCCGGCGTCCCCCGGCGGACGATCCCCCCGAGGAGGCCTCGGGCTTCCTCGAACCTCCCCAGGAAGACCAAGGTCTCCGCATGGAGCCGAACGGGACGCTTCGCAGCGGGCAGCTTCTGGAGGCAGGCTTCGAGCTCCCCCGCGCGGGCGCTCTCCGCGAAAGGCTCCCCCTGCTCCTCGAGGAGGGCCGCAGCCGCATCGAAGTCGTGCGCCTCGATCCGGTGGTAGGCCGCCTCGATCACGTCCCCGCGGTCCTCCCAGTACAGAGCCGCGCGGCCGTGCGCCCGACGCCGGTCGCCGTCGGGCATCCGCGCGAGGAAGAACTCGCGCACCAGGTCGTGAAGCAGGTAGCCCTCGTCCCGGTGCTGGAGCACCGCACGCTTCAGGAGCCGCCGCAGCTGCGCGACCGTGGCCCCGAGGGCCTCCGGGGACTTCGCGGGCCGGCGGAGGATGGCGAACGTCCGCAGGACCTCCTCGGAGACGTCGTCCAGGCCCTCCAGGACCGTCTCCAAGACGAAGCGCTGGGTCTCCAAGGCCCCCGCGTCAAGGCCGCTCGCGGCGAACAGCTCGAGGGCGAGCGGGTGGCCGCGCGTGGCCCCGAGCACGCGCGTGACGTCCTCGGGCGGCAGGCCGGGCCGGCGGTGCGCCAGGAATGCCCGGGAGGCGTCCTCGTCCAGACCCGAGAGGGGGATCGTGAGGATGGCGTCGTTCTGGAGGACGCCCCGGTCCGCGAACGCGGGCTGGACCCGGGTGCTCACGAGGAGCTTGAACGCCAGGGGCTTCTCCAGGAGGGCGGCCACGAGGCCCTCCGCAGGCGGGCACGTGTGGAAGTCGTCCACCCCGACCACGTACCCGGCCAGATCCTCCCGGAGCACGGCGGTGGCCTCCATGGGATCGTATGCCGGTCGGCTCAGGACCGCCTTGAGTCGGCGGCGGTTTTGCCGCGCGAGGAAATCCGCGAAGGTCGAGAGGATGCCATGGGCGTCGTCGTGGGGATAGAGCCGCCGGAGGAGCACGGGCCGCGACTCCGCCTCGAGGACCTTCCCGAGGAGGGCGCTCTTCCCGATGCCCGCCACGCCCACGATGACCGCGACGGGTTGCGGACCGTCGCGGAGCCATATGCCGAGCCGCTCCCGCTCCGCCGCGCGCCCCCAGAACGGTCGCCCGGGGGGCGGTGCCGTCCGCGGCGGCTCCTGGGGTCGCAGGTCGACCACGTTCCCCGCGAGGATTCGCTGGATTCCCAGGGACTCGCGCACCCCGCCCCGCCGCAGGGTTTCCAGGGCCTCCTCCCCCGTGGCCTCCCGGGTGCCCTGGGGCGTGATGAGGACCACGGTCCGCGTGCGCGCGTACTCGCGCATGCGGCGTGCGATGTCCTGACCAGCCGGCATGAGTGCGTATACCTTGCGGCGCGTCCGCGCGTTGGCCACGTGGGCCATCCGCTCCTCGACCTTGCCCGCGGCCTTGAGACGTTTGAGTTCGAGGGCGACGTGGGCGCGGCTGATGCCCAGGGCCGCGCCGATCCCGTCCTGGGTCATCTCGGGAGGCACCTCGTACGCATCGAAGTGCCGGAGAAAGCCGGAGAGGTGGACGACGATCCGTTCCCCGACCGTGACGCCTTGCACGGTGACGAGCACCCCTGCCCTTACCCGTACCGGGCCGAATCGACTTAAGGGCCACGTATATGCAAAGGGCCTCCCGCCCGCGGGTCGCGGCGTTGCGGAATCCGTCACCGGAGCTGCTCGAGGAGGCCGGGCAGTGGCGTGAGGTCCGGGATCTCGTGGTCGGGTCGCGGGTCCGAGGCGCCGCGGACCACGCCCGCGCGGTTCACCCAGACGGTCCGCATTCCGAGCCGGCTCGCCCCCTCCACGTCCGCGGTCAGGGAATCGCCCACGTGGACCACGTGCTCCGGCTCCGCGCCGAGCCGCGCAAGGGCGATCTCGAAGATCCGCGCGCGCGGCTTGTAAGCGCGCGCGCCTTCCGACGTGATTACGTGGTCGAACGTGAGACCGTTCTTCTGGAGGATCTCCTTGAGGAATGCATCGTCCGCATTGGAGACCACAGCGCGCGGAAGCCCGTCCATGCGCGCGAGCACGCGCGCCGCTTCAGGGTAGGCCTTCGCGTGGCTCCACATCCGTTCGAGCATCTCGATGTAGGGCCGCGGATCGCCCTCCATCCCGTAGTCGGCCATGGTCTTCGCGAGGCTGTCCTCCGTCGTGGTCACCAGGTTCTGGAACTCGTCGTACTCCGCGTTGAAGAAGTAGCGGTCCCAGGTCGCCAGGAGCTCCTCGGGTGCCAGACTCGGGCGATAGTCCTGGCAGACCGCGCGGGCCACGTGGATGAGCACGTCGCGGCCCGTGTCGATCAGGGTGCCGAACGCGTCGAAGGTGACCGCGCGGAGCATCGGGCATCCCGACGGCTGCAGCTCCTCATGACCTTTGCCGTCGTCCGAACGGACAGGACCCGAGGAGGGGGCACTCGCGGCACTTGGGCCGGGGGCGGCACAGAGTCTTCGCGTGGGTCACGAGGAGGGCGTGGTACTCCTGGTACAGGTTCACGTCCGGGGGCAGGCGGGTTTCGAAATGGCGCTGGACGGCATCGTACTCGCGGGTCGCGAGGAGCCCGAGCCGCGTCCCGATGCGGATCGTGTAGGCGTCCACCACGAACACGGGATGGCGGCCCGCGTAGAGGAGGATGGAATCCGCGGTCTCCGGGCCGACGCCCTCCTGGGCGCGTAGGTCCGCGCGGACCTCCGCGGTCGGGCGATCGAAGTACGCCGCGAGGTCGCCGTCGCAGCGCTCCACGAGATGCCGGCAGAAGGCCTTGAGCCGGCCCGGCTTCGTGCGGTAGAGCCCCGCCACGCGGACGTGCCGCCGGATCATGGGCACCGAGGCGGCTGCGAGTGCGTGCACGTCTAGGAGGCCGACGTCCCGCAGGTTCGCGATCGCGCGTTCGACGTTCGCCCACGTGGTCTGCTGCATGAGGAGCGCGCCGACGATGACCTCGAAGTCCGTCCGCGCGGGCCACCAGTGCTGCGGTCCGTGATGCGCCAGGAGGCGGCGGTACACGTCTCGGGTCGGGTCCACCGGGACCGCGAAGCCGTTGCGCGTCAAGAGACTTAGCGTTGATTCTCTCGCCCGCGCCCTTTAAGTCCCCCTTCCAAATGGCCCGCGCGTGCTCCTTCCCCTGGCAACCGGGTCCGCGGTCTGGTACCCCGGCTGGGACGAGTCGATCTTCCGGGCGCTCAACCTGGCGGGGACCAATGCCGTCCTCGACCTCCTCATGGTCTTCTTCACGGACCTCGCCCTGCCCTACGTCCTCGCGCTCCTCGCGATCCCGCTCTGGTGGTGGGGCCACAGGGAGCGGGCCTTCGACCTCCTTGTGCTCCTCGCCGCGGTCATCGTCGTCACGGAGGTCCTCAAGTACGCCTTCGACCGCGCACGCCCCTGCGACGTGCTCCCCAACGTGAACCTCCTCACGGCGAACGCATGCGCCCTGGAGGGGGACCCGTCCTTCCCGAGCGGGCACAGCTCGCGGATCTTCGCGGTCGCCGCCTTCCTCGCGGTGTACTTCCGGTGGCCCGTGAAGGTCTCCGCGGCCTTCTTCGCCGTCGCGGCAGGGATCAGCCGGATCTACCTGGGCGTCCACTGGCCCTCCGACGTGATCGCCGGGGCCGTCCTGGGGATCGCCCTCGCCCTCGCTTTCGTGGCGGTCGCCCGGAAGTGGAAGCCCTACCAGCACTTGCGAACTTGGTTCGTCGACGGCATCGCGCGGCTGCTGCCCAAGCGAGCCCGCGCCGCCTAGGATGCCTTGGCGAGCAGGCCCCGCGCGCGGGTCGCGGTCTCCTCGACCTGCTTCGCGACGTCCGCGGGCTTGCCGTCCGTCAGGGCGACCAGGAACATCTTGGGCGTGATCACGCGCACGACGAGCGTGCCGCTCTCGGTCTGCACGGTGACCTGCTGCGGGGACGGTCCCTGCATCGTGGAGTAGATGACCTCGAGGGCGCCCAGGAGGGTCGCCGCCATGGTCGCGAAGTTGTCCGCAGGGACCTCGGGCGGGAGCACCCAGGACACGGGCACGCCGGACCGAGTCACGATCGCGGACATCCGGCTTCCTGTCTGACCGTTGAACCCCTTGAGAAGGACACGTAGTTCGTCCGAACCGGAAGCCAGGAACCGATCCCTCCGAACGGGCGCCGATGGGTCGCTCGTTATTTATAGATTCCCCGCTCGGGTCGCCCCGCCGAAATGACTCTCCGGAATGCCCAGGGAGAAACCTTATCCCGTTCCCGCCGTTTCGTCGGGGCCGATGGAGGACGGTGCGCGGCTCATCCTGCGGACGAGCGCCGCTCTCCGGGAGAAGGAGAGGGTCCTGATCCTCGTGGACCGGGACACGAAGGCGATTGGGGACGCCTTTCTCACCGCGGCGCGCAGCCTCGGCACGGACCCCGTCGTGCTCTGCATCCTCCCCCGGGAGCACGACGGCGCAGAGCCGCCCGATCTTGTGGCGACGGCCATGGAATCCGCGGACCTGATCCTCCTGGCGACGCGCAAGTCCCTCACGCATACGCATGCACGACGCGCGGCGAACCGGGCGGGGTCCCGGGTCATTTCGATTCCGGGCATCACGGAGGACATGCTCTCCGCGGGCGGGCTCTCCGCGGACTGGGGGGAGATCCACGAGCTCGTTCGCCGGGTGGCGCGGCGGCTGCGGAACGCGGCGCAGCTCCACCTGACCTCCTCCTCGGGGACCGACCTCACGTTCTCCATCCAAGGAAGGGAATGGATCGCGGAAGACACGGGGCTCTGCACCCGGCGGGGCGCGTTCACGACGCTCCCGGCGGGCGAGCTCTTCATCGCGCCCGTGGAAGGGACCGCGGAGGGGCGTCTCGTGGCGGACGTCTACTTCGACGAGCCGCTCCTGGAGCCCGCGACGGCCACGCTTCGGGAGGGCCACGCGATCCGCATCGTGGGCGCGGCCAAGGCCGTGCACACGATGAACCTCGGCGGCCGCGATGGACGCACCCTGGGCCGCTTCGGGTTCGGACTGAACGCGCGGGCGCGCGCGGGCGGACCCCACGAGGAGGCGGAGAAGGCCCTGGGTTGCGCGAACCTATGGTTCGGGGACAACGTGGCGCTGGGCGGTCGACTGTCGCCGGGGGTCCGCGTGGAGTGCATCGTTTCCGAGGTCAGCGTCGAGGTGGACGGCCATCCCATCGTGGAGAAGGGTCACCTGGTCGGCTGAGGCGCCTCACCGGTGGTACAGGACCCCGTAGAAGCGGTTCTCCTTGGCCGTCTTCTCGAGGCGGCCCACGATGGCGATCGTCGTGCCGCACTTCCTGCACTTG
>CAZJIP010000069.1:0-10915 GCA_964546105.1 uncultured Methanomassiliicoccales archaeon
TGTCAGGCGGTGACCCCGACCGCGATTGACGGGCCCGGCCCGGGGGGGGCGCAGGTTCCGCCGCCGGGAGG
The DNA here is from genome assembly GCA_964546105.1 of uncultured Methanomassiliicoccales archaeon. Classification (GTDB taxonomy): domain Archaea; phylum Thermoplasmatota; class Thermoplasmata; order RBG-16-68-12; family RBG-16-68-12; genus RBG-16-68-12. The sequence continues at coordinate 72 of CAZJIP010000069.1, forward strand.
CCTCGCCCACGCGGGGAACCGAATGCGGGAGTAGGCATCGGGCCTCGTGGAACCCCTGCGGCCCTCCGCGGCCTTCGACGTGGCCGAGTTTCGAAGGGCCGTGGAGGCCTTGCGGCGGGAAGAGGTGGAGGAGACCCTCGCGCGTCTGCCGCGACTCGCTCCGGAGGACCGGGCGGTCATCGACAAGCTTGCCGCGCGGCTCGTGAATCGATTCCTGCACGGGCCCACGGAGCAGCTGCGCGTCCTGCCGGAAGAGACCCGCAACCAGATCGTCCAGCAGCTCGTCCACGGCCTGCAGGCACGTGGAGGCGGCCCGCGATGACGGAACGGCTCCGCGTCGGTAGCCGAGGAAGCCCCCTGGCCCTCGCCCAGACGGACGAGGTTCTCGCACGGCTGCGGGGCCTTCACCCGGAGACCACGTTCGACACCGTCGTGATCAAGACCCACGGAGACGAGGGCGACTCGGAGGGCCGCAGCGGCTCCCTCGACGGGAAGCGGGCGTTCACGAAGCGCATCGAGGACGCGCTGCTGGCCGGCGGGATCGACTTCGCGGTGCACAGTCTGAAGGACCTGCCCACGGGCCTCCCGCCGGGCCTCACGATCGCGGCGATGCCGTCGCGGTCCGACCCGCGGGACGTCCTCGTGGCCAACGACGGCCTCTCGACCGCGACCCTCGCACCCGGGACCCGCATCGGGACGAGCAGCCTGCGCCGCAAGGCGCAGCTCCTCGCCCGCTGGCCCGGCCTCGCGGTGAAAGAGCTCCGCGGCAACGTGGGCACGCGCCTGCAGCGCCTAGACGCCAGGGAATTCGACGGGCTTGTCGTCGCCGCCGCGGGACTGCGGCGGCTTCGCCTTGAGCATCGGATCGCGGAGCCTCTCTCCCCCGACGTCGTCACGCCGGCGCCGGGCCAAGGCGCCCTTGCGGTGGAGACGCGGTCCCAGGATTGCGCGATCTTCGACCTCCTCGCCTCCATCGACGATGCCGACGCGCGACGAGCGGCGGAGGCCGAGAGGGACCTCAGCGCGCGCATCGGAGGCAGCTGCAATGTGCCCCTCGGTGCGCTCGCGACCTTCGAGGAAGGTGCCCTGGTTCTCCGCGCGGTGGTCGCATCCCCCGATGGCCGGCGCATCGTCCGAGCGATGGTCCGGGCGCCCGCGGACGCCTGGCGCGAGATCGTGGACAAGGTCGCGACCCGGCTCATGGAAGGCGGCGCCAACGAGATCCTGAGGGAGGTAGCCTCATGAGCGACGGACCTCTCACCGGCCGGACCATTCTCGTCGCCGGCTCGGAGGACCGCGTGCTGCTTCTGGGCGACGCGCTGGCCCAGAAAGGCGCCTCCGTGATCCGATTCCCCACGGTCCGCATCGTCCCGCCTGCGGACCTTACGTCCCTCGACGAGGCCTTGCGAGAGTGGGGAACCTATGACTGGGTTGTGTTCACGAGCGCCCACGGCGTGGACGCCGTTGCGGAACGGGCGCGACAGCTCCATGTCAGCCTCCGCGACACGCGCGGGCGGATCGCGGCCGTGGGTCCTGTCACCCGCGCGGCGCTCCAGAGGAACGGCCTGCCCGCGGACGTGATGCCTCCGGAATACCTCACGGACGAGATCGTGAAGGTCATGGGGGACGTGGCCAGAAAGCGCGTCCTCCTGCCGCGGTCCCCGATTTCCCGCCAGTCCCTCCCGAATGCGCTCCGAGTACGCGGAGCGGAGGTCGTCCAGGTGGACGCCTACGAGGCGATCCCCCCGCCCGCGAGCCCGGATGGACTGAGCACGACCTCGATCGACTGCGTGGTGTTTACGAGTCCGTCCTCAGCCGAGAACCTCACCTCGTTACTGCCCGAGAAGGAACTCATGCAGCTGCGCGAGCGGACGCCGGCGGCGGCAATCGGCCCCGTGACTGCCGAGGCCGTCCGCGAGCTCGGCTTCCGCATCGCGATCGTCGCGAAGGAGCACACAATCGACGGGCTCGTGCAGAGCCTGCTGGAGATGAGCGTCCGTGGGTGAACTCCAAATCCCGAGGCCGAGGGTTCGGCTTCGACGACTGCGCCGGAATGCCGCCATCCGGTCCCTCGTCCGCGAGACGACCGCGGAGCTGGCCCACCTCGTCCAGCCCATGTTCGTCCGCGAGGACACGTCAATCCCCGCAGACATCCCTTCGATGCCGGGCATCCGTCGCTTCACGGTCAAGGAGGCGGAGAGGGAGGCGAAGGAGCTCGCGGCGCTGGGCGTCCCCGCGGTCATCCTCTTTGGCCTCCCGGTGGAGAAGGACCCGCTCGCCCGCGGTGCCTACGATGACCGGGGCATCGTCCAGGAGGCCGTGCGGGCGGTCAAGCGGATCGCGCCGGACCTCACGGTGATGGCGGACGTTTGCCTGTGCGAGTACACGGACCATGGGCACTGCGGCGTGGTGCGGAACGGCCGCATCGACAACGATGCCTCCCTCGAATTGCTCGCCCGAACCGCGGTGAGCCAAGCTGCGGCGGGCGCCGACGTGGTCGCCCCGAGCGCCATGATGGACGGACAGGTCGCGGCGCTCCGTGCCGCGCTGGACCAGGCGGGCTACGAGGATGCGATCATCCTCGCGTACGCCGCGAAGCACGCATCGGCCTTCTACGGGCCTTTCCGCGAGGCCGCCGACTCCGCTCCGCGCTTCGGCGACCGGAAGACCTACCAGAAGGATCCCGCGAACCTCCGCGAATCCCTGCGGGAGATCGCTCTCGACCTCGAGGAGGGCGCGGACATCGTGATGGTCAAGCCCGCCCTCGCGTACCTGGATGTTCTCCGGGCCGCGCGGGAGCGCTTCGACGTGCCCCTCGCCGCGTACGCGGTCAGCGGGGAGTACTCCCTGATCAAGGCCGCGGCGGAGCGCGGCTGGGTCGACGAGCGCGCGATCGTCGAGGAGACTCTCACCGCGATCCGGCGGGCCGGGGCGGACCTCATCCTCACGTACCACGCCAAGGACGTCGCGAGGTGGCGCCGGGGGGAGAATCCGCGTGTCTGAGGACAGGACGCCGGGACGCGGCGACCGCGACCATCGGACCGAAGAAGGGAAGGAAACGCGGGAGTTCGTCCGATGGGGGGCGGGAGACGCCGATCTTCACGCGCCTCCGCTCGACCCTCGAGCGGATGCCGGACGTCCCGGGGGTCCGAGATGACCGCCAGGGACCCGGCCGTTCCCCGCGCGCCGCGTTCCGAGAAGCTCTTCGCCCGCGCCCAGGAGAGCCTCGTGGGCGGCGTGGACAGCCCCGTGCGCGCCTTCCGCTCCGTAGGCGGCACGCCGCGGTTTATCGTGAAAGGCAAAGGCGCCTGGCTCACCGACGCGGACGGCTCGCGCTACCTCGACTTCTGCAACTCCTGGGGCGCGCTCCTTCTCGGTCATGCCCAGCCGGACGTCGTGCGGTCCGTGCGGGAGGCGGCAGGACGAGGCACGAGCTTCGGCGCCGCCACGGAGGCGGAGGTCCGGCTCGCGGAGGCCGTGAAGCGACTCATGCCAAGCCTGCAGCTCCTGCGGTTCGTGAACTCCGGCACGGAGGCCACGATGTCCGCCGTACGCGCGGCGCGGGGCTTCACGGGGCGGGACAAGGTCCTCCTCTTCGAGGGAGGCTACCACGGTCATGCGGATCACTTCCTCGTGAAAGCGGGCTCCGGTGTCGCCGCCGCGGGCCTTCCGGGATCCGCGGGCGTCCCCAAGGGGACCGTGCGGGACACGCTCCTCGCCCGCTACAACGACCTCGGTACTGTCGAGGACCTCTTCCGCGTCCATGGGGATGCCATCGCCGCTGTCCTCACCGAGCCCGTGGCGGGGAACATGGGCGTGGTCCCGCCCGAGCGCGGCTTCTTGGAAGGCCTCCGCGCAATCACGGAGGAGCATGGGAGCGTCCTCATCTTCGACGAGGTCATCACGGGGTTCCGTGTGGCCCCTGGCGGGGCGCAGGAACGCTACGGGATCCGTCCCGATCTCACCTGCCTTGGGAAAATCCTCGGTCACGGCCTCCCGGTCGCCGCGTACGGTGGCCGACGGGAGATCATGGAGAAGGTCGCGCCCCTCGGCTCCGTGTACCAAGCGGGCACCCTGGCGGGGAACCCGCTCGCCATGGCGGCGGGCCTCGCGGCGCTCCGCCACGTGCGGCCCGCCTTGTACGTGCGCCTCGAGAAGAACGCCGCGCGGTTGGAGAGGGGCCTGGCGGACGCCGCGGGCCACGCGGGTGCGCCGCTGCACGTCCAGCGAGTCGGCTCCATGGTGGGGCTCTTCTTCCTTAACCGCCCGGTCCGCAACTACGACGACGCGCGCACGATGGACACGTCGGCCTACGGCCGGTTCTTCTGGGAGATGATCCGCAGGGGTGTGTACCTCCCGCCTGCACCCTTCGAGACCGCCTTCGTATCCGCAGCCCACTCCGCATTGGACATCGACCGGACGGTGGACGCGGCCGAGGCGGCGTTCAAGGACCTCGGAGGCGCCCCATGAAGGACCGATTCCTCCGCGCCTGCTGGCGCGAACCCGTGGACCGCACTCCGGTTTGGTTCATGCGACAGGCCGGCCGATCCTCGCCGACCTATCGCGATCTTCGATCGAAGCACGGGATGCTGGAAATCGCGAAGAGCCCGAAGCTCGCGGCGGAAGTCACCCTCCAGCCGCTGCGCGAACTCGGTGTCGACGCGGCGATCCTCTTCTCGGACCTCCTGCTCCCGCTCGAACCCATGGGCGTCGAGGTCCGCATCGACCACAGGAGCGGACCGAGGCTCACGCCTCCCGTGCGCACGGCCGAGGACGTCTCGCGCCTCCGCGCGGTCGATCCAGAAAAGGATTTGGCCTTCGTCCTCGCGACGATCCGTCGCGTGCGGGAGAAGGCCGAGGTCCCGCTCCTCGGGTTCGCGGCGGCGCCCTTCACCCTCGCGAGTTACCTCATCGAGGGAGGCGGCTCCAAGGATTTCCTCGAGACGAAGCGGTTCCTGCAGCGCGAGCCCGAGGCCTGGGATGCGCTCATGGCGCACCTCGTCGAATCCCTGGGGGCGTTCCTGCGCGCCCAGGTCGAGGCTGGGGCCCAGTCCCTCCAGGTCTTCGATAGCTGGGCAGGGGCCCTATCTCCCCTCGGGTATGTCTCTCGTGTGCAGCCTTGGAGCCGAGCGCTCCTGGAGTCCCTCCGCGAGACGGAGGTCCCCGTCATCCACTTCGGCACGAACACGGCGGGCTTCCTCGAGGCCTTCCGATCCGCGGGCGGCGACGTCATCGGCGTGGACTGGCGCATCCCCCTGGACGAGGCGTGGCGTCGCATCGGCGAGGAACGCGGCATCCAAGGGAACCTCGACCCTGTGGCCCTCCTGGGCCCGTCGGAGGAGTGGCGCCCCCTTGCGGGCGACGTCTTGGGCCGCGCGGGAGGCCGTCCCGGCCACGTGTTCAACCTCGGCCACGGTGTCCTGCCCGCGACACCACTGGAGCACCTGAAGGGGCTGGTCCAGTTCGTCCATGACTACCGCGCGAAGTGAGGAGGACCGAACGCATGGCGGAGGAGACGACCGCGATCCTGACGATGGCCCTCGGCGGACCCGACTCTCTGGACGACGTTGAATCGTACCTGAGGGACATCCGCCTGGGTCGGCACACGCCCCCCGAGCTGGTCGAAGAGTTCCGGGAGCGCTACCGCCGCATCGGCGGGAAGTCGCCGCTCTTGGAGATCTCGATCCAGCAGGCGAAGGGGCTCGAGGCCCACCTCGCGTCGGAAGGCCATCGCGTCCGCGCCTACGTCGGCATGAGGCACGGGCATCCCCACATCCGGGAGGCCGTCGCGCAGATCGCCCGGGACGGCACGCGAAAGGTCCTCGCCCTCTGCCTCACGCCCTACTCCTCCCGGATGAGCGTGGGCGCCTACTTCGAGGCGGTCCGTGCAGCGATCCAAGACCGGCGCCTCTTGATGGACATCGCATACGTGGACAGCTGGAATGACCAGCCCGCCCTGGCGGACGCCTTCGCTGAGAAGGTGGCCGCACGCCTGACGGTCCTCGCGAAGGCGGGCTTCCCTGATCCCCACGTCCTGTTCACCGCCCACAGCCTACCGATGAAGATCAAGGAAGAAGGCGACCCCTACGAGAAGGAACTCCGGGAAACGATGGAGGCGATTCGGGTCCGCCTCCCGCCCATCCGATCCCGGATGTGCTACCAGAGCGCGGGCCGCACCGCGGGTCCGTGGCTCGGACCTTCCCTCAAGGACGTGATCGAGGAACTCGGGAGGAAGGGCGAGAAGGCGATCCTCGTCGTGCCCTTCGGGTTCGTGTCCGACCATCTCGAGATCCTCTACGACGTGGACATCGAGGCAAAGGGGCGAGCCGAACGACTCGGAGTGCGATTGGATCGGACCGAGTCCCTGAACGCGGACCCGAAGCTCATCGGGGCCATGGCGGCCGCGGTCCGGCCGAGGCTGACCCCATGACGCGGCGCGTGGTGATCCTCGGCGGCGGCATCGCGGGCCTCGCGGCGGCCTACGGGCTCCGCAAGGCGGTGCCCTCCCAGGAGGCCCTCGCCCTCACGCTGGTCGAGGGGCGACGGGAGCTCGGCGGCTCGATCGGCACGGAGCGGCAGGACGGCTTCCTACTGGAGCGAGGGGCTGACTCCTTCTTAACGACGAAGCCTCGGGCCTTTGACCTCGTGCGCGAACTCGGCCTTGCAACACAGGTTCAGGGTCTGCGCCGACGCGAGGTCTACTGCGTGCGACGGGGAACCCTCGTGCCCCTCCCCGAGGGCCTCATCCTCCTCGCGACTCCGCGCCTGGGCTCCTTCGTCCGCACTCCTCTTCTGTCCGCCCGGGGGAAGCTCCGGGCCTCCCTGGAGCTCGTCCTCCCCGCCCGGAAGACGGCGGGGGACGAGAGCCTCGCGTCCTTCGTTCGCCGGCGCCTCGGCCACGAGGTCCTGGACCGCATCGCGGACCCCCTCGCGGCGGGGATCCACGCGGGCGACCCGGAGCGGCTGGACATGGAGGGCCTGCTCCCCCAGTTCCTCGGGTACGAAAGGGACTATGGGAGCGTGATTCGGGGCCTGCGGGCCTCCGCTCGATCCTGGGCGCCGACCGACCCGACCGTCCCGCGCCCCTTCGCCACGCTCCGGGACGGAATGGGGCGGCTCCTGGAGGCCCTCGTGGAGCGCACGCCAGCGGTGGACTGGAGGACGGGGGTCCGGGCCGTGAGGGTCGAGCAGACGGAGGTCGGCCGCTTCCTCGTCCCCCTAAGCGATGGGGCGGACCTCCATGCGGACGCAGTCCTTCTGGCCACACCCGCCCACGCAGCTGCGGAGGTTCTCCACGGCTCCGCGCCTGAGCTCGCCGCTGCTTTGCGGGCGATTCCCTACGCCTCCTCCGCAGTCGTGTCCCTCGCCTTCCCCGAGGACGCCTGCCGGCCCCTCCGTGGGTCCGGGATCGTGGTGCCCCGTTCCGAGGGAATCCATTTGGACGCGTGCACGTGGTCCTCGGCCAAGTTCGAGGGACGGGCGCCTCCGGGCCACGTCCTGCTCCGCGCCTTCTACGGGGGTGCGCGGGATGAGTCCATCTTGGACCGCTCCGATGAGGCCCTTACAGACCTCGCCGTGGAAGAGCTCGGCCCCCTGCTGGGGCTCTGCGGGACGCCGGAGCTCGCCCGGGTCCATCGGTGGCCGCGGGCCCACCCCCAGTACGAGGTCGGCCACGTGGCCCGGGTCGCGGCTATCGAGGTCGCACGGGCGGAAGTCCCGGGGCTCTACCTCGCGGGTAGCGCGTACCACGGTATCGGCATCCCCGACTGCATCGAGGACGCGGACCGCGCGGTCCAAGGCGTCCTTGCGGCCCTTCGACCCGAGATCCGGGTGGCGCCGGGGGCCCTCGCATGACGCCGCCCTCGCCGCCTGCGGGACGCCGGCCACCCGTGGACTACGCCCAGGCACCCCTGCTAGTGTTTTGGGAGACCACGCGCGCCTGCGGGCTCTCCTGCGTCCACTGCCGGGCGTCCGCCATCCCCGAGCCGCTCCCCGGGGAACTCACGACGAACGAAGGGTTTCGTCTCATCGACCAGGTGGCGGATTTTGGCTCGCCCCCTCCGGTCCTGATCTTCACGGGAGGGGATCCCCTTCGCCGTCGCGATCTCTGGGAGCTCCTCGCCCATGCGCGGGATCGCGGAATCAAGGCCGCGGTTTCGCCTGCGGTGACGGAGCTCCTGACCGAAGATGTGCTCGGACGCCTCGAGGACCTCGGGATTTCCTCTATCTCCCTCAGCCTCGACGGGGCCAGGGAGGCGACCCACGACGGGATCCGCAGGAAAGCCGGCACGTACCGCCGAACGGTGGAGGCCATGAAGGAGGCCCTCCGCCTCCGGTTGGGGATCCAGGTCAACACGGCGGTCATGCGACAGAACGTCGAGGAGCTCCCCCAGATCTTCCACCTCCTCCGCACCCTGGGGGTCCCCACCTGGGAGGTCTTCTTCCTCGTCCAAGTCGGCCGGGCCACAGACACCCTGGACCTCTCACCCGACGAGTACGAGAGCGTATGCAATTTTCTATACGACGCTTCCCGGTACGGCATGGCCGTGCGGTCGGTGGAGGCGCCCTTCCTTCGCAGGGTCGCGCGGCTGCGGGAAGAGGAGGCGTATTGGGACGCTCCTCTCTACCGTTCCCTTCGTTCCCAGCTACTCGCCCTGGAGGGGACGCCGCGAGGACCGTCGACGGTGGGCTCCCGCGGGACGCTGGACGGGGATGGGATTCTCTTCGTCGCCTACGACGGGTCGGTCCAACCCGGCGGGCTCCTCCCCTGCCCGCTAGGGGACATCCGGGCGGGCGCCCTTCCCGCTCTCTATCGGCAGGACGAGGTGCTCCAGAGAATCCGGACGAGACGGCTCGTAGGAGCCTGCGGCGCATGCCCCTTCCGGGAGATCTGCGGGGGCAGCCGGGCGAGGGCCTATGCCCGCACGTCCGACCCCCTCGCCTCTGACCCCGCCTGCCTCTTGGTCCAGCGGGGTTCCTCGGGCGCCTCGGTCGCCTAGGCGAGCGAGGCGGGGCGGCCTCGTGGCGACATCCGCGCGGGCTCCGCCCGGATGGGAGTCAAGCTCTTTCGAGTCCCTGGCTCGACCCTTGTCCCGAGGGGATGCGTGCGAATCCCGCTTCGTCGCCCCGTGGTGGCGCGTCGCGTATTTAGGTCGGGACGACGCTGCGTCGGTTCGTCGGAGATCTCAATCATGAGCGAAGCCGGAGTGGTCCGCGCGAGTCTGGAGCGGCAGAAGGTGAGGGCGGCCGAATGGCTGTACCGGTGGAACCTGAGCAGCGGGATCGTGGGCATCGTCTTCTCGATCCTCACGTTCATGGGGGTCTTCACCCTCGTCCTTGGGCCCGCCCTGTCGCAGTTCGGCCTCTCCTATCTCGAGACGGCCCTGATCCTCTTCGTGATCGTCGTAGCGTCCCTCGTGGGCTTCGGGGTGTTCCTAGACGTCTCCGTGAAGTTCTGGTCGGCCCAGGCGACCGTGGGGACCGTGCGGAATCCTTACCTCGTGGACATGCTCTACCAGAAGGAACTCCTCACCCTCCTCTACATCAATCGCCCGCTCCTCCGCTCCGTCCGGGCCCTCCTCGACGACGAAGCCACGAACGACAAGCGGCGTCGGGAGATCGCCTGTGAACTGGACCACGCCCTCGCCAAGGTCGAGGCGGCGATCCGAGACAAACGATGGCCCATTGAGTCGGGCGAGAGAGTGTACTGACCTTCCCCCCACAACGGGTCGGCGCCGCCGAGGGAGACGGCGAAACGTTCCTTCCCTGCCGCCCGCTTGGGGACCGATAAGGCGGCGACGGTCTCCCGGGGCCGGCGAGAACCCTTATGGACTGGCTCGCCGAATGTTTCAAATCCTCGGCCCGGCCGTGATAGGCCGCCATGATTCTCGCGCTCCGAGGCCCAACGGATCCCTCCGCGCGGTTGGACGGCCCGCGGGCTGCGGTCCGACGGGGCCCCCGCCTGGCACCGGCCTCCCGAACCGCGGGACGTGGTGGAACAGTGAAACGGGCTGCCTCAGAGCCCATCAAGAAACTCGCAACCCCCGATCGTGTGGTAGCCACCGTCGTCGAGAAGTGGAAGAGGGGGGAGCTCTGATGGCGGGCGTGGAGGCGGATCTGCAGACGAAGGTCGTGTACCAGGGCATGACGACGGAGGGCCTCGTTGACCTCGCGAGGGCGTTCCTCGGCGACCTTGAGAGCGCGACGCGGGACGCGACCGCACGGCTCGCGGGCCGGCGGCTGTTGCTCATCGTCGAGGAGCTCGCACGGCGAACGTCGCCGACGCCCCAGGGGGAGCAGGTTGCGTCAGAGGCGGGAAGCACGCACCAGCCGACGGAGCCGAGAGCGTGAGACCGAACCGAAGGTACGCTGGACGGTTCGCTCCGGGCACGCGAGGCGGGTCAGGAGGCTCGTTGGGGCCGGTCCATCTCAACAGCCGGCGATGTCGCTGGCGACCGATCAGCGGAAACCTCAGTGCAATGTTCGCGCACTTATGCCAAGCGGTGCCCTTACTCCTCTATCTGGACGAAGCCGGAGCAGAGACCCACTTCTCCCTACGGACAGCTCGCCCTTCGAGCAAAGGTAATCGACATGGCCTCGTAAGCATGATTGGGGCAACCTGACGAGAACTCTGAGTGCAGCCGCAAAAGTCCGTGACCCGCGACGAGACGCTGAACTCCCCCGTCGTGCGGCTCGACGCTTCTGCGGCCACCACCCGGGAAAGGACTGAGAAAGATCCGCACGGAAAGCGTCCACTCCGCTCTCGGCCTCAAATCTCGAGGTCGCATAACGGCCTGAGACAGGACCGATTGACGCACAGCGCCCAAACCTGCGAAGAATCGAAC
>CAZJIP010000070.1:0-10856 GCA_964546105.1 uncultured Methanomassiliicoccales archaeon
TCGGCGGCAAGATGAACGCCTTCACGGACACGGACTTCACCACGTACTTCGAGACAATTCCCGCGTCCGAGATGGACACGGCGCTCATGATCGAGTCCGAGCGGATGCGGAACGCCGCCTTCGACCCGAAGGAGGTCGAGGCCGAACGGAGCGTCGTGATCAGCGAGCGGGAGGGCGCGGAGAACCAGCCCGAGTTCCTGGCGGAGGAGGAGCTCTGGGGGCTCGCCTTCCACGTGCATCCGTACCACTGGACCGCGATCGGCTACAAGCAGGACCTCGCGAAGCTGGATCGCGACCCCCTCTACGCGCACTACCTCCGGTACTACGCGCCCAACAACGCGTTCCTCGTCCTCGTCGGCGGCTTCGACCCCGCGGTCGCCATGCAGCACGTGCGGGAGGCCTTCGAGCCCCTGAAGCCGGAGCCCGCGCCGCCGCCCATGCGCCTCGTGGAGCCCGAGCAGCACGGGGAGCGGCGCAGCGACCTGGAACGACCCGGGGCGACGGACCTCTTCCTCGCGGGCTGGCACATCCCGCCCTTCTCCCATGAGGACACGCCCGCCCTCATCCTCCTCACGACGATCTTCGGAGGCTGGCACGGCTTCACGCCCTTCGCGGGCGGCGACTGGCGGCCGCGGTCCACGCGCCTCTACCGCGCCCTGGTTGAGAGCAAGCTCGCGACGGACGTCTCCCTGCGGCAGGAGATGAAGCGGGATCCCGCCCTCCTGCTCGCGAGCGTGACCCTCACGAATGGCGTCTCCCTGGACCGCGTGGAGCAGGTCGTGGACCGCGAGGTGCAGCGGCTGCGCACGACGGTGCCCTCGAAGGCGGAGATGGACCGCGCGCGGCACCAAGTGCGGTCGTGGTACCGCTACGAGCACGACGGAGTCACGGCCCAGGGGATCCTCCTGAGTACGTTGGAGGCCCTGATTGGGTGGGACGCGGGCGGGGCGGTCCTCGCGAAGGTGGACCGGGTCCGCCCCGAGCAGGTACGGGAGGTCGCGCGGAAGTACCTCGTCGAAGCGCACCGCAATGTGGTCCGGTTTCATGCCCAGGAGGTGTCCTCGTGAACCTCCCCGACCGCGCGGTCCTGGACAACGGCGCCGTGGTCGTGTCCCAGCCGCTCCCGTCGAACCCGTTCATCGCCTTCCGCGGGAGCGTGCCCGCGGGCGTCTTCGCGGAGGGGGAGGAGCACGGCGTGGCGGAGTTCGCCGCGCGCCTCCTGCTCGGCGGCACCCGCCGCATGTCCGCGGCCAAGCTCGCGGACCGCCTCGAGGGGATTGGCGCCACCTTGGAGTTCCACAATTCCCAGGAACTCCTCCTGTTCTCGGGGCGCTGCACGCGGGAGACTGCCGCGGAGACCGTCCGGATCCTCGCGGACTGCCTGTCCCAGCCCGCGTTCCCCGCCAAGGAGGTGGAGCGGGTCCGGGGCGAGCTCCTGAACGATCTCCGGATCGAGACGGACGACACGCGGCAGCGCGCCTACCGGGAACTCCTCCGGATCATCTTCCCCAAGGATCACCCCTACGGCCGCGACCCCAAGGGCGGGGCGGAGCGTATTCGCCGGATTCGGCGACCGGATCTCCTCGCCTTCCATGAGGAGCACATCGGGACCGAGGGGCTCATCTTCGCGATCACCGGGGACGTCGACCGGGCGCTCGTGGAGAAGGCCGTGGCTGCCCCGCTCGCGCGGTTCCGGGGGGAGGCGGAACCCGCCCGGCCGAGCCCTCCGCCTCCCTGCAAGCCGCGGCGCGTACTGATCGACATGCCCCACAAGTCCCAGGCGGACGCGGTCCTGGGCGCACCCGCGGTCCCGCGCCGCCACGACGACTACTACGCCCTCCTGCTCGCCAACCTCCTCTTCGGGAGGATCGGCCTCTCGGGGCGCCTGGGGAAGAACCTCCGGGACGAGCTTGGGCTCGCGTACTACGCGTACAGCCATCTGGACTCGCGGACCGCAGCGGGCATGTGGTCCATCAACGTCGGCCTGAACCGAGCCCACCTCGTGCAGGGGGTTCAGGGCATCCGCGACGAACTGGCGCGCCTGCGGACGGACCCCTTCGCCTCCCGAGAGATTGCGGACGGCAAGGACAATCAAGTGGGTTCCCTCATCGTCTCCTTGGAGCAGAACGCGGAGGTCGCCGCGGAGCTGCATCGGATGGAGCACTACGGTCTCGGGATGGACTTCCTCGAGCGCTACGCGGAGATTGTCCAGGGCCTCACGGACGAGGCGGTCCGCGACGCCGCGGCCAAGTACTTCGCGACGACGCCGGCTTCCTGGGCGATCGCAGGGCCGATCAAGGGACTGAAGGTCGCGTTCTAGCGGCTTCTGGTGTACCTCCGTATCGATTCCTTCGCGGGTACGTTCTCAGCGTTTATATCGGGGTTCGCCGCGTACCTCGAGGCACCCGGGAGGACGGGGCCGTTTGGGATGCTCTCCCGGTCCGGGGGAACCTCGATGCTCCTCGGAGTTCGCACGAAAGCGATTGCCCTGATGCTTGCGCTGGTGGCCGTCTCGCTCGCGGTGGCGGGATCTGCGATGCGCTTCTCCGCCGGCACTGATGTGACTTCCGTGCCTGTCTCGGCCAACAGCGTGCCGCTCGTGGCCACGATTCCTGCGGACGGCGCTACGATCAATTCCTCCACACCGACCGTCACGGTCATCCTGGCGCCCGCCCCGCCCGCACCCGCGGTGCTCGGAGCTGATTTCCACCTCGATGGCATGAACCTGACCAGCGCGGGGACGTTGGAGGGCAACACGTTCGCGCTGCCCCTCGCGCTCGAGCTGCGGAACGGACCCCATGTGGCGAACTTCACGGCGGTCGACAGCCTCGGAGGCTTCACGTTCGTGAACTGGACCTTCGTGGTCGATACGGTCCCGCCGATCCTGATCGTCACCGCGCCGGCGTATCCCATGGTCCCGACCTCCGCCGTCTACGTGGAGGGGACGGCGCTCCTTGCGTCGCCGTACTTCGCGGGTGCGGCCCCCATCCACGTGACCGCCACGGTCCTGCCGTCCCACGCGCGCAACGGGGCGTTCGCCGCGGCAAACGGATCTTTCAGTTTCCCCGTGCCCCTGTCCGAGGGCGTCAACACGATCTTCGTGAACGCCACGGACGCCATCGGCAACGTCGCCACCCAGATCGTGAACATCGTGAGCGACACGGTGAAGCCACCCCTCGTGGTCCTGACGCCCGTGAACATGTCCGTGTCGCCCACCAACTTGGTGCGCGTCTCCGGCCTCTCGGAGTTCGGTGCGTTCCTCTCCGTGAACGGGTTCAGCGTGACGGTCGCGCCGAACGGCAGCTGGAGCATCGTGCTCGCTCTCCCGGAGGGGCTCAACATCCTCCAGATTGCCGCGGCGGACCAGGTCGGAAACCTCAACTACACGGGAGTCGTCGTATTCGTGGACTCGGACGCCCCGCGGATTACCCTGACCGCGCCGACCGCGACCGTGTCGGCTCGGAGCCAGGTACCCGTCGCAGGTACCGTGAGCGACACGAAACTGATCGCCCTCTTGGTCAACGGTCTGCCGGTCAACGTCAACGCCACGGGAGGGTTCAGCACGACCCTGTCCCTCGTCGACGGCCTCGACCCCATCATCATCGTCGCGGTGGATGCGGCCCAGCACATGACGATCCTGCGGACCGCCATCCGCGTCGACACTACTGCCCCAAAGGTCAATCTGCTTTCCCCGCCCGACGGCTTGGAGACGAGCCTGTCGACCGTCCTCGTGCGCGGGACGGTGGACGACCCGAACGCGACCGTCCTGGTGGACGACGTCCTGGTGCGCCCGGACGCGTCGGGGAACTGGCAGACCAGAGTGGGCCTCGTCGCGGGAGCCAACACGATCTACATCACTGCGGTCGATGAAGTGGGGAACCGCGCCGCGGTCCTTGTCCTGCACGTGGAGACCTTCTCCCTGATGCCGACCCTCCAGAATGATACGTCGGCCAATGCCCAGAACCTCGACACGCTCGGCGCGGTCGTGCGCTTCTCCCTGGTAGGGATCCTGCTCCTCGCCCTGGGCGTGGAGTTCGTCCTCTACTCCCGCAATGCACGGAAGATCCGGGAGACCCGCGAGCTCGTCGCGGCGTACGTGAGGGCGCGCAAGCCGAAGACCTAGCCCCATCATCCGCAGCATCCGAGGGCGCACCGCGCTCGCTCAGAACAGAGGCTCGTCGACGAGGTGGGCGGCTCCGCCGACCGTGCACGGGATGGTCCGGATGCCGAGTTCCTCGATGCGCGCCTGGACCTCGGGTCCCCGGCCGGGGAGCGTGTTCACGTAGACCGTCGCTCCCGTGTCGATGGAGAAGAAGGCGGGGATGCCCGCGTCCCGCATCTTTCGCACGGCGAGGATCACGCGGAGGGTCTCGGGCTGCCAGAGGACCATCTCCGCGGCCCCCGTCATCGTGATCCCGTGAAGCATGAGGGTGTCCCGCTCGGCCAACGCGCAGATCGCGCCGATGTCCCGCTTGCGGATGGCCAGCTCCATCTCCGCGATGAGCCGCGGCATCTCCGCCAGCCGGGCGTGGAAGAACGGAGACGTCAGGGCCTCCCGGTGGGCGTCCTCGGTCTGCTTGAAGGCGGGGATCAGGGCCACGATCATGTCCATCTGGAGCTCTTCCGAGGCGAGCTGGACCGCGTAGGAGTCCTCGTCGCTCACCCCCATCTTCCACTTGCTGAAGGCGCCCGTCACGGACCGCGTCGCGGATCCCGCGCCGCGGCGTGCGATGCGGGACACCTCCTGCAGCTCGAGATGGAGGCCCGCGGCGCGGCAGGCCGCGAGGGCGAGGGCCGCGAACCCCGAGGCACTGGCTCCGAGGCCTACGTTGGAGGGGAAGTCGTTCACGGAGACCATGCGGAATGCCTTCGTGATCCCCGCGCGGGCGCGCACCTCGTCGACCACGGCAACGATGCGCTGCATCTCCCGGGCGGAGATCGTCCGCTCGTCGATGGTCACGGTGTCCCGCGGGAAGTCGCCGAACTCGATCGTCGTCCGCGTCGTGAGAGGCGCGGTGCAGACGCTGATCGAGTCGTGGAACGGCAGGCGGAGGATGGGGTCCGCGAGGCCGTGGTACTTGATCAGGCCCTGGATCGGGTGGGCCACCGCAGTCGCCTTCATGGCCGCCACCTCTCCAGGATCTCGAGGAGCTCCCGGTGGTCGCGGATCTCCGCGTCCGGGCTTTCGGCTCCCGGCGAAGTGGGGTTATGGACCGCGTGCTCGGACTCGTGACCCACGTCGAACCACACGGCCCGCATGCCTAGGGCCTTGGACCCTGCTACGTCGGCGACCAAGTCGTCGCCCACGTGCACCGCCTCTTCGGGCCGGAGGCCGAGGTGTTCCAGGGCCGTCTCGAAGATTCGGGGGTCGGGCTTACGCACGCCCAGCTCGTCGGAGAAGACGCGGTCGTCGAAGTGCTTCCCGACGCCCAGGTCGTCCTGGATGGGCCGTAGGAAGCGTCCCCAGGTGCGTCCCGTGTTCGAGATGAGGCCCACTCGGTAGCCCTGTCGCTTGAGCGCGGCGAGGGTGGCCCCGATGTGAGGATAGAGGATGGGTAGCTTGGTCCGGATCGCGTCGCCGAAGGAGGCCGCCAAGGCGTCGAGCAAGTCCTCGTCCGCCGCGTCCAGCTCCGCGAACTCGAGGAAGGCGCGGAGCTGCTCCTCGCCGCTGAGATCGGCTCGGTCCTTCCACTTCTCGGCCAAGAGCTCCGTGTGCCGGTCGTACGCGCGGTAGAGGACGTCCGGTTCCACGACGAGGCCCCGCGCGGCGAACGCCTCGGCGATACGCTCCACGCGAATCCGCCGCATATGTACGTCGTAGTCGGGCCACGGCGTCTCGGCGATCGTGTGCCACCAGTCGAAGGTCACGCCGCGGATCATGGTTCCCCTAGGCGTCGAAGATCACCTCGGCCACGCCCTTCTCCAGGTCCACGGAGAGCCGGTGGTACGTGACCGCCTTGATGGCGAGCTTGAGCTCGTGCCGCTGCTTGTCGATCGCCTCACCCCAGGCGCGCGCATGAAGTTGCGCCCCGCGCACCTCGACCTCGAACCTGCAGAACAGGAGTCGCTGGGTCTCGTGGAGGTACAGGAGCTCGGAGAGCCATGCGACAAGGAGGCCAGGCAGGTCGTCCGCGGAGAGGCGAATCTCCTCCTCCCCCACGGGTTTCACCCCCTCGAGGTTCGCCACCAGGGAGAACATCCCCGCGGCGGCGCTCTCGAAGATCTCGGATGCCGTCGTGCCGTAGGCTCGGATGCCGACGTCCGCGGTGTGCTCAATCTCCTCGAACCGCACGGAGGAGCCAAAGGGGCCCCCGATATGAAGATTCCTCGGTGCCGCCCGGATCAGACGCCGCGCTCCTTGCCGGGCCACAGGAGCTTATGAACCTGGGGCTGTAGCCGGACGTCCAGACGGTCCTCGAGGATCCATCCGGCCAGGGTCGCCGGCGCGAGGCCTTCGCGGACTTGGTTCGCTGGCACCACGGGAGAGAAGAGGATCGTCTCGGTGGGGATCGCGGCCCGGCGAACCGCATCGCGCGCAAACTCGTAGTCCGCGCGATCCAGAATCACGAACTTGACCTCGTCCAAGGGACGTAGGAGGCGGAGGTTCTCCCAGGCCTTCTTCGCGACCATGGCGGAGCCCGGGCACTTGACGTCCATGATGTACCGCACATGGCCGTCCTCGCGGCGCGCGGCCACGGCCCGGTCGAAGGGCGCCAGGTCCGCCTCGCCATCCGTCTCCATGGAGTGCACGAGGTTCGCAGGCAGCGCCTCGATGGCCTTGGCCACGGAGCGCCACTGGAGGAGGGGCTCGCCGCCGGTCCAGCAGACGTGGGTGATCCCCCCGCGGCGGTCCGCGTCTGAGGCCGTGAGATCCTTGACGCGCGCCACGACGTCGTCCACGGACACCTCGCGGTAGTCGCCTCCCTCCACGGCGTACATGGAGTCGCACCAGGCGCACCGCAGGTTGCACGAGTAGAGGCGCACGAAGACGGTCGGCGTGCCGACGAGGCTGCTCTCTCCCTGGATCGAGGCGTAGCACTCGCTGAGGAGGAAGGTCTCTCCCGGTTTGTTTCCGACGACGGCCTCGTGGTGCACGGTCCCGTCGGATATGGCGGCCCGCCTACTAATTAAGCATTCGTCGTCCGCGGACGGCGCGCGTACGGAAGCGGATCTTTCACACCGGCCTCGCGAAAGCCCTTGAGGCGCAGCTGGCAGGAGTCGCACACGCCGCAGGCCTTGTCCTCGCCTTGGTAGCAGGACCAGGTGAGGGCCCAGGGCACGCCGAGCTCCTCCCCCTGGCGGACGATGTCCGCCTTGGACATCTCGATCAGGGGCGTGCGGATCTCGATCACGTCGCCCTCGACGCCGCGCTTCGTGCCGAGGCGGGCGACCTCCTGGAAGGCCCGGTAGAATTCCGGGCGGCAATCGGGATAGCCCGAGTAATCCAGGAAATTCGCCGCGATGTAGATCGCCTTCGCGCCGGTCGCCTCCGCAAGACCCAGGGCGTAGCTCAGGAGAATCGTGTTCCTCGCGGGGACGTACGTGGGTGGGATGCCTTGGCCGATCTCTTCGAGGCGACGTTGCTCGGGTACCCGGATCCTGCGGTCCGTGAGGGCGGAACCACCGATAGCCGCAAGGTCGAGAGCCACCACCCGATGGTCCTTGATCCCGAAGTGCTTGGCGACCTTGCGGGCGGACTCCAATTCCTTCCGGTGCCGCTGCCCGTAGTCGACGCTCAGGGCCGTGACCTCGAAGCCGTCCTTGAGGGCGAGGGCTAGGGCCGTCGCCGAGTCCATGCCGCCACTCAGGAGGACCACCGCGCGCGGGGCCACGTCTCCGGGATGCGTGAAGAAGGTAAAGGGGGTTTCGGGAGGCGGCTAGGCCCGCGTGAGCCGAGGGCCGAGTCTGCGCAGGTAGCTCGCGAAGGTTCGTCGCGTCGCGTCGTCCCAGCGCTCCGCCGCGGCCACGTCCCGCGCGGCCTCCTCAATCAAGTCCACCGCGGTCGCGAGATCCTGCACGGCGACGGTCTCGGGTGCCAAGCGGTTCCGCGGTCCCTGGTTGTGGTAGTTGCCCAAGGGGATCGCCACGCCCGTCGCGCGCCACCCGTAGAGGCCCCAGCAGGTCGCCTCGCACGTGCCGCCGGACATGAGCCAGCGTTGGACCGGCTTGGACTTCGGAAGTTTCGCCCGGGCTGCGAGGAGCAAGCTCTCCGCCTTCGGGTCGAACGTCTTGCGACGATCCCCGACCCGGATGACCGGGCCGCCGCCGATCTCGACGCCGGGGATCGCCTTGCTCGCCTCCACGTTCACGATGAGCGCGTTCCTCGGGATGGCTTCGTCCTCGATCGCCGCGAGCGTGCCCACGAAGCCCTCCTCCTCGGCCCTCGTGAGCAGCGCGTGCAGGTTCAACCGGCGGCCGGCGCAGGCACGCTCCATGGCCGCCAGGGAGGCGGACGAGCCGGCTAGGTCGTCCAGTTGCCTCGCGCGGACGAGTCCCCCGCGCACCGCGAAGTCCTCCAGCTCGAAGACGCCCATGTCTCGTCGCCGGAGGCGGTCCACGTCGGGCGAGGGAGCGAGCCGGAAGCGGTACGTCTTGGGGGAGTACTTCTGGATGCGGGCGGGGACGGGCTCGCCGTCATGGTAGAAGCGCAGGCGGGTCCCGCGGCGGAAGTAGGCGGGTGCGACTCCGCCGAGGAGGACGGCCTCCCGCTTCCCGACGATCTCCGCCCCCGGGTGGTCCATGTGGGCCACGAGCCAGACGGGCGTGCCCTTGCGGCGCGACGGCGGCGAGATCCTCAGGTTTCCGTGGCGGTCCTGCCGGACGCGGGCCCCGCAGGCCTTCGCGATCCGCGTGGCCTCGGCGGCCACCCGCCCCTCGTGGTAGGGCGTCGTCGGTTCGCGGGCCAGACGTTCGAGGATGCGGACCACGCGCGGGGTGCGGGCCATGGGACCTGGGATGGCTCTTCCCGCTAAACGGTTTGCCCTGGACCGCGGAGACGGAGGCACAGTCAAGTAACCATAACAACATCCGGGGGACATGCAGATCGGATGCGGCGTCTACGTGCATGCGGTCCGCGGGCGGCCCTACCTCTACGTGTGGCACTACGAAACCTCGGGCGGGAGGCGCCGGCAAGTGAAGGAGTACGTCGGCCCCTCGGACTCCAAGGAGGTGCGGGAGGAGGCCGTCCGCCGCGTGGACGCCTACTTCCGGAGGGCCGCGCGGGACCTGGAACGGCTCAGGAAGGAAACGCTCGCCTCCATTGTCCGCGGACGGTAGACCGTTCGGGAGGGCCGCGGCTCGGAGAGAAATCAACCTTAAACAAGGTTAACTCGGCGGCGCGAAGGTGGCACCTTCCATGGTCTCCCTTAGTACGCGCGAATCTCGTCGAACGCGTAGGCCTCGGGCTTGCGCTCCTCGAGGACGATCTCGAACTCCTGCGGCGTCAGCACGGGCTGCTTGTACTGCAGGACGTCCTCGATCGCAATCCGCGGGCAGGCGGTGTTCACCCAAGCATCCACACGGTATCCCTCGAGGAAGTCCGGCGACACGAGATCCAGCAGGAAGATGGCCGCTTGGCGTCCGTGCTTCTCCGCGAGCGCCTTCAGATCGTTCGCCATCTCCAGCCGGACCTGCCCGGTCTTCTTGGACACGAGGATGCCGAAGACCTTCGCGTCGTGGGCTCGGGCGATGGCGGCCCAGCGCTGCCGCAGCACGCGGTCCTTGAGGTCTGCGAGGTTGCGGGCACTTCCCCGCTCCGGGTCCGCGATGACGATTGGTTTGTTCGTGAGGAACGCGACTCCGAGCGGGTGGAACTCGCCCGTTCCAACGTAGAGGTACCCGTCCACGTCCTTCGCGACGACCTCCGCGGTGTGGTAGTCGCAGCCGAGGAGCTGGCCCGCGTAGGCGACCCGCTTGTCCGGCTCGCCGATGCGGACCTCGTGGCCGGCCTGCTCCAGGTGCTCCTTGATCTGCGGGAGCCAAGCGCGGAACTGGGTCGTCGTCAGGAGTCCGATGCGCTTGGGGAGCATGGGCTCCGCGGCATCCACGAAGGCGAACGAGGTGAGGGGCGGCCCCGGCAGGTCGTAGAAGAACACCCGGTTGTACCGTAGATGGGGCATGGGCGCGTGGCCGAGGTGGACGATGAGGTCCACGGGCATCTCGGCGATGTCGCACGCACCGAAGGACGGGTCCGCAGACACGAGGCACGTGACCTTGGCCTTGGTTTCGATCTCCTGGGCGAGCTCGACGGCCTTCGTCCGCAGGCCGACGGGGAACTGGAGGCCGACCGTCTTCGCGTTGCGACCTCGGATGACCTCGAGGAGGCGGTCCGTCTCGCTCATGGAGGGGTAGCAACGCTCGACGTGAGAGAAATACCTGTGTGTGCGCCGGAGGCTACTTCTTCGGCTTCTCGTGCTCGACGACGATCCGCCACGGCGTTGGCAGCTTCACGCCGCCCTTGCGGAGCGCGATCTTCGCGTCGGCCACGTGGTCCTCCGTGGTCTCGAGCGTGAAGATCTTCGTGCCCGGGTGGACGCGCGCTGCGGTCCCGACAGGCTGGCCGAACGCAGCCCGCATGCCCTCCGAGATACGGTCGGCCCCGGCGCCCGTGGCGATCTTGTTCTCCCGGAGCACGTTGTGCGGATACAGGCGCAACTTGAGGTGGTACGCGTTCCCCGCCTTCTTCGCGATGTACCGGTTCAAGGAGACACGCGCGGCCTCGAGGGCGATGTGACGAATCTGGCACTGCTCCTCGGCCACGAGGTGGAGCTTCACGGGGAAGTGGGCGCGCAGGTCGCCGATATCGAACTGGCTGATCCGGATCGCGGGGACGCCGCCCATGTACTTCCGCTGGCTGT
>CAZJIP010000071.1:0-10829 GCA_964546105.1 uncultured Methanomassiliicoccales archaeon
TTTAAGTCCCGCGCCGTTGTCCTAGCTTGGCTACCCCCGCGGCCGACGCATCGGGCGCGCGGTATAATGTCTTTCCCATCCTGGATCAGCCTGGGGCCGCGGGGAAGGCGCGCGGCCGCGAGCTCTCGACGAGGCTTTATTACGTCCGGGGGCGGTCGGCGGGACGTGGGTCGCCTCGACGACCGCGTCGTGCTCGTGACCGGAGGAAGCGGCGGCATCGGCCGGGCCACCGCGATCGAGCTAGCACGCGAGGGCGCGGACCTCGCGCTCCAGTTCCTTCGCAGCCAGAGCAGCGTGGAGACGACCGCGGAACGCGTGCGCGAGCTCGGCAGAAAGGCGTTCACTTTCCGGGCCGACGTGTCCGATCCGCAATCCTCTCGCGACCTGGTGAAGTCCGTGGGGGAGGCCATGGGCCGAATCGATGTCCTCGTGTGCATGGCCGGGCATCCGTTCCGTCGTGAGGAGTGGTTCAAGGAGTTCGCGTCCCTCTCGCCCGAGGAGATCCGCCGCCCGCTCGAGGTGGACCTGCTCGGATCGTTGTACGTGGCCCAGGCCGCGCTGCCCGTGATGATCCGCCAGGGGCGCGGGAGCATCGTCCTCACCGGATCCACGCCCGCAATCACGGGTGACGTGGTCGGCATCCCCTACCTAGTGGCGAAGGCTGGGCTCCTGGCCCTGACCCGAGCCCTCTCTCAGAAGTACGGTCCCCGAGGGATCCGCGTGAATGCGCTCGCCCTCGGGAGCATCGACTCCGAGGCCATGGCCGGCCTTCCCGAGGAGGTCCGCCGGGAGCTCGCCCGGGAGCCCGCCCTCAAGCGGTGGGGCCGCCCCGAGGAGGTAGCCCACGCGGTCGCCTTCCTCGCCTCGGATGACGCGTCCTACGTCACGGGGCAGACCCTCGTCGTCGACGGCGGATACGCGATGCGGTGACGGTCATCCCCCTTGGGCGGTTCCGCTCCCTTCGAGGACGTACGTCATCTGCTCGCCGCAGCCATGGCAGGTGACCACGAGCTTCGGTCCGCCGCTCACAAACTTCTCGTGGACGATCCAGTGGCAGCGTCCGCAGCGGGAGACCAGGCGGATCTCCTCCCGGTGGCCGCGGACATTCAGGAACAGCCCTTCGTCCGTGCTGCGCCAGTGCGTCACGACGAGGCCCAGGGATTCGTCGAGCGGCACGTCGCGGACCATGTGCTTGCTCCGCATCCTCGATGGTGCCGCGCCGACTTACGCTTTGCCCTTCACGGCCGGGTAGGTCACGCGGCCGCTGTGGACTTTCGCGAACGGAGTCAGCTTGTGATCCTGCGTCTGTCCTTGCGCCAGGATGTGGACCACCCGCACGCCGCGCGCGAGCAGGGTGTCCGATAGAAGGCCGCGGTGGCACCGCCAGGGCACAGCCTCCGCACAGAGGATCGCGGTGCGCCCCTCGCGGGCCCGGGCGAGGAGGCGGTCCAGGGCCTCGGCGAACTCCGGGGTCTCCATGTGGTCCGCGTAGCCGCGGAAGCCCCCGTTCCGCCATCCCGTGTTCTTGGAGTCAGGTCGCGGTTTGCGGTACCCGCCGAGGCCGACGAGGTGCTCGTAGGCCACGTCCGCCTTCTCCAGGTTCGCCGCCAGCACGTCCCGGTTCGCCCACGGAACGCGCGCGGAGGACGGGAAGTGTCGCACGTCGACGACGCACTTGATCCCATTCTCCCGGAGAAGGCCCAGGAACTCCTCCCATTCCCGGGTCGAGTGGCCGATTGTCCAGATGGTGATGTCCGCGGGGATGAGCACGGCGACCGACCCCTAGACGGAACGTTGCGGGAGGAGGCCGCGGCGGTCAGCGGTACGACTGACAGCGGCTGCAATACCAGCGTGCGTACTGCGGAACCCAAGTGAGGGCGGAGCCGCAGACGTAGCACGTGGGCTGGGTGTACTGGGTCTGAGGTCCCGGGACCGGCATGCCGGCGGCCGGGGGCTGCGGCGGATAGGCGTACGGGGGCGCGTAGCCCTGGTACGGATACTGGGGTCCGTAGTACGCGGCCCGTGGCGGGGCGGCGACCACGAGGATGATGCCCACGATGAGCAGAATGATGCCGAGGCCGCACAGCAACCCCAGGAATGGCAGGACGCCGCCGATGACCAGGAGCACACCGCCGATCACGATGAGGGCCACCGCAAGGTCCTGCTCGGGCATGGGATCCGACCGCTCGGGAATGGCCGGGTGACGATAAATAGGCGGCGGGGCCGGACGGCTACACCACGTTGACCGGGCGGACCGACGAGGTCAGCGCGGATCGGCGGCAGACGCAATCCTTCGCATTGCCGCAGCCGATGCAGAAGAACTCGTGCTTCTCCACGTCGAAGGCCACGGGGAGGCCGCAGCCACACGCCCGCGGCGTCGGCGCGCGCGTGGCGCGGACCTGAGGAACCCCTCTGCGGAAGAGGGAGGGTGAGTCGTGTCCCTTCGTTGCGTCATTCGTGTCGACCACAGAGACCACCTCTCGTTCCTGTCCCTATTCTGGTCCCTCCTCCTAGAAAAACCTGACGCGGGAGGTCCGCGTGGTGGCCCCGCACCCGTCACGCGGCGGCCGGCGCTTCCGCACGCTTCCCGGCGGCTCGGATTCCCAGGCCGATTGCCAGGGCCGCGAGGGGGAACGCCACGAGGATCACGAGGGACGCCATCTGTGGGAAGACCCAGATCTCGTGGGAGTTGATGTTCACGCTGTGCAGGAAGTCGTCCAGGATGCTCCCCTTCCCGGCAAGATGGCCGGCGACGGAGTTCTGAAGCGTCATGAGGGCGAGCCCCGTGATCACCAGGAGCGAGTAGAAGGCGCTCGTGGTCCGGACCATCCAGATCTCGAACTTGAACTTCGTTCGCAGGACGACGGCTCCGATGAAGAGCGTCTGGGACACCGAGGTCAGGAGGATTTTGTTATGCACCGTCGGGGAGGCTACGAGGTCCTCGAAGGGCCAAGCGAGGCTTCCCGTGACCATGGAAGCGAAAGTGGCGATGACCCCGGCCACGAGGGCGAAATAGGATGCGGGCTCGGCATATCTCGATACCGAGGCCGCCCAGCGATCGAACCGGGGGATGTGTCCGTGCAACCGTCGCAGCCAGAAGTCTGCGACAACCTTCGCGATGATTGCCGTTCCCCCGAGGAGCAGGAACCCAGTGCACATTTCGATCGTGATGGAGTGGATCACCCGTGGGTCGACCATTCACCTTCCCTCCCGTTTCAGCCGCCGTCCGGTGTACCAGTAGAGGACGGCCAGGACGCTTAGGGTCATGGAGAAGGTGGCCGCCATGGTCCACATCCAGGCTTCCTGGTCCGCCGACGTGAGTCCCCCCGTCGAAGGCAGGTCCACGGAGAAGAAAAAGCTCTCCGCGTGAACGCCTCCCCCGTTCGAGGCGCTGATCGAGTAGACGATCTGGGTCGGCCCGGGCTGGGCGGGCAAGAACGCGGCGAACACCCATCCCGAGCCGGCGGCCTGCGAGAGGTTCGTCATGGGCCGCACGTCGTCCGCGGTCATTGTGTCGTTCCGCCAGACGACCGTCGCCGCCGTGGCGTTGGTCAACGTGGCCGTGAGGTAGATCTGGTAACCGGGCGTCGCGTCCGCGGGCGGCGTGTGCTCGATTCCGATCGGAGGAACTCCCTGGGCCGCCGCCGGAGCGGGGAGCACGCTGAGGACCGTGGCCACCGCGAGGAACACCAGAATGTGTCGTGCGCGAATCACGGTTCCGCCTCCTTGGGCCGACCGACCTTCGGCGCGCGATGCCGCCGTGCCTCACGCCAGGCCAGCAGCCCGAGGATCGCTATGGCGAATCCGGTGCCCGCCGGCACGAGCGCCCACCGCAGTGCCTGGAGGTCCAACGGCGTCGGAGGCTCGGGGCCTGCGACGCCCGCTGCCTCGGGCGAGGGCGAGGAAGGATTCCCGGACGTGTCGACGGCGACGACCTCGTAGTAGTATGTGCGGCCCGGAGCCAGGCCCGTGTCCTCGTACGACGTGGTCGGGATGGGCTGGCCGTTCACTTGGATGTACGGACCCGCCTCAGAGTCTGCTCGCAGGATGAGATAACCCGCGAGGTCGGCCGCGCTGCTGGCAGTCCATGTGATTTCGAGTTCTCCCGGCCCGAGGGGCGAAACGACGGGGAGACCGAGGGCCGCGGGAGGTGTCGTGTCCCGCGCCGTCACGTTCACCCAGGTGGTGTCATTCCCTTCGTTCCCGGCCGGATCCGCAACAACCAAATGGATGAGGAAGTCGCCGACGTTGGCGAAGCGGTACAAGGGGGCGACGCCTTGGAGTACCTGGGGCCCGCCGTCCGTGAAGTTCCAGGTCCACGCCACGATTCCGTTGGCGTCGGTCGAGGCAGACCCGTTCAGTGCGACCGTGGTGCCCGCGGGCACGCTCCGCGCGGGTCCCGCGACCGCGTGCGGCGGCGTGCGGTCCACCATGGCCGTGACCGTGGCGTTCAGCGTCCCTCCTGCTGTGAAGTACGCCCTCGCGGTCAGCTGCCGGGCTCCTTCCGGAGTGCTCGCGGTGTTCCACGCCTGGGAGTAGGGCGAGGTCGTGTCCGTTCCGAGGAGGGTCGTGTCCACGTAGAACTCGACACGGGAGACGCCGCCGGGGTCCATGGCCGTTGCGTTGATCGTGACGATGCCCGTGAGGACGGAGTTGTTCATGGGCGCCGTGATGGACACCGCGCGGGCCGTGTGGTCCACGGTGACGGTGATCGTGGCGGTCCCGACGTTCGCGGCCGCGTCGTAGGCCTTCGCGACCAGCTGGTGGGACCCTTGCGTGTAGGCGGACGTGTCCCAGGCCTGGGAGTAGGGAGCTGCGGTGTCCGTCCCGAGCAGGGTGGTGTCCGCATAGAACTCCACCTTGGTCACCCCCGCGTTGTCGGAGGCCGTCGCCGACACGGTCACGATGCCGTTGACCACGGCGCCGTTCGCGGGCGACGTGATGGACGCCGTGGGCGGTGTCGTGTCCCCGGCACTCGCTTGGGCGAAGCGGATCACGTTGTCGTTCGTAGTCACCTTGTGGTTGATGGAACCGCCGTTGCTGCCGCCGCCGTTCGAGTCCGAGGTCGCGTAGAAGTAGTAGGACGTGGCCCCGTCGGCCACAAACGCCAGATCGTTCGCATCCCCCGTGTTCAGTTTCCGCTTCCATTCCGCGGTGAAGCTGTAGGGAGCCGCGGACCCGGAAGCCGCCATCCGCCCCAGGTTGTCCTGTTGGGCGTCCTTGGCGGGAGGTTTCGAGCCTCCGTTCGTGTCGACCGCGACGAGGGGCGGAGCTGAAGTGTAGGAGTCTTCTCCGAAGAAGACGCCGTCCTGCCAGGCGGAGTGGTGGCTCGTGACCGAGGACGTGAAGACCACGCCGAACCAGAAATGGTTCCCCGCGCTGCTCACCCAGAGTACGTCGATCTTGCCGTCCACACGCAGGTAGACATAGGTCCCGTCGTGCTTCGCGTAGAGGGTGGCGGAACCGTAGGGAGACGCCGCTCCGTTCTCGAGCGGAATGGTCCAGGCTGCGGCGTCGGACCAGCTCCCAGTTGCCGGGTTCCCGTCGAGGTCCGCGTCCGCTACCGCGGTGGTCGAATAGGGCACCGTGGCCGTGATGGGCACGGCGGGCGCAGGGACCACGAGGACGACGATGAGGAGAAGCGCAATCGCGGTGGCAAGCCCTAGCTTCCGGCTCAGGACCCCTCTCATAAGCCTTCCTGCGGTCCTATTCGCCGGGGGCCAAAGAAAGGTCCGTCGTTACTCTATATGCGCATTCGTCGAGGCCTGCAATCACCTGCTGAGAATGACGAATTCCGCCAGACCTAGGGCGCTGCAGACGATCCCGGCGAGCAGTCCGGCAAAGGAGCCCAGGGTTCCCGCGGAGGTCTGAATCCCCGCGAGCGCCGCGATGGCGACGCCTCCGAAGATGAGCCACCTTGCCGGGCGCAGCATTCGGCCTCCAACGTGCCATGCCGTGGACACGAATGCCCCGACCCCGAAGCCGACGACGGGGAGGGAAAGGGCGGTCGGCGCGAAGACCGTGTAGGAACCGCCCCATGCGAGGGCGTTCGACACGATGAACCCGCCGAGCACACCTGAGGCCGCCGCCCATGCGATCGCCGCAGAGACGACCGGCACGGCCAGACCAAGTCCGTGGTCTTGGAGTCCCGAGCGCGGCACCAGCACGAGTCGGATCCACCAAACGACCGCGATCGCCGCGAGGAGAAGGGACGGGCCGAAGTCCAGCGTCCAGAGGAGTCCCGGAGGAGGTGTCCACCCAAACAGATAGGCGAAGTCCAGCAGGCGGATGGACCGGAGGAAGAGTGCCGTCGTGAATCCCCAACCGAAGCTGCGAAATCCATCCGCGGCGACGGGCGACGAGCCCGCTTCCGAGACACGGTCTCCGAGAATCCAGACCGCGACGGCGAGCGCCAGGGAGGCCGCGGCACCGAGCAGGAAGTCCGACCCCGCGGCGAAGCTCCCGGCCAGAATGCGCAGGTCGGGGTTAACGACGCCGACCCAGAGGACGAGCGTGGCTCCAGAGAGCCCAAGGAAGAGCAGGAATCCTCGGCGAGCCAGGAGCGAGGGCTCCCAGGCGGATAGCCCGACGGCCGCGACGAAGAACAGGGTCACAAGGAGCATGTCCGAATAGATTTCGAACACGGTGTCGAGGCCGCGTGTGCCGATGCCCTCGATTCCGGCGAACGCCGTGACCGTCGCGGCGACGAAGCGGATGCCGACCAGGATGACTAGGAGGAGCAGGATCGCCGGACGATTCAAGAGGCCCTTCCGTCGTTCCCGCGGAGACGCCACGGTTCGAGAAGGCTCGGTGGCATCATAAACCCGGCACCGGTCGCCGGCGTCGATTCGCTTGCCAGGGATATTATCACTCACGCGCGCCGGGGAGCAACGCGCGGCGACCTCAGTGACTGTGTCCTCGACCCCACCGGACCTCTCCGCGATCCCGATCGGGGCGGCCCCGCGCGAAAGGATGCTCGTTCCGCCGTCGAAATGAGGGTGAGGGTGTCTCCCATGTTCTTCAGGGGACACCTCTTGCTTACGCTTATGCTCCCGCGGATGATTGGTTGTCTGGGGGACACTCATGCGGCTGTCCACGACGGCGTGGGCGGTTATCGTCATTGCGGCGGCCGCCACCGTGCTCATGGCCTTCGTGATTCTCTGGGTTATTCCATCAATCATTTCCGTCCAGCGGGCAGGCCTCGAAATCGAGAACGAGACGAACGGCACCTGGGGGTTCGACATCGTTTCGAGCTTCAGGGATGGCCACCTCGATGTCGGTGCGCGGAGTGTCGGAACCTTCGACGTGGCAGCGGGTCTCACCGTGCCGCAGTCCTTCAACGCCGCGATCTATCTACCGAACGACCGGGCTCTCTTCCGCGGCACGCTGAAC
Source organism: uncultured Methanomassiliicoccales archaeon (assembly GCA_964546105.1). GTDB lineage: Archaea > Thermoplasmatota > Thermoplasmata > RBG-16-68-12 > RBG-16-68-12 > RBG-16-68-12. Next base: position 7,393 of record CAZJIP010000071.1, read on the forward strand.
CCAGGAGTCGGCTGTCGGGCCCTACGTGGAATGGGAGCGCCCTCGAGCCGCAGCCCTACAAGGTCTGCACCTAGTCCGAGCGGCGCGGCCCGAAACAAGAGTGGGTCCGCCCGGATTTGAACCGGAGTCGCCAGCACCCCAAGCTGGTAGGATTTCTTGTAGGTGGGGAGACCGCAGGAGGGTCCCCGCAGCTATACCAAGCTACCCCACGGACCCGCGGCGTCCTCGAACGGTTGCAGGGCTAAATAGGTTCTCGTTGCGCCGGGAAACGAGGGAAGGGAGGGCCCGAAGGCCCTCGTTCTTCGCGACTACGCGAGCTGGTCGTAGCCCAGGATGCTGTCCTGGTAATAGGTCAGGGACCACTGCGGCGGCGCGTCCAGCGTGAACGGCAGCATGTAGGTGGAGTTCAGAGCCTGCACGGCGCCGGTCGCCGTCGTGATCGCCTCGTTGTACAGGACGCCGCTGAACTGGTAGTCCTCGATGGGGAAGTTCGAGCAGCAGGGCTGCCACTCGATCTGCGTGTACATTCCGTAGAACAGGGTGCCGCTGTAGGGGATAGAGGCCTGCCAGGTCTGGCCGATCGTCGTGTCCACGATGGTGAAGAAGACGGAGTTGTTCGCGACGTCGTCCAGGATCGTCAGCACGAGCTGCGTCCCGAACGGCGAGGGCACGCCGGGCACGACCGCGGGGTTCATGGACGGCAGGAAGTAGTGCGCGAAGCAGTTCTTCCCGGGGACGTACCACGGCGCGATGGTCCCGCTGGTATCCAAATCGATGCCGAGCTGGAAGAAGCCTTGGCAGCTCGACCGCGTGGTGCCGTAGTAGTTCATCGCGTTGATCTGGAAGCTCAGGATGCCGTCCTGGGGGACGTCCCAGGAGTTCAGCGTCATCTCCGCGGTGAGCTTCGTATACGCGGGGAGTAGTTGCACGAGCAGTCCGGATCCCTGGCCATACCCCTCCATGTTGTTGTAGCCGGGGATGTAGATCGGGATCTCATACGTGGTCACGACGATGTTCGTGTAGTACGCGGTTCCTGAGGTCGTCTCGAGGAGCGCCTCCGTGTAGCTCGCGGCACTGGGAGCGGAGACGGTGGCAGTGATTATGTCGGATCGGTCCACGTAGAGATCCATGATCCAGTTTGGCGTCTTGGAGCCTGCGTTGTAAACGTTGGCGGATAGGTAGACCCAACCCGCGGGATACACGGTGCCCGTGGGGACTGGGCCGACGTCGGTCAGGGCGTTGAGATTGCCTCCCGCCCAGACCTCGCCGTTGGAGACGCCGACCACTGCTACGAAGGCGTGGCTCGCGTCCGCGAGGCCGAAGTACCCGATGCCCTTCCCGGTATTCAGGGCCGCCTGGAAGGAGACGAAGCTGTCTCCGGGGACGAAGCCCTGGCTGGCGTTGCTGATCTGAACGCCGCGGCTCGCCGAGGACTTGAGCGAGGGCTCCCCGAAGTACGTGGTCTTCGTCGTCACGCTCGGCGCGCTTCCCGCGAGGCTCGTCCAGCCGTCCAGACCCCCATCCTCGAAGTTGGAGACGAACGCGAAGGCGCCGGCGGTCCCTTGCGCGGGCGCGCGGCTCAGCGGAGCGTGGTACGGACCGAGTGTGTCCGCGGTCACGCCCATCGAGGGAGCGGCCACGGGAGGCGACGCGAGGCCGATCACGGCGAACGTCGCGAAAGCAAGCACGAGGGCCAACCCACACACAACGAACCTCCTCCGGGCCATGCCGCCGCGGATGGCTCGTGGACTATTTGGTGCTTTACGGTAATGGATGGACGAGGGCGCACGAATTCGTTCAGCCGAAGGGCGCGACCTCGTCGATGAGCTCCGCGTGGGAGAGGATCATCCGGCGGCAGCAGTAGCGCGTGAGGCCAAGGTCGTCCAGCACCTTCCGCGGTTCCTCGCCATTCCGCGTGCGGTCGAGGAAGGGCTGCCAGGTGCTGGAGATGACCTTGCCGCAGGTGAAGCAGCGGACGGGTATGATCATGGTCTCACCGGTACGACTTCTGGCGCTTCTTCCGCGCGCCGCGGCCCAGGGGCTTCTTCGGCAGCTTGCGTCGAGTGTCCGGGACGATGAGCGTGCGGTCGTACTCGCGGAAGAGGTTCTCTAGGTCCTGGTCGTTCAGGTACTGCACGAGGCCGCGCGCGATGGCCGTGCGGACCGCGTCCGCCTGGCCCATGACGCCGCCCCCTTGGACGTTCACATCGATGTCGATCGTCTCCGCCTTCTTGCCCGCGAGCTTGAGCGGCTCCAGGATCTTCATCCGCGCGAGGTCGTGCGGGAGGATCTCCACGGGAACGCTGTTCACGCGCACGACGCCCCGCCCCTTGGTCAGGTTGGCCCGGGCCACGGCCGTCTTCCTCTTCCCGCTCGCCACGATCGCCTTCGTCATGAGGACACCTAGAACTTGGACCCGAGCATCCGGGAGACTTCGCCCAGGCTCATCACGGGCCCCTGGGGCGGCCGCTTCGCGGTCGCGATGACTTCGAACGGCCCGGCCTTATATTCCGCGGGCACGTCCATGTAGACGCGGAGCCGTTTGAGCGCCTCGCGGCCCTTGGCCTGCTGGTGGGGGACCATCCGGCTGATCGTCCTCCGCAGGATCATGTCGGGACGCCGCGGGTACAGGGGGCCGATGCCCCGCATGCGGCTCGCCGTGCTGCCCCGTTGGCGCTTCTCCAGGAACACGTGGAACACGCGGCTTCGCTCGCCCGTGACGATGGTCTTCTCCGCGTTCACGATGACGATCTCCTCGCCTCGGAGGATGCGCTTGGCCACCTCGGACGAGAGCCGGCCGAGCACATGTCCGGTGCCGTCGATGATGACCGCCATGGTTACCCCAGGATTCGCACGCCACTGCCTTTCGGGTTCTGGACCGCGAGCTCGAGCAGGCTCATCGCGCGCCCGCCCGCGGCCTCGACCTTCTTCCGCGCCGCGGCAGAGGACCGGTAGGCGGCCACCGTGACGGGCACGTTCAGCTCCCCCGTGGCCAGCAGGACGCCCGGCACGACGAGCTTCTCGCCCTTCGCCGCGTAGCGGCTCACGCGGGACAGGTTGACCTCGGACCAGTTCTTGCGAGACCGCTCGAGGCGATCCGCAACATCCCGCCAGATCGCGGCCTGGTTCTCGCGGGACAGCTCCCGTAGCTCGTGCACGACCCGCACGAGTTGAGAGTTCGTCTTGGAGGTCTTGGCCATGAGAAGGGGGCCTCGCGGAGCGGCGTTAAACCCGTGCTCGATATAAAGGTTTGGGCGCGTCTCTCCGGAGAGGGCGCGGCGACCCGTCGCGGCGAAAAGTTCTCGTTCCCACGCGGTATGCCCCGCGGAGAGGCGTGGGGGCATGCGGCGTTTCGAGGACCGGGCGTTTTCTCCGGGAATCTTCGTCCGCAAAACTATTAATATCAGCCGCTGCAGAATAATAGTCCTGGGCTGAGG
>CAZJIP010000072.1:0-10627 GCA_964546105.1 uncultured Methanomassiliicoccales archaeon
CTGGGAGCCACATGGCTCGCGAGCGTCTGCACGACCTCCCAGACGACCGTCTTCGGCACGCGTTCTTGCGTCGATTACGGATACCAGCGTTGGCTTTCCCCGTCCTAGGTGCCGCGGGAGCCTTGCTGCTTGCGGGGATCCTGTGGATCAGGCGAGCCCCGGCACTCTACGACTCCGAGCAGAGCATGTTCTGTCCCAGCTGCGGACACGGCCTCACCTGGCTTCCGGACACGAATCGCTGGCACTGTGATCGGTGCGGGCGAACCTTCCTGCCAGCGCTGGAGCCGGCTTGGTACCAGCGGCACTACATGTGACCCCATGGGACGGAAAGGTTTTTACCCGTCCTCCCTTTGGCATGCATCGTGGCCGAAGTCGAATTCCCGCGGAGAGTGGCCTTCACCTTCTACCTCATCCTTTTCCTCGCGGGGATCATCTTCTACCTCATCTGGGGCTTCTGGTACGGCGCCTGGAACCTGCTCGACACGCCCTGGATCGGCGCCTACGCCGTGACCGTCGTCCTCATCGGCTTCGGCATCGTGGGCATGCTGCTGTACAAGGACTAGGCATTCTCCGGAACCAAGAGCGGCCTGACCATTCGGGATTCAGTACACCTTCGCGGCGTACACGACCTGCTTCGTCGACTCACCGCAGACGATGCACACGCCTTGGAACTCCTCGGGATAGAACGGCGTCCCCAAAACGTTCATACCCGTCCGTTCGCCAATTTCCTTGCCGCAGGATTCCTTGCCGCACCAGCCCATGCGGTTGAAGCCGTCCTTCGCGTCCTCGAGCTTCGTGACCGTGGACGTGTTCTCCTTCAGGATCTTCTCGGCCCGCTCCCACATGTCGATCTGCATGAGCTCGAGCACGGATCGGAGGCGGTCCGGCAGGCCGTCCCGCGGCAGCTCTCGCTTCGCCCCGGTGTCTCGCCGCACCACGGTGACCGCGTGCTTCGCGATATCCCTCGGACCGAGCTCGACGCGGACCGGGACGCCGCGGGCCTCCCAGTAGTAGAATTTCTCCCCCGGACGGAGGTCGCGGTCGTCCAGCTTCACGCGCATCCGCTCCCGCAGTTCGAGGAAGAGCCGCTGCCCCTCGAGGAGGATCTCCTCCTGGCGCCCCTTCTCCAGGATGGGCACGACGACCGCCTGGACAGGTGCCACGGCGGGCGGCAGGACGAGTCCCTTCTCATCGCCGTGGATGGAGAGGATGGCACCGAGGATCCGCTCGCTCATGCCGTCCGTGGTCTGGTGGACGAATCTATGCTCGCCCGTCTCCGTCTCGTACTGGACGTCGTACACCTTGGCGAAGTTGTCCTTGTACTGGTGGAACGTGGCCACCTGGAGGGCGCGGCCCGAGGGCAGCAGGGTGTCCGCGCCGAGGCTGTACTGCGCACCGGGGAACTTGTCCCAATCCGGGCGGCGGGAGACGTGGTACGGGAGGGCGACGAGCCGCATGAGGCGTTCGTTGATCTGGAGATCCTCCCGGATCTGCTGCTCCGCGTCCTCGAAGCTCGCGTGGGCCGTGTGGGACTCGAAGAAGTGAATCTCCCGGACGCGCATGAAGGACCGCGTCATCTTGGTCTCGTAGCGGAAGACGGGGCAGATTTGGTAGACCTTGAGCGGCAGGTCCGCGTGGCTCCGGATCCAGATCTTGAACATGGGGTACATTGCGGTCTCCGACGTCGGCCGCAGGACGAGGCGGACGTCGAGCTGGTTCATGCCGCCGTGGGTGACCCAGAACACCTCGCCCTCGAACCCCTTGACGTGCTCCGTCTCCTTCTGAAACTCGGTCTCCGGGATCAGGACGGGGAAGTTCACCTCGCCATGGCCCGTGGCGTCGAACTCCTCGCGGATGGCCTGGTCGATGAGCTTCTGGATGGCCCAGCCGTAGGGCCGCCAGACGTTCATGCCCTTGATGGGGTAGCGCTTGTCGCTCAGCTCCGCCCGGTCCACCATTTCGTTGTACCAATCGGAGAATTCCTCTTCCTTCCGCATGGGTTGGACGGCCAAGGAGAGGCTCGGATAATACCCTTGCGGTGCGACTCCTCGAGAAGGAGGCCGGCGCGTCTCGAGAGACGATGCTCAGGAGGGCGGCTTCAGAAAGGGCTGCCCGCAGTAGAAGCAGGTCTCGTCCGCGACGTTCACCGCGGTGCCGCAGTGCGGGCATGTCTTGGTCCCTCCCGCGGCTGGGCTCGGAGGTGTCGGGGGCGCGGCCGGCGGTGCTTGTGCTGGTGCCGCGGGAGGCGGAGACGGCGGGGGTTGGCCTTCCTCTCGACGCGCGTGGCGGAAGGCGAGGAGGATGAACACCGCAATCACGATGACCACGAGCACCGCGACGTAGGCGGAATAGGGAGTCGCGGGGGCCACGGCGAACGTTTGGCTCGCGGTGCCCTTGAGGCCGAACGGGTTCACGACCTCCACGCGCACCAACGATCCAGGCGCGCTCACGTCGGGCACGCTCCAGCCCGCGGACGTCACGCCCTGGGTGCCGTTCACCAGTGTGGTCGTGGTGCCGAGGTAGGTCACGTTGACCCAGACCTTCAGGTAGCCGCTGTCGAAGACGTTGTCCGTCATGGTCCAGCGGAAGGTGAAGGTCTGGCCTCCGGGGAGGTTCTGACCGACGCCGGGCGCGGTAATCGCGACCACGGGCGGCGTCGCCGCGGGGAGCCCGGGCTCCGTGGCGATGTGGAAATCGGACGGGGAGTTTGTGTCCGCGCACGAGGCGGAGCGCTCGAGGATTTCCCCCGGACCCGGCGCGGGCGCGCTCCCCATGATCGTGGCCCCGGGTTGCCAGTCCAGGGTCCCGCCGACCGTGGCATTGAACTCGACTCGGTCAACGACGAGGTCCAAGCCTCCCGCGGTCGCGGCCGCGCCGCCCGGATTCCGGAAGACGAGCTTGATCGCATCCCCCGTGGGCACGAGGGGCAGGGCCGACGTCAGGTTCTCGACGACCTGTCCGCCTGCGGCCAGGGTTCCCGTGAGCGTTTCGTTGCCGCCGTAGTAGGTTCCCGGTGCGTCCACCTGGAGATAGTAGTCCGCCAGGGACGCGGCGGTCGAAGTGGGGTTGCAGAGGACCACGTAGCCGGGGCCGCCGCGCGCGCGCAGCGTGACGATGCCCTGGATCTTCAGGGGCTGCGGCGTCGACGCGGTCGAGCCCAGGTGGAGGGTTTGCGTGACCGTGCGGTCGGGAGACCAGGTTAGCGTCTCCTGGAACACGTCCGCGGATGTCGTGAAGTCCGACGCCGCGTAGACGAGGGTCTCCCCGAGGTTGGCTCCCTCCTTGACCGGCGAAGGTTCCGGTGTCGTGCCGTTAATCACGAGGTTCCCCGTGGTGGCCACGGCATAGTCGCCCAGCGTGTCCAAGACGACGGAGTGGTTCGAGTAGTCCACGCCGTCGATGAACGTGCGGATCGGCGTGCCTGCCGGAAGGGGCGATCCGGTGCGGTCCAGGGCGGTTCCCTGGGTCGTCATGGGAATGGGCGGCGGCGCCCGTGCAACTTGCATCAGGGCTGGCGATGCCGCCAGGGCCAAGGTCAGCAGGAGGAGAAGGATTCGCCCGATGTCTCCCTTCGTGGCGCGACTCGGGGCCCGCGCGGCAGCCACCGCCCGTGGGAGCCGCAGACCGTTACTTATGCATTTCCCAGGGGAGCGCCGGCACGGCGGGGCCCGCCGCGACGCGAGAGCGGGGAAGCAGGTCGCCTCGCTCGCACCGGGAAAGGTTTTAAGGATTCGGGACCATCGACGGCCCTCCCGGGCGGTTCACCATGGCCGAGATCGTGGAGTGCGTCCCGAACTTCTCCGAAGGACGCCGCAGGGAGGTCGTCGACGCGATCGCAGAGGCCATCGGCGCTGTGCCGCGCGTTCGCCTCTTGGACCGGGAAATGGATGCGAACCACAACCGCTGCGTCATCACCTTCGTGGGAGACCGCGCCTCCGTGGCCGAAGGCGCGATGGCCGGTGCCCGCAAGGCCGTCGAACTCATCGACATGAACCTGCACCACGGGGAGCACCCGCGGATCGGCGCGCTCGACGTGTGTCCCTTCGTGCCCGTGGCCGGGGTGACCATGGACGACTGCGTCCGAATCGCCCGCGACGTCGGGAAGCGGATCGCGGAGGAACTCGGGGTCCCGGTGTACCTGTACGAGGCCGCAGCGACCCGCCCGGATAGGAAGGACCTCCCGAACGTGCGGCGGGGCGAGTATGAGGGCCTCAAGGCGGAGATCGAGACGAATCCGGACCGCAGGCCCGACTTCGGTCCCGCGAAGATGCATCCGACCGCAGGGGCCACCGTGGTCGGCGCGCGGCCTCTCCTCATCGCGTGGAACGTGAACCTCGCGACGACGGACGTGCGGGTGGCGAAGCGTATCGCCAAGGCCATCCGGGAGAGCGACGGGGGCCTGCCCGCGGTGCGGGCGAAGGGATTCGACCTCGCGGACCGGGGCCTCGTGCAGGTCTCCATGAACATGATCGACTATCACAAGACGTCCCTCCTCCGAGTTTTCGGGGAAATCCGGAAGCTCGCCGAGGCGGAGCACGTGACGATCGCGGAGAGCGAGATCGTCGGTCTGGTGCCCTTGGACCCGCTCCTGGAAGCCGCGGTCGCCCAGTTCCGACTCGCCAACTTCAAGCGGAGTCAGATCTTGGAGACGCGACTATGGGAGTGAAGGACCAGACCGTGGAGGCCTATCTGGCATCCGTTGCAGCGGGCACGCCGACCCCGGGCGGCGGCAGCGTGTCCGCCCTCGTCGGCGCGCTGTCCGTGGCCCTGAGCCGTATGGTCGCCGGACTCGCGATCGGCAAGATGGGCTACGAGGAGAGCCAGGATTCCCTGCGAACGCTCGAATCGCGCGCGGAGCCGCTCCAGCGGCGGCTCGTCCGTCTGGCCGACGAGGATTCCGAAGCGTACGACCGCGTCGTCGCCGCCATGCATCTCCCGAAGACGACGGATGCCGAGAAGTCCACAAGAGTCGCGGCCCTTCAGGAAGCGTACCGCCACGCGACCGAAGTCCCCCTCGAGACCGTGGAGCGGTGTGTCGAAGCCCTCGAGCTGGCCCGGCAGGCGGCACAGCAAGGCAATCGAGGAGCGAGCACGGATTGCGGCGTCGCCGTCCTCTTGGCCGAGGCGGCGATCCGCGGTGTGAGCCTGAACGTGCATGTGAATCTAGCGAGTCTGAAGGACGAAGCCTTCCGTTCCGAGGCTGAGGCCAAGCTTGCGTCGGCGCTGGCGGAAGCCCAGATCATCGGCCACGAGGCCATGGCCCTGGTCGAAGGCCGCCTCTGATCCGCGGCCCGGTTTCCGGCCCCCGCCGCCGGAGCGAGGGGGTCCGCGGGCGGCAAGTCTTTACGGCAGTTCCGCCCCTCCATAGTCACATGGAGCGCATCAAAGCGGCCCGAGGGCCCAAGCTCCGATGCAAGGGGTGGCGTCAGGAAGCAATCCTTCGCATGCTCGAGAACAACTTGGAGAATGCGGAGAAGCCGGATGAGCTGATCATCTACGGCGGCACGGGAAAGGCCGCCCGCAGTTGGGACGCGTTCCGCGCCATCGTGGACGCGCTCCAGAGCCTCGGCGACGACGAGACGCTTCTCGTGCAGAGCGGGAAGCCTGTCGCGGTGTTCCAGACCACGAAGGACTCGCCTCGCGTCTTGACCGCGAACGCTCACCTCGTGCCGCGCTGGTCCAATTGGGAGAACTTCCGCGAGCTCGAGGCCCGTGGCCTGACCATGTACGGCCAGATGACCGCGGGCGGATGGTCCTACATCGGCTCCCAGGGCATCGTCCAAGGGACCTACGAAACCTTCGCCGCCTGCGCGCGGGCAAACTTCAAGGGTTCCCTGAAGGGGCGCCTCGTCCTGACCGGAGGGATGGGCGGCATGGGCGGGGCGCAGCCCCTGGCCATCAAGATGAACGAAGGCGTCTGCCTCGACGTGGAGGCTGATGAGGCACGCATCCGGAGGCGCGTGGAGAACCGCTACTGCGACCTCTTGGTCCGCGACCTCGACGAGGCCCTCGAGGTCGCCCAGGATGCGGTCCAGGAGAAGAAGCCCCTCTCCATCGGCCTGGTCGGGAACTGCGCGGAGGTCCATCCGGAGCTCGTGCGCCGCGGCATCCGCCCGGACGTCGTCACGGACCAGACGAGTGCCCACGACCCGCTCGGGGGCTACATCCCCCGCGGCCTGTCCGTCCAAGAAGCCGCGGACCTGCGCAAGTTGGATCCCCAGGAGTACCTGCGGCGCTCCAAGGAGTCCATCGCGATCCACTGCCGGGCCATGCTCGACATGCTGCACCGGGGCAGCGTGGTCTTCGACTACGGCAACAACCTCCGCGGCGAGGCGAAGGACGCGGGCGTGGACAACGCCTTCGAGTTCAAGGGGTTCGTCCCCTTGTACATCCGCCCCATGTTCTGCGAGGGACGCGGCCCGTTCCGATGGGTTGCGGTGAGCGGCGATCCGGAGGACATCCTGAAGACGGACCGCGTCGTCCTGAAGGAGTTCCCGAAGGACGAGACCCTGCGGCGCTGGATCGAGCTCGCGGAGAAGTACCTCCCCTGGGAAGGGCTGCCCGCGCGCGTCTGCTGGCTCGGCTACGGGGAGCGGGCGCGCTTCGGGATGGCGATCAACCGGATGGTCGGGTCCCACGAGCTCGCGGGCCCCATCGTGATTACGCGAGACCACCTGGACGCGGGTTCCGTTGCCTCGCCCTACCGCGAGACGGAGGGCATGCGGGACGGCTCCGATGTAATCGCCGATTGGCCCCTGCTGAACGCCCTCGTGAATACCGCGGCCGGCGCAGATCTGATTGCAGTGCACAACGGAGGCGGCGTGGGCATCGGGCTCTCGACGCACGCGGGCGCGCTCGTGGTCTGCGACGGCACCGCGGAGGCGGAGAAGCGAATCGGCCGCGTGCTCACGACGGACCCGGGCACGGGCGTCGTGCGCCACGCGGACGCGGGCTATCCGGAAGCCGTGCGGTTCGCGAAGGACCACGACATTCGCATGCCGTCCCTCGAGTGATCCCGTGACGACGCCGCAGCGCCACCCCTGGATCACCGTGGACGGCCTCGTCCTGGAGGACTCGCGGCTCGTCGCGGTGATCCGCCGCAACCCGCCCTTCCGCGGGATGCCCGCGCTTCCCGGAGGTTTCCAGGAGCTGGGGGAGACCGTGGAGACCGCGGTGGTCCGCGAAGTCCGGGAGGAGACGGGCCTCGAGACACGCATTCTGCGCTTGGTCGGCGTCTATTCGAACCCAGCGCGCGATCCGCGTGGCCACACGGTATCGGTCGCGTACGCTCTCGAGCGCACGGGCGGTGTGCTCAAGGCCGCGAGCGACGCGGAGGAGATTGTCCTTCTGGACCCAGACCGGCTGCCCGCCATGGCCTTCGACCACGCCCAGATCGTGGCGGACTGGCGCAAGGCCTAGAGCTGCGCTCCCGGCCGAGACCATGCTTTCTTCGCGGTGCCTGGAAGGAGACCCAGCACCACCAGAAGTGCCGACGACAGGACGAGGAGCGTGACGCCGTCCGCGGTCACAATGCCACCGGACGGCGACAGGGCAAGGGCTGCAGCCGTCCCGATGCGCCCTGCGAACGCCCCCAGGCCTGCGTAGAGTCCCGCGCGCGAACCCGCGGCCACACTGACCCAGAGGAGCCAGAGGACGGCCAGAACGAGGAACGGGAAGGAGGCCAGGTTCGGCACGTAGGCCGCGATCCCCGAGGAGGACGACGAGCCCTGGAGGACAGGGACTGTGAGTGCCGACAGGACGGCCGCGACCAAGACGAAGGCGGCCTTGTAGGTTCGGCCGTATCCGTACAGGGCGCGGTACTCGCGGCCCACGTAAAGGGGCGGGCCCATGGAGGCAATCGCGCGCCCGAAGTCGCCACCGTTCGCCGAGGCGGCCTCCGAGATATGGGAGCGGAGCTCGCGCAGGATGTCCTCCCGCACCCGGGGCTCCATGCCCCGCATCGCACTTCGCACCTGACTCAGGTAATCGTCCACCGGACCCGCCGCGTTCATCGCACACCCTCTAGAAGCCGCTCCGCGCCCGCGGTCATCGTGTCCCAAATCGCGAGGGCCTCAGCGAGCGCGGTGCGCCCGCGCTCCGTCAGGCGGTAGTACTTCCGGGGCATCCCGCCCTCCCCCGCGGCCGGCTCCTTCCAGTGGCTCTGGACGAAGCCCCGCTCTTCGAGCCTCCGCAGGGCGGGATACAGGGTTCCCTCCTTGAGGTCGAAGAAACCGTTGGACCTCTCCCGGAGTTCGTGGAGGATTTGGAAACCGTACTTCTCGTCCTTCGCGAGGAGCGCGAGGAGGCAGAGCTGGATCGAGCCGCGCTTCAGCTCTGCGGTCCACTCGGGAGAGATCTCCGGCATGGGTCGCGCCTCGTATCCGGGGCTCGGTATTTCGGCTTTCGGGACGGCGTCGCGGGAGCGGCCAGAGGACAGACATGGATGGTCACCGGGTGCGGGTCGGAAGGGCGTGCGCGCATGGTCAGGGTGCAGCGAAATGCAAAGAAAGGGGAAAAAGAGGGGGAGGGGCGGCGCCTAGTGCTTCGGGCGCCGCGCCCTGCTCCGGAGATACAGGGCGGGGATGATGGCGACCCCTACGACCGCGACCTGTATCAGCAAGAGGCCGAGCGGAGTGAGGTTGAATCCCGTGGTCAGGTTCGGCGCGAAGGACTCCGCGCTCATGGACGGGTCATGGACGATGGTCTGACCCGCGGGGTAGATGAAGGCCCCGTGGACCATGAACCCGTAGAACGCGTTCTCCCCATTGCTGTAGACGATGCGCGCGCCTCCCTGGACCTGGAACAGCATGGTCTCCGTCTCGCCGTTCACCGTGACATCGGACGTCCAGCGGAACGTCCCGATCCGAGTGAACGCGTCATCGAAGGTGATCTTGCCGAAGGTGTACAGGCGGGGCGTCGAGGGCGCGTCCGCCGTCTCGTTGTCGAGGATGGTCGAGTTGGCTCCGTCCTCCGCGCGCTCCTGGGCGTAGGCCAGGTGGACGAAGTCCACCGTGCGGTCCGGGAAGAAGTTCCCGATGAGGAGGTACGTCTCCAGGGCGAGCTTGTCCGTGTCGTTCGCGAAGTCCCAGCCCTTGATGACGTGGTCGTACTTCGCGCCCATCTGGACCGCCGGCCCTGAGACCGTCCGCTGCCCGAGGTAGGAGACGTTCGTGATCTCCCGCGGCGCGCTGTCCGTCACGGTGACTTGGTACCAGGGGATGTCCGCCGTCTTGTTCACCGTGTCCACGGTCAGGTGGAACGTGAACGCGACCTCGTTCAGCCGGTCGTCGCCCGTCCCGTTCGCGTGGGGGATCAGGGGGTTGATCCAGGTGTAGGCGAGGTCCGTGGCTTCGATCGTGAAGTTCACGTAGAAGGTGCCGCCGACCAGCTCGTAGCTCTCGTTGGTCATCTGCCACGTGCCCGTGCGGAGATTGAGCGCCTTGATCGGGACGTTCACCGTGGACGGCAGCGGCGTGTCGCTGTCCGAGAAGAGGCCGAAGCCGTCGCTCGCGTTCACCGTCTTAAACTCGATGAACCGGTCCAGGCTCTGGGCGAGGACCGTGTACACGGGGATTCCGCGGACCGAGAGTTGCTGGCCCGACTGGCTGACGACATTCGCGCCGCCAAGGTACCGCGTGTACTCCGCGAAAATCACGACGCGGTTCGGGTTCTCCGGGGTGCCGTAGAGCACGCCGAAGTGCGTGTTGCCCGCCTTCACACCGACCCAGTCCCCGCCGCCAAATCGGTTTGTCGGCGTAGGGCCGACGAACACGGGCGTTAGGTTCTGGGCCGAGGCGGCAGGCGGATTCGAACTGGCCGCGGCCGTCGACGCGATTCCGAGCGGGATGGCGAGCACGGCCAGCGCAATCAGGGTGGCTGCGATGGCTCGCATGGTGTTCCTCCTTGCCGCGGGGTCTTGCCCCGCTATCTACATAGCGGCACTATGTATTGTGCCATATTTAATACCCTCGAGAACTTTATCAGATGAAGGGTCGAACAACCGCCCACGGACGTACGATTTCGGTGCCCCAAACCGTCCTGCTTGACGCGAACGCGCTCCTGATGCCCTTCCAGTTCCGCATCAACCTGGAGGCGGAGCTCCGCCGCCTCCTTGGGGACGTAGACATCGCGGTGCCCGCCCCGGTATTGGAGGAACTCCGCCTTCTCGCGACCCACGATCGGGATGCCAAGGCGGGGGAGCGCCTCGCCGCGAAGTACCGAATCATCGAAGGCCACGGAGGCGCGGACGACGCCCTACTCGAGCTGGGCACGGACCTCCGCGCGGTCGTCGTGACGAACGACCAACCGCTCCTCGATCGGCTCAAGGCGTTCGGGGTGCCGCGTGCCTACCTCCGGTCGCGGAGCCACCTCGTCCTCGAGGGCCTGTGACACCGCGGGAAAAGGCATAAACGGGCCGCCACGCTCTCCCGCGGGGTGCCGTGAAGCCCTATCATGTCGAGACGCTCAAGGGCATCGCCCTCCTCGGTGGCACGAAGGAGTACGTGAACCTGTCGTCCCGCGAGCTCGGCAAACTCATCGGCGTGAGCCAGCAGAGCGCGTCCCAGCGGATCCTGGAGCTCATCCGCGAGGGACTCGTGACCCGGGACCTCGCGACCCGCCGCCAGCG
>CAZJIP010000073.1:0-10206 GCA_964546105.1 uncultured Methanomassiliicoccales archaeon
TCCGTTGACTGTGCCGATTAGCCCCGGATTCTGGCCACGCTGAGGAGGGAAGCCTATTGACGGAAAGCCCTCGTCCGAATACAGGGCTTTCCGGCACAGTAGCTTATCTGTAGCGGCGTTGGCGATCCTATGTGCCGACCGCGCTCACGCATACCTCACATGCTTGCCCGAACCTTCGCGGAGCGTCGGTTTCCGCCACGAAGCTGAGGGGGACGCATCGCGACATCGAGCTCCCGGCCCACCCGGGCCACGATCCCAGGAAGGTCGTCGATGTCTGCCTGGGACGTCCGGAAGTTCACGACGCATGCACGGAGGAGGAACTTGCCCTCGACGACCGCGTTCGAAACGTAGACTTGCCCGCCCTTCTGCAAGCGTGTCAAGAGCTCCTGGTTCAGTCGATTCAGGTAGGTCTCTGCCGACTCGGAGCCGGTTCTGAGATCCTCAGGCACATATCGGAACGTTGTGATGCTCAGACTCTGCGTGCCTGGCGCGAGCCCGGGATGGGCTTCCACCCGACGATAGAGTGTTCGGGCGAGTTCCATGTCTCCCGCGATCATCTTCTCGTACCCTTCCCTGCCCACTTGGCGCAGGGCGAGCCACACCTTCAGCGCACGAAAGCCACGTGAGTTCTGGGGCCCGTACTCATGGTAATTGATTGCCGGCTGATCTTCGGCCTCGTCGAATTGGTAGTAGACCGGGTGATGGCTGAACGTATCCCGGAGGCTCTTCGGATCCCGCACGAGGGCGCATCCCGCTTCTAGCGGCGCGTACAACCATTTGTGGGGATCCACGGCCACCGAGTCTGCTCGGCTAAGCCCCTTCAGGTCTTCCGAAGCATCCGGGAGGCAGGCGGCCGGCGCTCCGTAGGCCCCGTCCACGTGGAACCAAAGGCCCTGATCCTCGGACATTTCCGCGAGCTCGGGGAGTGGGTCGACGGCGCCGGTCGCGGTCGTGCCCGCCGTCCCGACGACGAGCAACGGAAGCTGGCCCCGCTTGGCATCCGCCCGGATGGCCCGATCGAGGGCTGCCGGGATCATCCGCAGGCCCTCGTCCGTCGGGATCCAATGGATGGATCGCATGCCGAGCCCGAACAGGTCCACAGCTTTCTGGATCCAGGTGTGCGTTTCCTGGGTCGCATAAACGCGCAGCCGGCGACGCTGGCCCGAGAGGCCCGAGGCCCGGACGTTCCGGGCCGATTTCGCCCGGCGCGCGGCGAGGAAGCACACGAAGTTGGCCATGTTGCCGCCGCTGACGAGTAGCCCGCCGCACGGCCTCGGAAACCCGATCAGTTCGGCAATCCACCGGACCGTCTGTGCCTCGATTTCGGTCGCCATGGGCGAAAGGCCCCAGGCGCCTACGTTCGGATTGACCGCGGAGGCCAACAGGTCTGCAAGCATCCCAATCGGCGCAGCCGACGACGTGATGTAGCCCCAAAAGCGCGGATGGCCATTGGATAAGGAGTGGTCGAACAGGAGGCGAGCGGTCTCGTCCAGGAGCCGTTCGGGATCGTTCCCGAGCTTCGGAAGCGGATCATTGCCGAGGATGCGGCGGACCTCTATAGGGGAATTCGCCGGCGCCACCGGACGAGCCGGCAGGGAGTCAAGGTAGTGCGCGACCTGATCGACGAGATGATGCCCCAACCGTTGAAAGTCCGCCCCGCTCATCTGGATTGCCGGCACGCGCTTCGCGGTTCCCGGGCCAACCATGTTCGCTTCCCGCGACGGTGTAGCGCAATCGGCGCATATCACAATTCCGACACAGGGTTGCAAGCAGTCCGCTTCGACCGGTCCGACTCACCTTTCATCGAGGTGCTCTGCGAGGTAGGCATTCCCCGGCCCAATCGTTGACCGAGGCGGTCCTTCTACATGCCCCGCGAAGCGTGGGATGTGCGAGGCTACCTTGTCGAGCAGCACCGGATCCACCGACGATTCTGGAGTGATCGTCCGCTGGGGCATGCCATCATTCCCTCGCGCGATTTGATCGAACCACTGATCTGGAGGAATGGCGAGCGACCACGCTCATTGGACTTGCCTCATCGAGCGACGAGCCGATCTTGTTCAGCCTGCCCAGGGCCAGCAGAGCCTCCACCTCTCTACATAATCGGGAAAAGCCTAACCGCGCTACATCTTCGCAAACCATTATGGGCTCGGAGACCCAGTTCGGTCGACCGAAGCCGCAAGGGTGGGGCGGGAGGAGGGGAACGACCGATGGCGAAATACGAAGACACGCTGGAGGATATCCGTGGGACGCTGGGCATCGTGCCGGGCTTCATGAAGGCCTTGCCGCGCGACGCCCTCGTGAACGAATGGCCGAACTTCAAGAAGTACGAGCTGGAGGAGACCGAGATCCCGGGGAAGTACCGGGAGCTGATCGGCCTTGCCGTCGCGGCGAACATCAAGTGCCCGTACTGCCAATTCTTCCATACCGCCGCGGCGAAGATGAACGGCGCGACGGACGCAGAGCTGGCGGAGCTGGCGTTCCTCGCGAGCCTGACGAGCCGGTGGAGCGCGATGATCCACGCCCAGCACTACGACTACAACACGTTCGTGAAGGAGACCGAGCAGATCGGGGCGCACCTGCAGAAGGCGATGAGCAAGAAGTAAGGCGGGTTCGGCCCACCCTTGTGGAGCTTCTCCCATGAGCGAAGATGCGCACGTCGCGACGATCCGCAGGTACTATGATGGCTGCAACCGAGGCGACATCGAGCTGATGATGTCCACGTTTACGCCCGATATCACGCACTACTTCGTGAACGGCCCGCCAATCCACGGCGCGGCGGAGTTGGCGGCCTACTGGAAGCAGTTCCAGACCGCGAGCCGGACGACCACGTGGACGGTGGACCATGCGATCGTCCAAGGAGACGAGGCGGTCATCGAGTGGACGATGATCTCGACCTTCAAGGACGAGCGGCCGAAGCGAATCCTCCGGGGCGCGGAGTGGTACGTGTTCAGCGACGACAAGATCGCCGAAATCCGGGCTTACTACCATCAGGTCGTGCTGGACGAGAGGGAGCTGGAGGGCTTCCCCTACGCCGAGAGGGGCTACCCGATGCTTCCCTGAACGTGTCCCGCGCCTTGCCCCCAGGCAAGTGCCTCTCGGGCAGGCGGGCGCGGCAAGACTCCGCCCTTGCGACCTGCAGTCGCGCGCTGCAGTGTACGGGTCCTCCTGCCGGTCCACGCAGGCCACTATCCGGACGGGGCCTACTTCCGGAATTTGTCCTCCAGCCATGGAGCGATTTTCCGGGACGGAATATTCGGCACACCCACTGATCCGCGTCCAACGGGGTCGGCGGATGAACACTCGCCTCGGCCACCGAACGCAAACGGGACGACGATTCCGCGGGGGAGAATTGAACCGCGACGCCGGGCGGTGGATCGCGTCCCAGATGGAGTTCGAGGATTCAAGTCCCATTCCCCGGACCCAGTCGCCCGTCCCCTTCAGTCGAGGGACGCAGGAGGTGGCTCGGACCACCGAGGTGGCTGACCGATCTCGGTAGAAACCCGTGACAAAAAAATCGCATGGGGACGCAGGGATTTGAACCCTGATCGACGGGTTTCTCCCGGGCGGGGAGCGACCCACGCCCGTTGTTTGCGAATCATGGGTCCGCGCTCCAGTCAGTCATCACCGGATCAGCAAACCCGTTCGCAATCACGCCCATGACTGGAGCCCGTAATTCTACCAGGCTAAACTACGTCCCCATGGGTTCCGTTGCGGCCGTTCGGAAGTTTCCGGCCCTACATCTATCTTTGTGTGCGGAGAACGCCAAGCCGCAGGCTGACCGAGTGCCGCAGGACGACCGAGAAGCCAAGGAAACGCCTCAGCGCTGACGCATCTTCTGCTCGCGCTTGCGACGGCGCATGCGCTTCTTGCGCCACTTCCAGCGCATCTTGCCGCGCTTCTTCCATGCGCGCGAGCTGCGTTTCATGGGATGACGCGCCGCCGTAACCAAGGGCTTCTTAAATAGCTTCCGACCTCGGAACGCAGTCGCCCATCGCAGACCAATCCGGATCCGTGTCTCCCGTCAGTCCGAGGCGATTGCACGCCCGCCGCACCTCCGAACCGGTTCGGGGAAACCGCTTAGGTTTCTCCTGATATAACGCCGTTATACTCGGAAGGAAGGTGGAACCGATGGCCGAGAAGCCGAGCGCGGATGACGCGAGCACGAACGCGGAGATCGAGGTGACCCGGTGCCCCGAATGCGGGACCGAGTGGGAGACCGTGGTCACGCGGCGGCGCGACCCGCGGAAGGCTGAGAAGACCGTCCCAGGATGAAGGGATATTTCGGACGGACGCATACTCCCTCTCCGCCCGCCCTCGGACGGGAAGGTCGGTCGATTCCACGAAGGCCGCGGAGCTCGTCGTCCGATGTCTGGAGAACGAGGAGGTGCAATTCGCCTTCGGCATCCCCGGAGAGGAGAACCTGGACCTCATGGACGCGTTCCACGACACGTCCGTCCGGTTCGTTCTCACGCGCCACGAGGAGGCCGCGGCGTTCATGGCGGACATCCATGGTCGCCTCACGGGTCACGCGGGCGTCTGCCTCTCTACACTCGGTCCCGGGGCCACGAACCTGGTGACCGGCATCGCGGACGCCTTCCTCGACCGCGCGCCGCTCGTCGCCCTCACGGCTCAGGAACCCCTCTCCCAGGTGCACAAGGAGTCCCACCAGTACGTGGACATCGTACGCCTCCTGGCGCCGGTGACCAAGTGGAATGCGCGCGTGGAGAGCCCCGACGCGGTCCCTGAGATCCTCCGGAAGGCGTTCAAGATCGCGCAGACGGAGAAGCCCGGGTCGACGCACGTGGAGCTGCCGGTCGACGTGGCGGAGGCCACAACGAAGGCGAAGCCCATCCCGTGGGAACGCACGCGGCGCCCCTCGCCGGACCGGCCGAGCCTGGAGAAGGCCGCCAAGGTCATCGCCAAGGCCAAGCGGCCCATAATCCTCGCGGGGAACGGCGTGATCCGGGGCGGTGCCTCCGCAGCGCTCACGCGGTTCGCGGAGGATCTGCACATCCCCGTGGCGAGCACGTTCATGGGCAAGGGCGCGATCCCCTGGACTTCCCCCATGAGCCTGCTCACGATCGGCCTGCAGGCGTACGACTACAAGCACGTGGGGTTCAACGAGGCGGACCTCGTCCTCTGCCTGGGCTACGACATCGTGGAATACGACCCGGTGTACTGGAACCCGAGCGCGGACCAGACCATCGTCCACGTGGACTTCACGCCCGCCGAGGTCTCCCGGTCCTATGTCCCCGAGGTGGAGATCGTGGCGGACATCCGCGAGTCGATCGACCTGCTGCGGGAGCGGTGCACGCCGCGGCGCTCGCAGCCGTGGATCGCGGATCTGCGCAACTCGATCCTCGCACGCCTGGACGTGTGGCGGGAGGGTCGGAAGGGCTTCGCGAAGCCCCAGAACATCTTGCGGACGCTGCAGGCCGCCATGACGCCCGACGACCTGCTCGTCTCCGACGTCGGAGCGCACAAGATCTGGATCGGACGGTTCTTCCAAGCCGAGAAGCCGAACACGGTCCTCATCTCGAACGGCCTGGCGACCATGGGGATCGCGCTGCCCGGCGGCATCGCCGCGAAGCTCACCCAGCCGGACCGCCGCGTGGTCACCGTGAGCGGCGACGGCGGATTCCTCATGATGGTCCACGAGCTCGAGACGCTCACGCGGGAGAAGGTAGCCACGGTGAACCTGGTGTGGCGTGATGGCGGCCTCGGCAGCATCCGGTGGAAGCAGAAGAACAAGTTCGGCCGCACGCTCGGCGTGGACTTCGGGAACCCGGACCTCCTCGAACTCGCGAAGGCCTTCGGAATCCGCGGCTACCGCGTGGAGAAAGCGGGCGACCTGTCCTCGATCCTGACGGAGGCGCTGGGCCGCGACGAGCCCTCCGTGGTCGACATCCCGGTGGACTACAGCGACAACCCCTTCCTCGTGAAGGAGATGGGGAGCGTCCTCGCGCGACAATGAGGCCACCGCGCCGGTGCGGGCCTCCGACAAGCCTTATCCCGCGAGCCCGAATCCCCCGCGATGACGTCGTCCTCGCGGCTCGCGTCGGCCGTCGAGCGAGAGATACGACCTCTACGCCGCAAGATGGCCGTGTGCCTTGCGCGAGTCGGAGAGGGTCCCGCGGTGGAAATCTCCGCGGACGAGATGTTCCCCCTGGCCTCCGTGTTCAAGCTCGGCGTCCTCGCGGAGCTCTTCCGGCGCGTAGACGCGGGGGAAATCCGGTTGGACGCGCGCCGGACGGTCCGCCCGGAGGACCTGAGCCCGGAGGACGACATCTTGATCTCCTTGGACCCCGGCCTGCGGCCGACCGTGCGGGACCTGGCCACGCTCATGATCATCGTGAGCGACAATACGGCCACGGACATCCTGTTCAAACGGCTCGGACTGCGACGGATCAACGAGACCTTGCGAGGCCTCGGCCTGCGGTCCACAGACATCTTCTGCACGAACCGGGAGTGGTACCTCCTCCTGCTCGGGTACAGCCCGCGCTACCGCGGCACCGACGTCGTCGCGCACCGACGGAGATGGGGGGCCCTCGACTCCGAGGGGCGGTTCGCGGAAATCGAGTGGCTCTGGAGGCACGGCGGCCATGTGACCAAGAAGGCCATGCTCGACGGCGTGCGGTCCCAGGAGCGCGCGGGAATCACCCGCGGACGGGCGTGGCGCCTCTGGGAGGAGACCACGGACAACCACGGGAGCGCACAGGACGTCGCGCGCCTCCTCGACCTCATCGCACGATCGCGCGCGGCCTCGAGGCGGTCCTGCGCCGAGATGGTGCGCATCCTAGAGCTTCAGCAATATCATCGGCTCTCCCTGGGCCTGCCCCGCGGCACCCGTCTCGCGAGCAAGACGGGTTCCATCACGGGCGTGATCAACGACGCCGGGATCGTGTTCCCGCGCACCCGGCCGCCGTTCGTCGCGGCCTGCCTCACGCGCGACCTGACGCCGCGCCAGGAGCAGGAGGCACCCGCGGTGATCGCCCGCGTGGCCCGCGCCGCTTGGAGCGCGTGGGGAGACCCCTAGAACTCACCCGGCTTCTCCTCCATGGGGCGGTCCTTGTCCACCTGGCGGTACTTCGCGTAGGCCTGGTTCAGGACGAAGGAGATCCGCTTCCCCAGCATCTTCTCCGCCCACAGGGGGATTGCGAAGCCACGGTCGATGCTGAAGTAGCGGTAGAAACGCTGGTCGTCCTGCTGTTCCTCGTTGAGCACATGCCGCGCCGCGAAGTCCCCGCAGAACGTGGCCCACGGGAGGCCGACGCAGCCAAGGACGTAGTGCACCCAGGGAATCTTCGGCTCCCGCAGGACCGTCGGCATGAGGTCGCGGGTCATGTCGATCCGGCCCATCCAGAACTGGCGGAAGTGCACGTGACGCACGGAGGGCCAGTGGCTCCGAAAGCGGCGCAAGACGCGGTCGATGATCCGCTCCGTCCACGTGTCCTTCTTCGCGTACGTGGTCCAGAGGCTCCCGCCGCCCAGGAGGATCCGGTTGTCCCCGGTGAGCCGCCAGTACGCGTAGATGAAGTGGGAGTCCCAGCACATGAACGGTTCCACGGGGAACATGGCTTGGACTTCCGCGGGCTGGAGCGGCTCGCTGATGGAGAGGAACGTTTGGGCGTAGTAGTAGTTCCAGTAGTGCTCCGTCAGGTTGCGCCGGAGCTTGTCCGCGGTGAAGATGATGTTGTTCGCGGTCACCCTCCCAAGATGGGTCTTCACCGTGTGGTCCTTCAGGCCGATGGCCTCCGTGGACTCGTACACGTGCACGCCGGCGTCCACGAGAATCTTCTTCACGCCCTGCGCGTAGCGCAGCGCGTTCACGCCCGTCGTATTCTTGTAGCGCACCGCGCCCGTGAAGCCCGTGGCCCCGATGACGGAAGGCAACTCCGCCGCGGTGTATCCCCGGACCTCGTAGCCCATGGACTGCCGCGCCGCGAGCTCGTCGCGGATCTCCTTGGGTCCGCCGCGGCCCTCTCCGAGGAACAGGCAGTCCTGCTTCTGGAGGTCCGCCTCGATACCATGGTCCCGGATGACCTGGGCAATCCGGTCGCATCCCCACTGCGCGCACTCCCAGAGGTCCTTCGCACCCTGCCGACCGTAACGCCGGAGGATCTGGGAGAGCTCCAGCTCGCTGTCCGGCGTGAGGAAGCCCGCGCTCTTCCCTGTGGAGCTCCCGCCACAGATGTTCTTGTCGATGATCGTGACGTCCAGTCCCTGGTCCATGAGCCGCAACGCGGCCGCCAGGCCCGCGGCCCCCGCGCCCACGATGAGGACATCCGTCTTCACGTCGCCCTTGAGCGGAGGCTCGATCTTGAGCGGCGTTCCCATGAGGGTCGTGTACCACCAGTCTTGCAGGAACATGATCCGGCCTCGGAGGGCCGCGGCTGGGAGATAGCTGGCCGGCCGTGTCCTAGCGTCGCCGGGACTTAAAGGCTGAGATTTAGGTTGGACTTGTTCCCGACGAGGGATGTGACGGCCGCGCGAGCCACTTCCGCACTTCGATCCAGAACGTGCCTAGGGCCGCGAGCACGAGGGCGAGCGCCCACTGAGCCGCCCCCAAGGGCGCGGTCCGCAGGACGACCTGGACTCCGGGGGTCATGCTCGCGAAGACCGCGAACAGGATGGCTGCAATGCCCCAGGCTACCATAAGGCGGTTCGAAAGGGGGCCGAGGCGGAACAGCGGTTCGCGCTCCGAGCGGAGGTTCAGCGCGAGGAACACATGGCCCAAGAGCCAGGTCACGAAGGCGACGGTCTGCGCGACGGGCAGGCTGGCGCCGGAGTAGTAGGTGGCCAGATACGCGACCGAGACGGCTAGGAACAGCCCTGCCGCGGACCGGACGATGCTCGAGACCATGGAGCGGCTCATGAAGCGTGCTTGCGGATCCCGCGGCGGCTGCCGCATGAGGTCTGACTCCGGGGGTTCAGCCACGAACGTCGCGGACGCCGCGAGGTCCATGAACAGCTCGAGGACAATGAGCTGGATCGGGGCGAAGGGGATTGGCACCCCGAGGAGGACTGGCAGGAGGGAGATGGCGACCACCGCAACCTTGGAGGCGAGGTAGTACCGCACGGCCTTGCGGAGGTTCGCAAACAGGATGCGCCCCTCTCGCACCGCCTGGACAATGGTTGCGAAGTTGTCGTCCGCGAGGACGAGGTCCGCGGCCTCCCGTGCGACGTCCGTGCCGGTCTCGCCCATAGCCACGCCGATGTCGGCCGCGGCGAGAGCGGGCGCGTCGTTGATCCCATCGCCCGTGACGGCGACGCGGTCTCCCTGCTGCCGCAACGCCCGCACGATGCGGAGCTTGTGCTCCGGCGTGGTCCGGGCGTAGATCGAGACCGAGCGCACGGTCTCCTGGAGCTGCTCTTCCGAGAGGGCATCCAGCTCCGGCCCGGTCACCACGCGGCCGCTATCGAGCCCGATCTGGGCCGCGATGGACTGGGCCGTGAGGGGATGGTCGCCCGTGACCATGATGGGCCGCACGCCCGCTATACGACACGCATCGATGGAGGGTCGGGCCTCGGGCCGCGGCGGGTCCGCGAGGCCGACGAGACCGAGGAACGTGAGGTCCGCCTCCACCTGGCTTTCGGGAAGGCCGCCTGCCGGAGCGCGCTTCTCCGCGAAGGCGAGCACCCGCTGCCCCGATCCGGCGAGGGCCGCGGCGGAGGAGAAGATGAGGAGGCGATCCGCATCCGTGAGCGGCTTGGAGCCGTCAGCCGTCCATCGACCCGTGCAGGCGGGGAGCACGGATTCCGGGGCACCTTTCACCGCGACGCGGACGCCACCGTCGTCGGCCACGACCACGGACATCCGCGCGCGGGCGTTGTCGAAGGAGAACTCCTCTCGAATCGGGTGGGCTCGGCGGACCGCGCGAGGATCGATTCCCGCGGCTGTGGCGGCGCGTAGGAGGGCAACCTCGAGCGGATCGCCCAAGCCCACGTCCCCGTCCAAGGAAGCGTCGTTGCACAGGACGCCCGCTTCCAAGAGCGCGGGCTGGGCCTGCTCGGGGAAGAAACGGTTCACCTCCATCCGATTCTCCGTGAGTGTCCCGGTCTTGTCCGTGGCGATGACCGTCACGCCGCCGAGCGTCTCGACGGCCCGCAAGCGTTTCGCGATTGCGTGCCGGCGGGAGAGCCGGAACGCCCCGAGGGCGAGGACCATGGTGATCAGGATGGGCAGCTCCTCGGGAATCGTGACGA
>CAZJIP010000074.1:0-10036 GCA_964546105.1 uncultured Methanomassiliicoccales archaeon
TGGGGACCGCGGTCACCCTGACGGCTCAGCCGTCCTCGTGGACGGGCGCGTTCGTGTCGTGGGGCGGTGGGGCGGGCGGCTCTGCAGAGAGCACGACGTTCACCGTGAGCGGGCCCCTGACGGTCTCCGCGGCCTTCGGCACGAACACGCTGGCGGTCGTGGGCGCGGCCGTGGGGGTCGTCGCGGCGATCCTCGCGGCGCTGGTCCTCGTGCTGCTCGTGCGGCGCCGCCGGAAGCAGCCGCCCGCGTGAGCGCCGCGGCGGTCACTTCCCCGCGACGGCGGCGGCCTTGGGCTTCGGCCCGAGGGCCTTCGCGAGGGCGCGATCGCGCTCCCACTTGTCCTTGACCCACTTCTCGATGGCCGCGATCTGGTCCTCCTTCAGGTGCTTGAAGCGGCCCTGGAGCTTGAGGTACTCCCGGACGGGCGTGAAGCGCGGCTCCCGGTTCAATGTGAGGACGCCGTCCTCGTACTCCATGAGGGTGAAGATGCCCGTCTCCACCGCGAGCTTGGCTAGGTCCACCGTGCTGTCCGACTCCGCGCGCCAGCCGACCGGGCAGGGCGCGAGCACGTGCAGGTAACGGAATCCCTTCTTCGCCTTGGCCTTCTCCAGTTTCCTCAAGAAGTCCGCGGGGAACCCGAGGGACGCCGCGGCCACGTAGGGCACGTCGTGGGCCATGAGAATCCGGGGGACGTCCTTCTTGAACTCGTTCTTGCCCTTGCCCTCCGCGGTCCCGCCCAGTGGCGTCGTCGTGGTCCACGCCCCGAACGGCGTGGTCCCGGACCGCTGGATCCCCGTGTTCATGTAGGCCTCGTTGTCGTAGCAGATGTAGAGGATGTCCTCGTTCCGCTCCGCGGCGCCGCTCAGGGCTTGCATCCCGATGTCCGCGGTGCCCCCGTCGCCGGCGAACGCGACGACCGTGACGTCGTCCTTGCCCTGGCGCTTCAGGGCACGCTTGATCCCCGAGGCGCAGATGGCGGAGGTCTCGAAGAGTACTTGGAGGCTGGGGACCTTGAACGCGTTGTAGGGGTACATGTCGCTGAAGATCAGGAGGCACGAGGCGGGCATGTACACGACCGTGTTGGGTCCGAGGACCTTCATGGATTCGCGGACGACCATGGCGCCGCCGCAGCCCGGGCACGCCGTGTGCCCCGAGAGGAAGTAGTCCTCCTCGGGCAGCTCCTTGACCGTGGTCACGGGCTCACCCCCCGGGTGCCGATCCAGTGGACCCCGCTCGCCCTGCGGCCGCGGCCGACGGCGGACAGGGTCTTCTTGAACATGAGCTCCACGTCCTGCGCCGTCACGTCGCGGCCGCCGAGCCCCGCGAGGAATCCGAGGATGGGCATCGACGTCGTGTCGTACAGCGCGTTCCGCGCCTCGATGTAGGAGGGCCCGCCCACGCCGTAGGAGACGGCGCGGTCGTATACGCCGAAGGCCTTCAGGTGGGCCGTCGCGTCCTGGAGTCGCTCCGCCGGGAAGGGCCGGAAGGACCGCAGCTTGATCAGGCCGACGCGCTCCCCCTGGGCGCGGAGGCGGTCGACGACCTCGCGCGCGGTCGACGTGACGGTGCCCAGGGTCATCAGGGCGACGTCCGCGTCCTCGAGACGGTACGTCTCGATGGCGCCGCCGTACGTGCGGCCGAAGGTCCGGCCGAACTCGCGGTCCGTCTCCTCGAGGAACTCGCCGGCGCGGCGCATCCGCAGGTCGGTCTCCCAGCGCACCTCTTGGATATACTCCGGCGGCGCCGCGGCGCCGACGACGAGCGGCCGCGCGGGGTCCAGGTACGCGTGCACGGGCTTGAAGGGAGGAAGGAACCGGTCTGCGGCCTCCTGGCCGATCAGGTCGACGGACTCGATCGTGTGGGACACGAGGAACGCGTCCATGCCGATCATCACGGGGAGCTCCACGAGAGGGTTCTCTGCGACCTTGTATCCCTGGAGGACCATGTCGAGCGCCTCCTGCGCGTCCTCGACGTAGACTTGGATCCAGCCCGTGTCGCGCTGGGGCATCGTGTCGTTGTGCTCGACCCAGATGCCGAGCGGGGATGCCACGGTGCGGTTCACGACGGACATGACAATGGGCAGGTGCATGGGCGGGGCGACGAACAGGGGCTCGTGCATGAGCGCGAGGCCCTGGGACGACGTCGCCGTGTACGTGCGCACGCCCGTAGCCTCTGCCGCGACGACGGCGGACATGGCGCTGTGCTCGGACTCCACGCGCATCATCTCCGCATCGAACCTGCCCGCAGCGAGGAACTCGGCCAGGTGCTCGATGATCATGGTCTGCGGCGTGATTGGGTAGGCCGCGACCACCTGGGGTCGCGAGACCATGGCGCCCCACGCCGCGGCGTAGTCGCCCGTGACCATGCGCCGCTCGCCCGTGGTGGCCGTCTTCGTCTCGATCATGCCTTTACCTCCGCCTCGACCTCGCGTTCCATGTGAATCGCCTTGGGCGCGCAGACCGCGGCACACACGCCGCAGCCCTTGCAGTAGTCGTAGTGGATCTCGACGATCTTCGGGCCGCGGACGATGGACCCGTCGGGGCAGTAGAACCAGCACAGGAGGCAGTTCGTGCACTTGGCGCCGTCCAGGATGGGCCGCTCCACCCGCCACCCGCCCGTCCGGTTCGTAGGGGAACTCCCGACCCCGACCCGCCCAAACGGCGTCTCCAGCGTGGGCGTCGCCAGGCCCGCGGGCAGGTCCTGCGCCGTGGGCAGCCATTTGGATACTTTCGGATAGACGCGTCCGTTGTCCGCCTCCCCCAACCGGGTGGCCTCGTACGCGGCCCGAGCCGCGGCGACGTTCCGGTCCGCGATCTCCTTGGACAGTCGCCGGCCGAAGACTTCCTGGATCCCCGCCTCGACGCCCTCGATTGTGATCAGCCCCGTGGCCTTCGCGAAGGCGCCGAGCATGGCCGTGTTTACCGCGGCCTGCTTCGTGTACTCCAGGGCGATGGACGTCGCGTCCACGGTCGCGGACTTCGCCTTCTTGGAGAGGACGAGCCGATCCGGAGACCGCGTCGTGTTCACGATGACCATGCCGCTTGGACGCAGCCCGGCGAGCACGTCCACGGTCTCGATCAGGCTCTCGTCGAGCACGACGACGAAGTGGGGCTCGTAGACCTGGGTGCGGACGCGGAGGTGCTCCTGCCCGAACCGCGCGAACGCGAGCACGGGCGCGCCGCGTCGTTCCGCTCCGAAGAACGGGAACGCTAGGGCATGATACCCGTCGTGGGACGCCGCCACCGCCAGGGCCTGGGCCGCCATGACAGCCCCCTGGCCCCCGCGGCCGTGGAACCGGACTTCATAGAACATCGAGACACGGTCCTTCGAAACGCTTCGGTCCGAGTGGGCGGCGCGATTCGTAAGAATCCTCGGCCCGTAGTATAATTACAATAGGTCCGGGTACGGAAGCCGCGGGATGCCCCGCCAAAGATATATGCGAGGCGGGGAGCTAGCTCATCGTTGCATACCCTTGGAAGGCCAGACATGCCGCTCCACCTCGGGAGGAATCCGGACAACGGAGAACCAATTCGGTTGCCCGAAGAGGACCTCCTCCGCCACGTCGTGATCCTCGGGGCCACGGGCTCCGGCAAGACGGTGCTCGGGAAAGCGATCCTCGAGGAGGCGGTCCGCGTGGGCGTGCCCGTCATCGCCGTGGACAGCCAGGGGGACCTCGCCTCCCTGGCGATCGCGGCGACGCAGGAGTCCTCCGCGGCCCACGGCACGCCCGAGGAGGCGCGGGACGAGTATTGGTCCCGCGCCGCGGTGCAAATCATCACGCCCGGGTCGCGCCATGGCGTGGCACGGAGCCTGAATCCCCTGAAGGACGCCCCCACGTTCGAGGCGACCGAGGATGCGGTCCTCTACCTCGACGCGATCGCGGAGGGCCTCGCCGCTGCGATGGGATACACCCTGACTTCGGACAGCGGCTCCCGGGCCAAGGACACGATCTACATTGCGCTCCAGGACGCCTGGAAGTCGGGGAAGTGGCCCGAGGAGGTCTCCGACCTCCCGTTCCTCCTCGAACGCGAGCCCATGATGGACGGCGCCCTCCTCTCCCACCGGGAGCGGGCGGCCCTCGTGCGCCGCTCCAAGGCCATGACCGTCGGGGCGAAGGGCCTCCTGTTCACCGCGGGGCCGCCCCTCGACGTGAAGGAGATGGTCTCTTGGGCTCCCAAGGGCCGCACCGCGGTCAATATCGTGTACACGGGCGGCCTGCGGAGCCCGTCCGAGCGGGAGATGGTCGTCGCCACCCTCTGCGAGGACGTGTACCACTGGATGGTCTCCGAGACGAACGGCGGCCTGCGGCTCATCCTCTACATCGATGAGGTCGCCGGCCTCTGCCCGCCTCATCCGAAGAATCCGCCGGCGAAGAAGTTCCTCTCCCTGCTCTTCCGCCAGGCGCGGAAGTACGGCGTCGGCCTGATCGTCGCCACGCAGAACGTGACGGACTTGGACTACAAGGCCCTGGGGCAGGCAAACACGTGGGCCCTGGGGCGGCTCCTGGCGAAGCAGGACCTGGACCGCGTGCGCCACCTGGTCGGATCGCTCCATCCCAGCGACCCCGAGGAGGTCCTCTCCCTCGCTCCGTCCCTGAAGGCGGGCCAGTTCCTCCTCCTCTCCCCGGAGCACCTGGGGCGCGTGGAGAAGCTCGAGGTCCGCGGGCTCGCGACCCAGCACATGGTCGTGCCCGAGGAGAAATTCCACGAGATCCAGTCGACCCACGAGCTCGTGACGCCCAAGCCCGCGCCGGACGAGAAGGCGACGAAGCGGCAGAAGCTCGCGACCGCGGCGGCGAAGGCCGCGAAGACGACCGCGAAGGTCGAGGTCGAAGAGGGCATCGGGCTGCGCATCCTCCATCTCTTCGAAGACCATCCGGGGCTGTACGGTTTGGAGGAAATCGCGGGGATGAACCCCGCGGACACGCGGTTCCTCTCCATCCTCCTGCGGAAGATGGCCGAGGCGCGGCTCCTGCGGCCCGAGCAGGTCGACGGCCGCGAGGTGTACTGGGACCCCACGATCGGATTCGACGTGCGCCGCGGCGTGCCCTCGAGGGTCGCGTGGCTGCCCCTGCGGTACCCGCTCGTCGAGGCGACGAGGCGCGCCAACGAGGCCATCGAGCGGCGCATGCTCGTCATCCCCAAGGAGCACCTCACGGGCAAGGAGTTCTACTTCGTCCCCTTGTGGCGCGTGGAGGCGGAGATCTCGCTGGGCCGGAAGGGCGGCAAGGTCGCGCGCCAGTTCTACGTGAACGCCGCCTCGGGCGGCATCGCCCACGTGGTCAACGGCAGCCTGAGCTTCGAGGAATTCCCCCGCAAGGACGTGTCGCGGCTCGAGCCCCTCGCCACGAAGGCCCACCTCGAGCCGGGGCCATCCCAGAAGATCGGAGACCATGTGCCGATGGCCCGGGTCGGTCCTTCTCATGCGAAGGAGATTGTGCACCGCTCCCTCGGGGCCAAGGTCCTGACGGAGCATCCCGAGCTGTGCCTCCTGCCCGTGTGGAAGTTCGAGGTGCAGGCCAACGGGAGCGGCAGGACGCGGCCCATGTGGGTCGACGGGACCCTGGGGAGCGTCCTGCGGCGCGCCCCCGAGTCGATCTGACGCCTACATCAGGCCGAGGGGGCCGAGCTTCTCGGGCAGGTACGTGTCCGTGACGTAGTCTAGCCCGTACTTCGCCAGCGCCTGTTGCTCCGCCTTCTTGTTCACCTGGAGCATGGTCTGTATTTCGTTGCGCCAGAACTCGTCGTTGAAGCGGGGATCGGAGAGCTCCGCGTTCAGAGCGCCGATGTCGCGGGGCGTGAGCACGTCCGTCGGAAGCTCGTAGTTGAGGATGTCGCTCGGTGTGATTCCGACGAATTCCGCGGTGGGGGTGGCGAGGTATTCCGAGATATGCGCGGTTCTGATGGCTCCGTACGCCACAGACGCATGGATACGGAAGGACCATGGGTCGGAGTCCGTGAACGTGGCGACCGGGAGTTTCATCTCCTCGTTGAGCCGCTTCAGTAGCCGGCGCGTACTCCGCGACGGTTGCCCCTTGAGGTGGACCAAGATGCATTTCCCGTCCTCGTCGAAGCCATTCTCGACGAGGCGGTCAAACATGCCGCCCGTCTCGATGGCCAGGACGAACTTCGCGTCCGCGTCGATGAACTTGACCTTCTCCTTCTCGATGTTGTAGGGAATCGTGTACCCGGCATCCCCGACGTCGTCGCGGCAGTTGATTCGTTTGCGCGCGCCGTTCCGCGTAATCTCCTCCAGCGTGAGGTTCCCGATCACGCTCGCGCCGCTCTCCTCGGGGCGGAGTTTGAAGTCCTCCCGCAGGAGCTGGGTGATCACCTCGAGGTCCTCCGCCAGGAGGTTGGATTCGTCCTGGGAGTGGAACTTGGCCACGTCCCAGCCCTCGGAGATGTAGTACATCTCTCGCAGGGTCGAGGACTTGGACGTGTTGATCATGTCCTGGATGAACTCGAGGACGTACATGGTCCGCAGGAGCATGAGAGCGCCCTTGAGCTTCTTCGCGCTCCGCACGCCCATGAGGTTGCCGTACTTCCAGACCGCGTGCTTGGAATCGAAGCGGATGTTCGCCTTCGTGCGCAGCGGGATCTTCATCTTGGGGACCTGACCGTGGTCCAGCTCCTCGTAGATGTTCTCCGCGATTCCGTACAGGGCCTGTACGGCCTGGTTCGACGCGGGCGCGCCGCCCCCCTTCGCCTTCTTACTCATCGTCGAGCGCCTCCTCCGTTTCGTCGTAGTCGATCTCGCCCTCTTCCTCCGCCTCCGCGGGCGCCGCGGCCTCCTCCGTCTCGAACTCCGCGTAGTTCAGCTCCCAGTCCCCCGGCAGGGGCTCCGCGCCGATGACCAGGGCGGGATTGATGTCGCTCACGTACAGGTCGGACTCGTCGTACTCCGCCTCGTCCAGGCCCTCGAGGAGGAAGGAGACGGACGTCTTGGCGACCGAGTCGATCCGTTTGAGTTCCCACGTGATCTTGCCGTCGTCGCGAACCTCCGCGGGCTTCGGGTCGAAGCTCTTCGCGGCGATGGCGCGGGGCAGGAGCACGTGGAGGTTCAGCTTCTTGCCCGCGTCCGTGAAGTTGTGCACGTTGATCGTGACCGTGTGCCGCTTCTGCTTCTTGTCGTAGGCGATCGTCTCGTCGATCCAGACCACGCCCATGATCTTCGTGATCGTCGCGTCGAGGACGGGCACCTTCTTGTCCACGATTTTCGCGGACTTCTCCGCAATGCGCGGGAGTATCAGCTGGACGATCTCGAATTTCTCCCGGGTCTTGGCCCGGTGGGCCTTCTTCGAGAGATGCGTCTTGAGGCGGCGGCCGCACTCCTTCAGCGCGAGGTCGAGCTCCTCCATGATTTCATCGACGGACGCAACAGCCTCCTTGGCCTCCGAAGTGAACGGAACTTTCGTTGAGCAAACATGGACAAGGACTATCGCTGGACCGAATGGCAGTCCTTGACCACCCCGCTGTTCGAGTCCGTACCGGCGCCAGTCCACGTTGGAAACGGCCTGCGTAAGTGCGCAGCCTCCGGGCTGGTACATGAGCGGCACTCGGTTTGCAAACCGGAGTACGTCGATTGGCTGGTCCAGTGGGAGGTCTCCGCCGAAGACGATTCCAGTCTCGACCTGGAATGGATTTCCGGACCATACCGCGGGGTCGCGGGTGACAGGGGGTGCGTAGAATTCAGGTCGGAGATTTCCCAAGACGTTCTTCAGCCCCTTCTTGATCAACCGTTCTCCGATTGGGCTGAGGCAGTCGGTTGGTGGCGCCATGAGCTTGACTGTCTGCATGGCCTCGTGCAGAGCCTTAGCCTCTTCGAGGCCGAGCGTTTTCGGCTTGGTTTCCGGATCGAGTTTGGCCGTCTCACAGATTTCCTTGGCCACGCGTGCCGAAACTCGGACGAACTCCTCCTCGAGGAACGCGGCGAGCTTGTACGACTTGGTCTCTTTGAGCATCTGCATGAGCGTTCCGAGCTCGACGCCGTGCGGGTGTGGGGGGATCTCCTTGGTCTTGGGGGGAAGCTCCTCCGTGACCCGCTCAAAGACGGTCGTTTCGCCGTCAGGGGCCTTGTACGTAATCCTGGCGTGCGGATTCACAATCGCCGTGGCTTTGAGGTACTCGAGAATAGATTGCTTTCCACCGACGTATCTCCCCTTGAGTGGAATAGAGACCCGAGTCCCGTGGTCCTTCTCCCAAATCACACGATCTTCGGAGACAAGCTCGGCTCGGTTCTTCTTTGTGTCAAGAATGAGATCGACCTGATACGCCACGTCCATTTCCGCAGTCTTCGTGATGATTCGAGTGGCTTTTCCCGTAGTGACCTGTCCATACATAACCGCCCCGGAAATGCCGATACCCATTTGGCCGCGGGTCTGGCGTCGTGCGTGAAATCGGGACCCGTAGAGCAGCCGGCCAAAGATGTTGGGCACTTCTTTCTTGATGATGCCCGGTCCGTTGTCTTCCACGGTGACTAGGAACTCATCTTTGTCGACCTTAGCGACCTCCACGGCGATGTCCGGGAGTGTATCGGTCTCCTCGCAAACGTCAATCCCGTTCTCACAGGCCTCCTTGACCACGGTCAGGAGCGCCTTCGTGGGGGAGTCGTAGCCGAGGATCTGCTTGTTGCGTTCGAAGAACTCGGAGACGCTGATCTCGCGCTGCTTCTTCGCCAGCTCTTCCGCTATCGAGGTCGCGGGCATAGAATCACTGCAAGTGGCACGGAGTGCCCGTAGGCGTTCCCATCCCTAGTTGGGCATACTGGGCCACCGTACATAAGGTTTAGGGAGGGACACGACACCGACACGGATGAATCCGATCGGGAGGGATGAGCGAAACTGGTAATCCTCGGCGGGATCAGTCTTCGAAGACCGCGCCGCACTTGGGGCACTTCGTGTCGTCCTCGGTCACGTCCGCGCCGCAGTTCGTGCAGGTGAACGCCGCGGCCTTCTTCGTCCTCCCTTCGGCGGCGGCCTTGGATTCCTCCTCCTTGGCCGGTCCCCCGGGGGCGCCTTTTTCCCCGCCCTTCCCCAGTTCCTTGTCGAGCTCCAAGTTGTCCTTCTGCGTGGCCTCGATCATGCGCGCGCGCATCTTCCGCGTGCGGGCCGTGTACCAGTACATGAAGAGGATAATGTAGTAGAAGGAGAGGGGGATCAGGAGGTAGAAGGCCACCGGGTAGAGCCAGAAGATGAAGAAGGAGAACGGGGAGGCGGTGATCGGGCCCAGGGCACTCTGGGTCGCCGTGAAGTTGCCCCGCGTGTCGTTCGCGCTGAAGAAGAACTCGTACACGTTCCCGCCAAGGGTCCGGTTGGTCGAGTACCACGCCTCCGTCGCGTTGGCGGGCCCCGCCTCACGCTGCATCGCGAACGAGGAAGACGTTGGCGTGAAGAGGTTGAACTCCGTGAAGTTCAGGTACACGGTCAGCGGGGTCGAACTACTAATCCCCGTGGTGTTCAGATGGACGCGGTAGACGTACGTCTGGCCGGGCGAGCCGCGGAACGGCGCCACGCTCCCGTTGTCCAGGCTCAGGTACGAGCTGAGGCCCGAGATGCCCGCGCTGCTGACGATCTGGTCGCCCGTGTTGATCGAGCTGTCCGTGTAGAAGATCGCGATGATGACCATGGCGATGAGGAACACGACCAGGCCGTTCAGGGCGAACCGCTTCAGGCTCCGCTCCCCCAGCCAGTAGGGGATGACGAAGACCGCCACGGGGATCAGGAGGAGGCCCAGGCACGCCGTCGCGAAGTTCCCGAAGGTGATCGGGAAGAGACCCGACACGACGAGGCCCAGGACGACGAGGACCGTGATGTCGAACCACTTCGTGCCGCGGAACGACTGGAGCTTCTTCTGGATACCCGAGAGGGAAAGGTCCACCGAACGCGAGCGATGCGGCCCACTCGATAAATAGTTATGCGCAAGCCGCGCCGGCCCAGGCTCGTCCGCGCCACTCGGAGCCTAAGATTCTTATAGGGTCGGTCGAATAGCGCGGACTTCTCCCATGCCCGCGAATAAGCTCGTCGTCGCCATTGGAG
>CAZJIP010000075.1:0-9968 GCA_964546105.1 uncultured Methanomassiliicoccales archaeon
CCGTATGGATGGGCCTGAGGCCGAAGGATGAAAGTCCTCGTGTTCGCTGGCACGGGGTTCGTCGGTCACTCCCTCGTCCCGCTGCTGCGGCAACGCGGGCACGAGGTCATGGTCTTGACCCGGCGTCCCGAACTGCCCCCGCGCCTCGCCTCCCTTGGCGTTCGGGGGCTTCAGGGCGACCTCCTCGCGCCATCGATCCTCGAGCTCGAGGTCGGCGACGTCGACGCGATGGTGCTCCTTGCCGCGCCGCGTCTGTTCGGCAAGCGCCTCGGCAACCGGCGGTTCCGGGAGCTGAAAGCGGAGCTTGCCGCGATCCACTCGAACGCCCTAGAGCTCGCACGTCGATGCAGCTGCCCGATTCTCCTCACCTCGGGGGCGTCCTTCCAGACGGTCGGCGACCAAGTGGCCGACGAGAGCTGGCCCCTTGCCCGCTTCGGGGCCGCGCGGGTGGGCGAAGACATCGATGTGCTGGTCGCCAGGGCTGTCGCATCCGGCACGCCGAAGGTCGTCTGGATGCTGCCCGGCCAGGTCTACGGTCCGGGCGGCATGTTCCTGAGGATGTGCGCGATGGCGAAGAAGGGACGCAGCGTCCTCCTTGGGGACGGCAGCAACTATCTACCCCGGATCCACGTGGAGGATTGCGCTGCGGCCTACGCGGCCGCACTCGATCGCCTCGACACGCTCGCGACGGGCGAGCGCTTCATCGTCGCCGACGACGAGCCCTGCACCACGCGGGAATTCGCCGATCGGCTCGCGGAGCTGCTCCACGCGCCCAAGCCCAGGCCGCCCCCCATGTTCATCGTGAGGCTCCTCCTCGGCCGGAGGCTCGTCGAGACCGCGACGAGCAACGGCAAGGTCAGCAACGCGAAGGCGAAGCGCGTGCTGGGTTGGGCTCCGCGGTATCCGAGCATCCGCGAGGGGCTCCCGGCGACCCTCGAGGCGATCGATCACGGGGACGTCGCGCCCTGAGTAGCCCACCGACCACCGTCGGTGGCATGCCGCCTGAGCCGTCAAGGACGAGCTCAAACCCACACCCCGGCTGACTGCCGTTGCTGACGTTCGAGCGCCCGGTTGAGCCCGTTTCGCCGACCGCCTCGTCTTCGGCGACACCCGACGCGTCGCCGTGGGCTATGCGCCGCTCCATCAGGGAATCCCGTGCGCTGGGGCGATGGTCGACACCCGTTTCAGCCCTTGGGAGGCGACGGCCCGGGCAGATGACTCGCCTCCACGGCCTATCGCGGATCTCCGGCTCGTCTTCATCGTCCGGGCACACAGGAGAGAGTCGGGAGCAGCGGGCTTTCAGACGCGGGCGCACCGCGGAGGCTCACGCCAGGATTCGCGTGACCTTGAACCCGTTGTCGAAGACGAGCGCGTGGTAGTCCGTGTCGTGCCGCGTCCCCCGCATCTTCACGATGCGCAGCTGCCGCTGCATGCCGAACTCCCCCTGCCGCGCGAGGCGCAGATGGACGATGCCGTCTGCGAGGTAGTCCTCCTTGTGCTTGGCGAAGGCCTGACGCGCGGGCGACCCGTCGTCGTTGGGCAGCTCACCAAGGAGGAAGACCGTGCACTCCAGGCCTCGGAGCCAGCGGATCAGGGAGAACAGCTCCTTGCGGACGTCCCCGAACTTGGCGAGGATCTCGAGGGCATCGAGGGAATCGATCACGAGGAGGCGGTAGTCGAACGACGATCGCAAGCCCTTGGCGTAGAGCTTGAACAGATCGAGCCATGGCTGGTCCACGGGGCCGGCCATCCGCTTCCGGAGCGCGGCGAGGTCCAGGACGCTCAGGACGCCCTCCACTTGCTCGAGGCGGTACCCGAGGCCCTCCGTATGCTCCAGGAGGCTCGCGCGGCTCTGTTCCAGAGAGACGTAGAGCCCCTTGACCCCGTTGCGTGCGTTCGCATGGAGGATATGGAATGTGAGCGAGGTCTTCATAGTCCCCGGGGCGCCGGAGACGAGAACGATGCTCGACTCGGGGATCCCCTTGCTGAGGACCTCGTCCAGCCCGTCCACGTAGGTCTTCACGAAGTTCATGATTCGTCCCCCGCGATCGCCTCGAGCCGCCGGCGGATCGACTCGACCTGCTTCTGGATCCGGAGCTTCTCTTGGGGCACGTCGACCACGTCGGCCATGGCGGTCAGGTCCACGGCTGCGCGATCGGCCAAATGGGCCACGTCCGCCCGGCGAAGCTCCTCGGGACGCTTCCCGAGCTTGGACAGTTCCGACCGGAGGACGCCTTCCCCCGCGTCGCCGAGCTGCTCGACGAAGACGTGGCGCGCCTGCTCGAAGACGGACTCCCGCTCGCCCAGATCGCTTGCCGCGGAGAAGAGCTCTTGCATCTCCTTGCCCTTCCAGTATTCGGCAGCCGTGACCAGGATTCCTCGATCCGACTCCGAGGCGTGCTTCGAGGGCCAGTCGCCTTGCGCGAGGTCCGCCGGCGTGCGGGCCGCGAAAGCCCGGAGGGCTGTGCCGGCGGCGGACGCCTGTGCATGGAGTCCGTGCCGTGCAGTCGCGTCCGCAGCGGATTCGCCGAGTTCCGAGAGGGCCCGCTCCAGGAACTGCAGGAACGGCTCCGCGTGGTCTGCCGTGAGGTCCTCGCGGCGCAGTCCGCGAGAGCGGGCGAAGGATCCCAGGAGATCGCGGGCACCGGGTCCGAAGGACTGGGCGAGCACGGCCTCCATCTCCTCTGCAGGGGCCGGCAGGGTCCACCACTCGAGATGATGAGAGTGCAGGGATTGCAGTTCCTCCGGGCTCAGGCAGGACGCGGACACGACGAGCGAACTGTGGGTGTCGTGGGCCACGCCACGCAAACGCAGGATCGCCTCCTCGGTCGGAGACCACCCCGACATCAGGACGATGTCGTCCAGATCGGAGAGGACCACTAGGCCACCCGGTTCGCGGGCGAAGAACTCTGCCGCGGTCCCGAGCATCCGGGCCGCGCCATGCCGCGTCGGCGAGAGCGGCACCACGACCGGCTCCGGATCCGCGGTTTCGGCCGCCGGCTGGCCTCGCGCAAGTACCAGGACGGTCTGTCCCTCGTTTGCGGCGTGAGTCGCGATGCGCATCGCGTACTTGGGGCGGGCCTCGTCGAACACGACGGTCCGACCGGGCTCAAGGAGGTGCGAGGCCGTCCCCCGAAGACTTCGGGCATGCCTGCCTCCCGGGAAGGGCTCTGCGTGGAACAGGACGAACGTGAAGAGGGCGAGGGCCACAGGTGCGGCCACGTTGGACCCCGCGGACTCGAGGATCCCGAGGTCTCCGAACTCCAGGGAGTAGATTGGGCCGCCGATGACTAGGGTCACGACGCCGAAGGCGAGCCAGAACGCGTCCACGGCGAAGAGGGAGCTCGTCATGCGCTGGTACGCCGCTTCGGCAAGCGCGATGCCCAGGCAGACGGTCAGGAAGGCGCCGAGCAGGTTCACGTCATACGCGTGCTGCACGGCCCAGTCCGCGCTGGGCGTGAGGAGGACGACCACGGGAGCCAGGGCGAGGAGGACGAAGACGACGGGCCGGCGCCGCGGCAGGGTCTCCCCATGGATGAGGCTGAGGACCAGGATGGCGGTGAGCGGATCTGCAAGGACCAGGGTCCAGAGGACCACGGATTCCCACGCGGGAGCGAGGAACCCCTCGGAGGTGCCGATGAAGGCGGCTCCGTTCACGATGAAGGTGAGCGCGAGCGCCGCGAAGGTGGCCTGCAGCCATGGGCGCCGCCCTCGGAGGACCACAAGCGCGAGGAGCCACGCCTCGACGACGATTCCCGCGCCGAGGGCGAGGCTGTACGCGATCACGGCTTCCCCTCCGCGACCTGCAGACGGAGGACGGCGACGAGGTCGCGCGGCGTCCATTTCCAGCGGGCACGTCCCGCCTCCCGGAGTTCCGCGGCGGAGCCGTAACCCGCCTTGCGGGCCTCGTCGTCCGTGACGTCCGCAAGGAGCCGGCGGGTGCCGTCGACCACGAGGACGCGCCCGAACGCGCGGCCCGAGTCGTACTTGGCCCAGAGCCACTGGCCGACCAGCGGTGTGGGGACCGCGTCCGCGGGGCGCACCGCAATCTCGGCACCGCCTCGGAGGAAGCGGTCGCCCTCGGCCAAGGTGAACGTGAGCTCGCCCTGGGGCCGGCGCCGCGGAAGGTTGCCCGACAGCGCGAGGCGGAAGCCCAGGATCACGAGGAAGGTGACGAGGCCGCCCAGGAGCAGGAGGTTCGTGAACCCGATCTGGTAGAAGTTGCGGTGCTCCCAAAACCCGAAGACGAGGACCACGGAGAGGAGGAACAGCAATCCAGTCCGCGCGAGCAGGGTCACGAATCGGCGCGCCATGGGCTCACCCGATCGCCCGCGCGGCCTCGAACCGGCCGTTCTCGAACAGGAGGGTGTGGTCGTCGCTGTCCTGGTTCACGCTCCGCATCTTGGTGCACTGGATCCTCCGTTGGAACGACGTCTCCGTCACGGGGACCATCCGGAGGCGCAGGATGCCGTCCGCGAGGAACTCCTCCTCAAGGACGCTGCCCGCGGCCCCGAGCGGAGGCTCCTCGGAGACCAGGAGGCTCGTGACCCCGAGGTCCCGCAGCCACTCGAAGAAGGCGAACGTCTCCGTCCGCCGGTCCTTAAACTCGAGGACGAGCTCGAGCGCGTCCCAGGAGTCGATCGCGAGGAGCTGGAAGTCCTGGCGGCGGCGCAGGTCGAGGATCTTGCCCTGGAGGACCGCGAGGAGCGCCTCCCCCTGGCTCAGGTCGGACCGCGTCATCTCGCCGACCTTGGTCGCGAGCTCCTCCAGGTACTCGCGGCCGCGGCTCAGGTCGAGGATGGGCAGCGCGTCGGAAACCTGGGTGGCCCGGAGCCCGAGGCCCGCCACGTGCTCCAGGAGGCTGCCCGCGCTCTGCTCCAGGGTCACGTAGAGGCCCGGCGTGCCCTGGAGGGCGTTGTGGTAGAGGACGTAGTAGGCGAGGGACGACTTCATGGTCCCGCTCGCGCCGCGGACCAGGAGGACATGGCCTTGGGGCACGCCGCCTCGAAGGACCTCCTCGTCGAATCCGCGGATGAACGTCTTCACGAGAGGGCGGGTCATGGCGCGCCTCAGGGGCTCATGGCCCGGGTGACCTTGAACCGGCCCTCGTCCAAGACGAAGGCCAGGTAGCCCGTCTCATGCCGCGTCCCGCGCATCTTCACCACGCGAAGGCGACGCTGGACCTCGAGGTCCGACACGAGATGCTGGCGCAGGTGGATCACGCCGTCCGCGAGGAAGTCCTCGTCCCAGCGTCCCTGGACCACGTGGCCTCCGATGACCCAGTCCGGGCGCTCCGTGATCACGAAGCATGTGATGTCCAGGTCCCGCAGCCACTCGAACAGGCGGAAGATCTCCCGCCGGCGGTCCTTGAACTTGGCCAGGACCTCCAAGGCCTCCAGGGAGTCGATGACGAGCAGGTCGAGGCCGCGCTCCTGCTTGATCGTGGCCAGGGCGCGCTGGAACGCCTCGGCCCAGTCCGGGTGGTCCCGCAGGAGGCCCGCCGCGGCCCGCGGATCGAGGACGACGAGGGATCCCCGGTTCAGGTGGAGTGGGAGGCCCAGGGAACCCATCTGCTTGAGGATGCTCGAGGTGCGCTCCTCGAGGCTGAAGTAGAGGCAATGCCGGCCCTCGCGCGCGGCGTTCTGGAGGAGGATGGAGAACCCGACGGAGGACTTCATCGTGCCCGGAGATCCTTCGAGAAGGACGACGTGGCCCCAAGGGATGCCGCCGCCGATTGTGTCGTCGAATCCTTCGAGGTACGTGCGGATGCGGGAGGGATGCGGCGCGGCGCTCGGGGGCCGGGCCTCGGTGGCCTGCTTGGACGGCAGCTCTGCGAGGTCCGCAAAATCGGGGAAGGGCTCCTCGTCCTCGGGGACCGCGGACGTCGCCACGGAGGCTGCGTCCGCTGCGCCACCACGCTCGGTGGATCCCCCGGAGGAGATCGGTCCGCTCAACGTGGGGGTGAGCGCGTCGAGCCGCTCCTTCGCGGCCCAGTGATCGGGGCGCAGCTCCAAGGTGCGGGCGTAGCTCCTGGCCGCCTCCGCGGTCTCTCCCAGGGCCTCTAGGACCGAGCCCCGCTCGGACCACGCCTCGGGCAATGTGGGGTTGACCAGGACCGTACGATCGAGCACCTCGCGGGCGCCCGGCAGATCGCCCACGGCCTTCAACGCGCGAGCGAGGCCGAGCCAGGCGCTATCGTTCCGCGGCCCCAGATCCAGCGCTCGGAGGTAGCCCACGGCGGCTTTGTACGGACGGTCGAGGCGCAGGTAGACCTGGCCCAGGAGGACCCAGGAGCGCGAGTCCCGGTCGTCCTTGGCGATCGCCTTGAGGAGATGCTCCGCCGCGGAATCGTAGCGCTTGTCCCGGAAGGCGCGGGCCGCCGAGTCGAGCTGTCGCTTGACCCCTTGGCGGACCTCGTCGGAGTCCGGAATCCGTGCGCGGTCCGGGGCGTACGGTTTGAAGCGCTGACCCGAAGACGAGGCCCGGTTCGCGAGACGCTCCGTGAGGACGGCGAGTGCGCGCCGCGCTTCCTCATCCGCATCCGGAGTGGCAGGGGGGAGTGACGCCTCAGCGGCGGACGGCTCGGGAGCGACAGGCTCTGCGACCTCGGTGGGCGACGCATTTCCGAGGACCGCGGTAAAGACCTCTCCGCCCAGGACCTTCTGCAGGACCATGGACGGGGCCTCGCGAGGGGCCGCCTTGACCGCGCGAAGGTCGCGGCCGCAGACGCGGCAGCGCATCTGGCCCGGCTTGTTCATCGTGAAGCAGGCGGGGCACTGGACGGGCACGGTCATGGGCTGATCACCGAGGTGACCTGGAACCGGCCGTCCTCGAAGACGAGGGCGTGGAACCCGGTCTTGTGATTCGATCCGCGCATCTTCACGATCCGGATGCGCCGCTGGACCTCCACGTCGG
Organism: uncultured Methanomassiliicoccales archaeon; assembly: GCA_964546105.1. Classification (GTDB taxonomy): domain Archaea; phylum Thermoplasmatota; class Thermoplasmata; order RBG-16-68-12; family RBG-16-68-12; genus RBG-16-68-12. The sequence goes on from CAZJIP010000075.1 coordinate 6,916, forward strand.
AGATGGGGTGCATCTTGAGCTCGATGATCCCGTCCGCGAGGAACGTCTCGTCCTTGCGCGGCGGCGCGGCCTCCAGGCCGAAGAAGCTGGCCTCGGGGGACGCCTCCGTGAGCACGATCGTCGTGGCGCCCAGGTCCCGCAGCCATTGGAAGAGCTGGAACAGCTCGGTCCGGCGGTCCTCGAACTTGGCGAGGACCTCGAGCGCCTCCAGGGAATCCAGGACCACGAGGTCAATCCCGTCGATGTCCTTCTTCGTGTTCAGGGTCCGCTCGAGGAACTCGATCCAGGGCTTCGTCGCGCTCTTCCCAATCTCCTTCTGGATCGTGCCCACATCGAGAAGGTGGACGTCGCCTCGGACGGCCTCCGTGTTGAACCCCATGGCGTCCATCTGCGCCAGCAGGCTGCGGCGTGTCTGCTCCAGGGTGACGTACAGCCCCTTCGCGCTGCGCTTCTCCGCGTTGTTATGGAGGATCGCGTAGCCCAGGGTCGACTTCATCGTGCCGGGGAGGCCTGAGAGCAGGATGACGTGGCCCGCCGGCAGGCCTCCGCCCAACGCTTCGTCGAGGCCGTCCACGTAGGTGGGGATCTTCCTAGCTTCCATGCTTGGTCGCCTCCACGCTTCGCCCACGGCTCACAGGGCGGCCTCCTGGTGCAGGATCTCGTCCACGAGGTGCGCGGCCTTCTGCATGCCCATGAGGACGAGGCCCAGGTTCGCGTCCTTGTACACGAGGGCCACGAGCAACGCTTCCTCGCCCGCGCCCACGCTCAGGAGCTTGCCCTCGTCCGATTCGATAATCGCGCGTTCGAACCGCCCCTGGGCCAGCTGGACCGTAGCCATCTCGGAGGTGCCGACGATTGCCGCGGTCATCGCGGCCACGATCTTCGGGTCCACGCCGTCGGGCAGGGTGTGGGTGATCACAAGGCCGTCCCGCCGCACGACCGCCGCGGCCTTGATGTCGGAGAGGTGGGATAGCTCCTCGATCGTGCTCTCGAGCCGTTCCCAGACGTCGCTCATGCGTCCGCCTCCGGGACGGCCGTAGATTGGTCCAGTAGGTCCGTGATGGCCTGGACCGCCTTCCCGACGCTCAGGAGGACGAGGCCCATGTTCGCGTCCGTGCGGACCATGGTGATCAGGATGCCCTCCTCGCCCGCGCCCGTGGCGAGCATCTTGGCGTGGCCGCTGTCCACGATGGACTGGAAGAAGGGGCCGAGCCCCATCTCGCCCGCGGCCATCTCGGAGGTGCCCACGATGGCGGCCGCCATGGCCGCGATCCGCTTGGGGTCCATGGACTTCGGGAGGACGTGGGCGATCAGGAGGCCGTCCCGGCGCGCGAGGGCCACGGCGATCACGTCGGGGATGCGGCGCAAATCCTGGAGGACCGCGACGAGACGTCCGTGGATTCCGTCGGCCATGTCACCTCACCCCGATGATCATCTCGGCGAGGATCAGGAGCGCGTCCCGCACGCCTTGGTTCGCCGTCGCGACGGTCGAGACCACGGGCGTCCCCTCCGGGAGGTCCATCTTCCGGGCGATCGCGTCCGGGCTGAGCGCCCCGGGCAGGTCCGATTTGTTGGCCAGGACGACGTACGGAATATGCGGTCCGATCAGCTCGAGCATGTGCCGCGCCCGGTCGAAGTCCTCCGGCCTCGAGGCGTCGACCACGAGGAGGACGCCACTGACCTCCCGCGCAAAGATCTTGAAGATGAACTCGAAGCGCTCCTGGCCCGGGGTGCCGAAGATCTCGGCCTCGATCCCGGTGATGTTCACGCTGCCGTAGTCGAACGCCACGGTCGTGCCCATCCGGTCGATGCTGATTGACTTCTCGCACAGGGAGCGGACGACGGTCGACTTGCCCGCGTTGAAGGGGCCCGTGACCATGATCCGCGGGAAGTACACGGTCACCCCGACCAGATCCCGGAACGCGTAGGGGATCCAGTTCGTGCGGACTCCGCCCTCCTGCATCTCGGAGATCCGCATGGAGTTCCGCACGATGCCCCCGCGCATGGAGGACTGGAACTCCACGACGAAGTCGGAGAGGGCGCGGATCGCCGTCAGGTCCTCTTCCAGGTAGGTCCAGTTGATGAACAGGAAGCACGTGACGCTGCGCGCCTTCGCGGCCTCGTCGATGATCCGCCTCCACTGGTCGAAGACGGCCCCCTTGGGGAAGCGGTCCGCCAGGAACTCCATGGAGTCGATCACGATGCGGGAGGGCTTGCGCTCCCGAATGGCCCGGACGATGACGTCGCAGATGCCCGGCAGGTTGCCCAGATCCCGGATGCAGTACGGCTCCGCGCTCTCGACCATGAGCTGGCTCGAGATGGCGTCGACCACGATGAGCCGGTCCGCGGGGTACTTCCCGAAGTGGCTCAGCTCGGCCCGCGCCAGCGCCGGGGCGCGGAAGAAGTCCACGTAGAGCGTGGTCTCGCCCGCGATGGCGCCTTGGACCGCGAAGTTCTCCGCGAACAGCCGCTTCTCCGTGGGCTTGTCGCTGAACAGGAGGAGCGTGGAGGGCAGCGGGAAGCCGCCCTTGAGGCGCTCGTCGAGCACGTGGATCCCCGTGCGGATTCGAGCCTCGTCCCCCGCGTCGGTCACGTGCCGCCTCCCGGCAGGACGGGCATCTGGACGAAGGGATGCCAGGAGCTGTCGACCTGGAAGCCCCGCATGTGGTGGACGCGGACCTCGCGGTCCATCGCGTCCGTAAAGCGCATCTCCACGACGCCGTCCACGAGGGACCGCAGGAGGTTCATGGTCATGGGCTCGTGGACGCCCTCCTGGACCCCGTACAGGATGAAGCCCATGTTGCTCTTCGCGCGGCTTGTGACGATCTGGAAGAACTTCGCGATGGCCTGGGTCGAGTTGTGCAGGAAGAGCGTGGAGATCGTGTAGAAGTAGATGCGGACGGGCGTCCCGAGCTCCTGGGCGGCCTTGCTCATGGCCATGCCGATCCCCTCCAGGTTGCTGAAGCTCGAGACGAGGAAGGTCTTCTTGCCCGCGGTCGGCTCGGGCCGCTCCGAGGCGGTCGCGCTGTAGCAGTCCACGAAGGCGAAGCTCT
>CAZJIP010000076.1:0-9963 GCA_964546105.1 uncultured Methanomassiliicoccales archaeon
GTACATGAGAATCGGCCGGGTGGCGAGATAGGTCCATCTATTTAGGCCTTTAGCCCCGGAGAAACCGGGAAGCGTTCGGAAGGCCCAGGGTCGCGGCGGACACCCGAGTTCCAGGGGCGCACGCGGGTCCGTGCGGCGGCCGACCTTCAGCTTTATGACGGACGGGGCAGTTGCCGGGCGGTTGAGCGACCTGGCGTCCCAGTAGGACGACTAGGCTCCACGCGTCCCTTCCGGGCGAAGGGCACGGTGACGCTCGAGGAGATGGATCCCGGGTGGGAAGGAGTCGAGGGGACCTCTTAGTCTTCGTCGGCAAGCGATTGCTGACGCTCGTCCCCGTCCTGTTTGGCGTCGTGACGATCACGTTCATCTTCACCCATCTCGCTGTGCCGAATCCCTGCAACGTCTGGTCGGGTCCCCGCGCGACGCAGGCCACGATCCAGAACTGCATCGCGAACAACGACCTGGATAAGCCCGTGCTCAGCCAGTACGTGACCTACCTGGGCAAGCTCGTGGTCGGGCAGTGGGGCACGAGTCCCCGCGGCGTCCCCGTCCTCCCAGACATCCTGGCCAAGTTCCCGCAGACCCTCGAGCTGGTCCTCGCGGCCCTGTTCCTCATGGTGGTCCTCGGCATCCCCCTCGGGGTGATTGCGGCGAGCAACAGCGGCCGCTGGCTCGACCACATCGTGCGGACCTTCTACCTCAGCGGCTGGGCGACGCCGACCTACTTGGCCGCGGCCGTGCTCTCCGTTGCGGTCGGACCGCTGCTCGGCCTCCCGCGGAACGGCGCCTTCACGTCCACGGTGCCCCCGTTCCCCGAGATCTTCCACATGTCCGTCCTCGACGCCCTCGTCGCGCTGAACTTCCCTTACGTCGTCGACGCCATCGCCCATCTGATCCTGCCTGCGTCGGCCCTGGCGTTCGTGAACATGGGAATCGCGACGCGCATGACGCGGGGCTCCATGCTTGAAGTCCTCCCGATGGACTACGTGAAGACGGCGCGGATGAAGGGGCTCTCCGAGTTCCTCGTGCTCTACAAGCACGCCCTGCGCAACTCCCTGATCTCGACGGTGACCGTTCTGGGGACCACGATCGGCGGGATCCTCTCGACTCTCGTGGTCATCGAGGAGATTTTCCTCTGGCCCGGCATCGGGAGCTACGCGTACGAGGCGATCACGAAGTACAATTTCAACGGCACGATCGGCGCGGTGATCTTCTTCGCGATCGGGGTCGTGGTGGCGAACCTGATTGCGGACTTCGTGTACGGCGTCCTCGACCCGCGCGTGGAGTGGCGCTGATGGGAGCGGCGGAGGCGCCGGCGACGGAAGGGGTCCCTGCGGTCTCCGTCGCGGGAGCGAAGGCTTTGGGCCGCTGGCTCCGCTCGGGCTCTCGCGGCTTCTACCGGGTCATGCGGGCCAACCCCCTCACCTTGGTCGGGTTCGTCCTCGTGGTGGTCATCTCCCTCACAGCCCTGCTCGTGGCCGTCGTGCCCCCGATCAGCGCGGCCCTGGGTCATCCGATCCAGATGACGCCGTACGGGCCGAACGACCTCCTCCCGTGCCCGGCAGTCGGGAACCGCACCGTGTGCGCGCAGCCCCCCTCTGCGGAGCATTGGTTCGGCACGGACCGCGCAGGTCGGGACGTGTTCTCGCGGGTGCTCGCGGCGCTGCCCCTCGACCTGGTGATCGGCTTCCTGATCGCAGGCTTCTCCTTGCTCGTCGGGGGCGGCCTCGGGCTCATCGCGGGATTCTGGGACCGCCCCGGGACGATCGGGGCCGCGGTGTCCCAGGCCATCATGCGCGTGACCGACGTGTTCCTCGCGTTCCCGTCCCTCGTCCTCGCCCTCGCGATCGCCGCGACGTTGGGTCGCGGCACGGTGCCCAGCGTCCTCGCGATCCTCCTCACCTGGTGGCCGTACTACATCCGGCTCACGCGGGGCGAGGTCCTCGCGGTGAAGCACCAGCCGTACGTGGTCGCGGCCCGCGCCGCCGGCGTCTCGGAGTGGCGCATCCTGTTCCGTCACGTGTTCCGGAACATCCTCGAGCCCCTCGTTGTGTACTTCACCATGGACGTGGGCACCGTCCTCGTGGTCTTCTCGACGATCTCCTACATCGGGATCGGCGTCCCACCCGACGTGCCCGAATGGGGCAACATGATTTCCCAGTACGGGGACTACCTCCTCCTCTACCCCTGGATGGTCGTCTTCCCGGGACTCGCCGTGTTCATCACCGTGCTCGCCTTCAGCCTGCTCGGCGACGGCCTGCGGGACATCCTGGATCCGCGGAGCCGCCGCGCGCTGACCCAGGCCCAGGCGTCTCCCGTCGCGGCCGCGGCGCCTGCGCCGGCAGAGGGGTGAGGCCGTGGCGGAGCCGCTCCTCGAGGTCCAGGACCTGAGCATCGACTACCAGGTGGGCGCGGGGACGTTCCACGCCGTGAAGGAGGTCTCCTTCCGCATCGACCCTGGGCGCGTGGTGGGAATCGTGGGCGAAACCGGCTGCGGGAAGAGCACCCTGGCCCACTCGATCCCGCGTCTCCTTCCGGAGCCACCGGCCAAGGTCCCCTCGGGAAAGATCCTATTCCGGGGCATGGACATCCTGCAAGTCCCCAAGTGGAAGCTGCCCCTGGTCCGAGGGACCGGGATCAGCATGATCTTCCAGGAGCCAATCAATTCCCTGAACCCCGCGTACCGGGTGTACGACCAGCTCGCGGAGGCGGTCCGAATCCGCCGGCTACGGGAGATGGGCAAGGCGCCGGGACTCGCGCCCGCCATGGAGGGGTTTGACTACCGCAAGCGTGCCGGACCGAAGGCCGCGGACGTCCTCGCGAAGCCCGTGCTCCCCTCCGCGCCCGAGGGCCGCAAGGTGCCGACTGCGATTGACCGCCAGGCGCTGCGCAACGACGCCCTCGAGTACCTACGGCTTGTGCGGATCAATGATCCGGAGACCATCTTGGACCTGTATCCACACGAGTTGAGCGGCGGCATGCGGCAGCGCATCATGATCGCCATGGCCCTGAGCGAGCGGCCCTCCCTTCTGATCGCGGACGAGCCGACGTCCGCCCTGGACATCACAATCCAAGCCCAAGTCCTCACCCTGATGAAGGAGCTCATCGAGGAGGTGCGGACGTCCATCCTGTTCATCAGCCACGATCTCGGCGTGATCGCGGAGATGGCCGACGACGTCGGCGTGATGTACGCCGGCCACCTGGTCGAGTTCGGCCCTGTGGACGAGGTGTACTCCCGGCCGCGGCACCCGTACACGAAAGCCCTCCTCCGCGCGAACCCGACCCAGTACAAGGACGATGGCCCGCTGCCCTCCCTCTCCGGGTCCGTGCCGAACCTCTCGCGGCTGCCCGTGGGATGCACGTTCCACCCGAGGTGCGCGCTCGCGCGTCCCAAGTGCCGCGAGCCCCCGGGACCGCGCCTCGAGCCCATCGCGGACTCGCCCAACCACCGCACGGCCTGCTACTTCAGCGAGGAGGTGACGACCCTCCCGTGACCGAGTCCCTGGTCGAGCTCCGCGACCTCACGAAGCACTTCCCCCTCACGCGCCCGATCCAAGACGTCATCGCGCGCCGGCCTCGCGAGGCGATCCGCGCGGTGGACGGTGTGTCCATGAACGTGCGAACGGGCGAGGCCCTCGGGCTCATCGGCGAGTCCGGCTCGGGGAAGACCACGCTCGGGTGGCTCGTCGCGCGGCTCCACGAGCCCACGGCCGGGTCGATCCGGTTCGACGGCGAGGAGGTGACCCACCTCAAAGGTCCGGCACTACGGTCCCTGCGGCGCCGCGTCCAGATCGTGTTCCAGGACCCCGTGGGCTCCCTCGACCCGCGGCTCCGGGTCTGGCAGATCGTCGGGGAGCCGCTTCAGGCCCAGCGCGATTTGACCCGCGAGGAACTCCGCGGCCGCGTGGACGAGCTACTCACCCTAGTCGGTCTTCCCGCAGGGTCCCTGGACCAGTATCCCCATGAGTTCTCCGGGGGCGGCCGTCAGCGGCTCTCCCTGGCGCGCGCCCTGAGCGTGAATCCGAAGCTCGTGATCCTCGACGAACCCACGTCCGCGCTCGATGTCGCAGTCCAGGCCCAGATCCTCAACCGCCTCGTGTCCCTGCAGAAGGAGCTGGGCCTCTCCTATCTCCTGATCACGCACAACGTGGCCGCGGTGCGCTACGTGGCCGACCGCGTCGCAGTCATGTATCTTGGGAAGCTCGCGGAGCTCGGACCCGTACGGGACATCTTGGAGCGTCCCTATCACCCGTACACGAAGGCCCTGCTCGCCGCCCTGCCCTCCCCGGACCCCTCGCGCCGCCGCGCCCGCTACCGCGTCTCCGGGGAGATTCCGACCCTGATTCATCCGCCGCCGGGCTGCCGGTTCGCGGCGCGCTGCCCCTTCGCAGTGGATCGGTGCCGGGCTGAGGAGCCGGTGCTTCGTCATCTCGAAGGGACAGACCGGTGGGTGGCCTGCCACCGCGCGGAGGAGCTCGTCGACGTGCGGCCCGAGCAACTCATCGAAGGGCTGCCGGGTGCGACCCCGCCCGCGGCGTTCCCGCTCGGCCTGGCGGAAACGAAAAGTGGGAAAGGGGCCGGGTAGACCGGCCCTTTGTGCGCCGCCTACGAGGCGTACATCGTGTTCTGCATCACGACGAACGGGAGCGCCGCGCCCATGGGGTTCGACACGTATCCGGTGACGCCCGAGTACGTGATCTGGAACTGCTGGGGCACCACGAGCCAGGCGACCGTGTAGTTGTCGTACATCAACTGGGTTATCTGGGCGTAGTCCTGCTCCTGCTGCGTCGCGCTCGTCGTCCCGGCCGCGTCGATCACGAGCCCGTCCATCGTGTCGTTGTAGTACCGGGCCATGCAGTCGTTCGCGCTGCCGTAGCTCAAGGCGTTGTTCTGGGTCCAGTCGTCGGGCGAGATGTAGTCCGACGTGTAGAACTCCTGGCCCATGTAGAACGGCCCGCCGTTGAACGTGGTCTCCGAGATGCACGTCCCCGCGCTGTCCCGGCCCTGCTCCGTGTACAGGTCGTCGATGTTGTTGATGCCCACCGGATTGATACGCAGCCCGATCTTCGCGAGGTCCGCCTGGAGGAGCAGCGCGACCTGCTCCCAGTCTCCCAGCTTCACGTACATGTAGTTGATCGGCGTCGTGTAGCCGGTCGGGAGGGGCCACTTGGACTGGTTCATCTCGGACCTGGCGAGGGTCAGGTTGTACTCGTACGGCTTCAGGTTGTTCGGGTTGTAGTGCGGGTATCCCGGCGGGACCGGGCCGACCCACCGCTGGGCGTAGCCGTTGAAAGCCTTCTGGATGATCTCGTCGTAGTTGATCGCGTGGACAACCGCGGCGCGGACGTAAATGTCGTTGAACGGCTCCTGCTGCTGGTTCATGTAGATCCACCAGCCGCCCGCCGTCGACCCGTAGACGATGTTCAGGAGGTTCACCTGGACGCAGGCTGCGTTCTTCAGGTCGTCGATCTGGGACGGTCCGACGTAGGCGAAAGACACGCTCGCGGCGGCGCCCGTCTTGATGTCGGAGACCGCCGTGATGGCCGATGTCTGGAAGTTCACCTGCACGGAGGACCGCGCGGGCTGGATGATGTTGTTCCAGGGCTCCGCGGCCGCGTCGTTCACGGCCCAGTAGTTCGGGTCGGGCTGGATCAGGTAGCCCGTGGCCGAGTTGTAGGACGCCAGGCGGAACGGGCCCGTGCCGACCATGTGCGTGGCCATCCACGGATTCGTGTCGTTCGTGACGCCATCGTTGGCCTGGACCACGGCGGGGTCCACGGCGCTCGCGATGGGGCCCGCGATCGCGGGAAGGAGGTTCGCGTAGGCCACGTTGCCCAGGTAGCCTGCTCCCATCTTCAGCTCAATGGTATACTTGTCATGGACGACGAACGACTGGTTCGTCGCCTCCATGACCGCGAGTTGACTAGGGGTGGGGTCCTGGAAGTTGAACGAGTTCAGGTTGTTGATCATCCATGCGGTCGCGTTCGCGCTGGCGTTCGCGTCCGAGTAGTAGTTGACCCCCGGCAGCCAGAAGTTCTCCTGGAGGATGAAGCTCCCGGCCTGGTTCATCACGATCGCGCGGTAGAGGCTGAACCACATCACGTACGCGTTGAACGGGTCGCCGTTGGAGAAGCGCACGTCCTGCCGGAGGGCGAACGTGTAGTTGTAGCCGTCCGGGGACACGGTCCAGCTCTTCGCAAGGACCGGCACGAAGTCCGTGTAGCCCGAGCCGTTGTAATTCACGAGGCTCTGGTACACCTGCTGAACGATGCCCCACCCGGGAGTCGAGAAGGTCACGTGGGGGTCGAGCGTGTCCGGCTTCTCCGGCTGGTCGATGATCAACGGGTTCTTCGACGTCAGCACGCATTGGGCGGCCGACGGGCGGGTCAGTACGTACCAGGCGCCGGCCCCGGCCGCGATGATGACGATCGCGATGACCACCACGAGGATCATTACGGTCCGCGGATTCCGTTTCCCACCGAGGGATTCCATCCCACCGGGCCCACCACTAGGTTGCTCTGAAGAAGACGATGACAATGGTCCTCCTCCAAGCCCTGCTGAACCATTGCACGGCTTATAACGCTATGCGTGCCTCGGTCGGGCTCTTTTTGGGCCGACCCAAATCGGCAGGGGTCCGGCGATATCCTTCAACGGATTAGTAGGGGTGCCATGACCAACGTGATGGTCGACAGTAGCTTGACCACGATGTGGAGGGAGGGGCCTGCGGTGTCCTTGAATGGGTCCCCGACCGTGTCCCCCACAACGGCGGCCTTGTGCGTCGAACCGCCCTTGCCGCCGAGGTTGCCGGCCTCGATGTACTTCTTCGCGTTGTCCCAAGCGCCGCCTCCGGTGTTGAGGACGAGGGCCATCAGGATGCCCGCCATGGTCCCGACCATCAGCGTCCCGCCGACGGGTTCTCCCGCGGGCATGTCGGGGGTGATGTGGATGTACTTGAAGATGAAACCTACCGCGATGGGCGTGAGGACCGCGAGGAGTCCCGGAACCACCATCTCCCGGAGGGCGCCGCGCGTGCAGATGTCCACCGTGCGGCCATAGTCGGGCTTCTCGGTCCCGGCCATGATCCCCGGCTTCTCCTTGAATTGCGCGCGGACGTCCTTGATGATCGTCCATGCGGCCCGGCCCACGGCGCGAATCGCGAACGCGCTGAACAGGAACACAAGGGCAGCTCCCATGAACGCGCCGACGAATGTCTCGGGGCTGGAAAGGTCGACCACGCGGACCTGCGCCTCCGTCAGGAAGGCGTTGAAGAGCAGGAAGGCGGCCAGCGCCGCGCTCCCTACCGCGTACCCCTTTGTGAGAGCCTTCGTGGTGTTCCCTGCCGCATCGAGCTTGTCCATGTTCTTCCGGACCGATTCCGACACGCCGGCCATCTCCGCGATCCCGGCGCCGTTGTCCACGATCGGGCCGAACGTGTCCATGGCCAGGATGTATGCCGCGGTGGACAGCATGCCCATCGTCGCAATCGCGGTCCCGTAGATCCCTCCCTGGGAGATGCCCCCGGGAGTCACTTGGATGTTCGTGATCGAGCCCAGCCAGTACGAGACCAGGAGGGCGATAGCAACCGTGACGGCCGGGAGGGCCGTCGCCTCGAGGCCTACGGAGAACCCGGCGATAATGTTCGTCGCGGGCCCGGTCTCCGAGGCCTCCGCGATGCTCTTGACCGCGCGGTAACGGGCCTCCGTGTAGTACTGCGTGATCCACACGTAGAGGAAGGCGGTGACCATCCCCGTGATCCCGGCGAGCCAGAAGTAGATCCACGTGTTCGGGCTGGCGGCCGGGAGGCCCACCGGCGAGTTGGGCTGGAGCATTGCCCAGGCGGCGAACCCGAAGAGGATCGCAGCGAGGATGCTCGTGACAAGATACCCCCGGTTGAGCGCGCTCATCGGCGCCTCGTCCTCCTTCGCATGGACGATGAACACGCCCACGATGCTCGCGATGAGCCCGAAGCCTCGTGCCACAAGCGGGAAGATGATCCCCGCGAACCCGAAATACGGGTACAGGACGACGCCGAGGACCATCGCCCCGATGTTCTCCGCGGCCGTGGACTCGAAGAGGTCCGCGCCGCGGCCGGCGCAGTCGCCCACGTTGTCTCCGACGAGGTCCGCGACCACCGCGGGGTTCCGCGGGTCGTCCTCGGGGATGCCCGCCTCGACCTTCCCCACGAGGTCCGCGCCCACGTCCGCGGCCTTCGTGTAGATGCCGCCCCCGAGCTGGGCGAACAGGGCCACGAGGCTTGCCCCGAAACCGAACCCCACGATTTCGAGGATGACGCCCTCGTTGGCCGGCTCACCCGCGACAGGACCCGCGCCATAGCCATAGAAGAGGATCGCGATTCCCGCGAGGGACATGCTGACGATGGACAGGCCGGAGACCGCGCCGCCGCGGAGGGCGGTCACGAGCGCCTCGTTGAGGGACTTGAGGGAACCCGCGGCCGAGCGGACGTTGGAGCGGATTGCGATGTGCATGCCGATGTAACCGGCAAGGGCGGAGAAGGTGGCGCCCAGCGCGAAGGCCAGCGCGGTCCTCAGCCCAAACTCGAGCCCCTTCTCGACGCCAAGTGTCGTGGCCTTCTGGGCCCCGAGGGCCACGGCGAACACCATGGCGAGAATGGCCGCGATGACCGCAATGGTCCGGTACTGCCGACGCAGGAAGGCCCGCGCTCCCTGCTGGATCGCCGCGGCGATCTCCCGCATCTTCTCCGAGCCCGTGTCCCGGCGAAGGATGTCCCGGGTCAGCAGACCGGCGCTGCCGAGGCCCGCGAGGACGGCGATGAGAATGACGTAGCTGAGGTCCACCTGCTCCATTCAACCCACTCCTGTGGCAACGCGCTGCGCGGCAACCTCCTCATGGTATATAGGTTTTGATGGACACGCACGAGGGCGGCTCAGGCGCCGAACTTCTCCGTGCGGTTCGCCTGGTTCAGGAGGATGGGCATCAGGTCCTTCCCCTGGAGGCGGCCGAGGGAGCCCTGGGCCACGCTGCGCTCGTCGAAGTGGGGGACCTCATCCACGCGGACGCCCTCGCCGAAGATGGTCAGGGGCACGGGGTCGCCCGAGTGGTCCTTGATCCCGCAGGGCGTGGAGTGGTCCGCGGTGATCGCGACGACCACGTCCTGCGGCAGGTGCGCCTTGAGGTGGCCCATCATGTGGTCCATCCGCTCGATGACTTTGATCTTCTCGGAGGCCTTGCCGTCGTGGCCGCAGAGGTCCGGCGCCTTCACGTTGACGACGACGAGGTCGTACGTGGTCAAGGCCATGAGGGCCGCCTCCGCCTTCGCGACCATGTCCGTGTCGAGCCCGCCCGTCGCGCCCTTGACCTCGATCACGTCCATTCCCGCGGTGCGGAACATCCCCTTGATGAGAGCGACCCCCGCGATGCCCGCCGCCTTCAGCCCGAATTTCCGGGTCACAGGCTCCAGCTCCGGGGCAATCCCGCCGCCGCGGCAAACGACCATGTTCGCGGGAGGCAGGCCCTGGGCCACGCGGTCTTGGTTGACCGGATGCTCTTTGAGGATTTCGTAGGCGCGGCGCGTGAACAGGTTGAGTGCCTTCGCCGTGTTCTTCCCCTTCCCGTTGAGCGGCTTCGACTCGGGGATCTTCTGGCCCTCCTCGTGGGGGTCCGTGTCTGTGACACGCGAGGAGAGGCCCTTGCCCCGCAGCAGGAGGACCGCGCGGTGCTCCGTCCCCTCCTTGAAGAGGACGCGGATTCGTCCGAGCTTCACGCCGTCGAGGGCTTTCGCGAGATCCGCCGTGCCCTCCTTGATTCGGCCCGCGCGACGGTCCGTCAGGACGAGATGCTCGTCCACGGAGGCGAAATTGCAGCGGAACGCAACGTCTCCCTTGCGAAGCTCGAGGCCTACGCCTGCCGCCTCGAAGGGACCGCGGCCCGTGTACACCTCGTGGGGGTCGTAGCCGAACAGGGCGAGGTGGCTCGTGTCGCTCC
>CAZJIP010000077.1:0-9914 GCA_964546105.1 uncultured Methanomassiliicoccales archaeon
TCTGGCCGTCGTCCGCGAACTGCGCCTCCTTGAGCTCGGGCACGCCGGGGATCTCGCACCTCGCCTGCCAGAACGTGGGCTCGACGACGGGGACCGCGAGCCAGCCGCCGTCCAAGGTCTCGTAGAGGTTGTAGAAGGGGAACGTGCCCGTGAGCAGGGTCTCCCCCGCGACGGGCTCCTCGCCGGTGGCCAGGTACCGGGCGAGGTTCAGGACCATGAGGCTGACCGCGGTGTCGAAGATGGAGACGTCGATGAACTCGCCCTTCCCGGTCCGGTCGCGGGTGCGGAGCGCCACCAGGATGGAAAGGGCCGCGTTGAAACCGCTGGCCAAGTCGGCCATAGGGACGCCCGGAATCGCGGGATGGCCGTCCTGGTCTCCGCTGACGCCCAGGATACCCGCGTGGGCCTCGAACGTGATGTCGTGTCCGGGCAGGTTCCTGGCCGGCCCGGTTTGGCCGTACCCGGAGAAGGAGCAGTAGATCAGCTGGGGGTTCCGCTTCGCGAGCGTCCTGTAATCCGCTCCGAGCTTCTTCATGACGTCCGGGCGGAACTGCTCGATCACGATGTCCGTCTTCCGGACGAGCTTGTAGAGAATCTCCCGCGCCTCCTTCTTCTTGAGATCCATCGCGAGGGAGCGCTTGCCCCGGTTCACCATGAGGTAGGGATAGGAGACGCCTTGAATCGACGGCGGCACGGTCCTCATGTAGTCGCCGAGGGCAGGGTCCTCGATCTTGATCACGTCCGCACCCAGGTTGGCGAGCAGCTGCGTGGCGAAGGGGCCCGGGAGGAGACGTGTGAAGTCGAGGACCAGAAGGCCTTCGAGCGGCGCGGGCATCTCGCCGGCAAATCCGACCGCGGGACTTGAACCTTCCCCGCGCGGCACTGGCGAACCTTCTTATTCCGCACCCTCCATAACATTCCCCGGGAAGCCGATGCCCGAGGCAATCATCGTCGGTGCGGTCCGGACAGCGATTGGGAAGCGCGGCGGCGCGCTGAAGGACTGGCGGCCGGACGATCTCGCGGCCTACGTCCTGCGGGAGGTCGTGGACCGAGCGGGGATCGAGCCAAAGCTCGTCGAGGATGTCACGCTGGGCTGCGTCACGCAGGTTGCGGACCAAGGCGGCAACATCGGACGCCTGGCGCCGCTCATCGCCGGGTTCCCGGAGGCGGTCCCCGGGAACAGCGTGAACCGGATGTGTGCCTCCGGGTTGCAGGCGTTCAACTACGCGTGCATGGAAGTCATGACCGGCCAGAACGAAATCGTCATCGGGGGCGGCGTGGAGTCCATGTCCCGCGTGCCGCTCGGGTCCGACATGGGGGAGCTGAGCCAGAAGTTGCTCGAGAAGTACGACATCGTCATCCAGGGCATTTCCGCGGACCTGGTCGCCGACAAGTACCACATCACGCGCGACCAGATGGACGAGTTCTCCTACCACTCCCACATGAAAGCCATCCGCGCCATCGACGAGGGGCGTTTCAAACGCGAGATTGTCCCCGTTCCGGTAGCCGACGAGAACGGCAACAAGCGCATGTTCGACACGGACGAACACCCGCGGCGGAATACCACCCTGGAGAAAGTCAAGTCCCTGCCGCCCGCGTTCAAGGAGGACGGGCGGATCACCGCCGCGAACTCGAGCGGGATCAACGACGGCGCGTGCGCCATCCTAATCACGAACCCGGAGAAGGCGAGGGAATTGAAGCTCGAGCCCAGAGCGCGCTTCGTGGCCACGGGCGTGGCGGGCACGAATCCGACCATCATGCTCGACGGCACGATTCCTGCGGTCCGCACGGCGCTGGCCAAGGCGAACCTCTCCGTGGACGAGATCGACATCTGGGAGGTCAACGAGGCGTTCGCGAGCGTTCCCCTGGCCACGCGGAACGAGATTGGCTTCGACGATGCGAAGCTCAACGTGAACGGGGGCGCCATTGCGCTGGGCCACCCCTTGGGCATGAGCGGCGCTCGCCTGATCACAACGATGCTCCACGAGATGGAGCGGCAGGACCTCCACTACGGCCTCGCGGTCCTCTGCATCGGCTTCGGCATGGGGCTCGCGACAATCATCGAGCGCCTCATCTGACGCTCATCCGGAACGGGCGAGGGAGGACCAGTCTTCGAGGACCGCGCGCGCTCCGTTGTAGCCCGGCGCTCCCGTGATGCCGCCGCCCGGATGCGCCCCGGACCCGCACAGATACAATCCGGAGATGGGCGTGCGGTAGCGGCCCCAGCCCGGGACGGGGCGGAGGACGAACTGCTGGTCCAGCGTCATCTCCCCGTGGAAGATGTGTCCTCCCGTGAGACCGAACCGCTTCTCCAAATCGATCGGCGTCAGGACCTGAATCCCCGACAGGATGGTGCGCAGGTTTGGGATGAATGCCTGGAGCTGGTCGAGGACGCGTTCCCCAAGCGGCTCCCGTTGGTCCTCCCAAGTGCCCTTCTTCAGGTGGTAGGGCGTGTACTGCACGAGCACGGAGAGGATGTGCTTCCCCGGGGGCGCGAGGCTCGGGTCCACCGCGGTCGGGACGGTGACATCGAGGACCGGGGATTCGGAGATACCTCCGTGCTTCGCGTCGTCGTATGCGCGCTCGATGTACTCTAGCGTGGGAGCAATCTGGAAATGGGGCGACACCCCGCCGTCGCCGAGCCCGGGCACTTGGGGCACGCCGTCTAGGGCGAGATTCACCCGGGACACGACGCCCTCCGACTTGTAGTTCCGAATCCGCAGTTGGAACTCCGCGCCCAGGACCAGCGGGTCGGCCAGCCGGAGGAACGTCCGCTTCGGATCTGCGGTGGACACCACGGCGCGGGCTGGGATCGTCTCGCCCGTCGCGAGCTCGACGCCCGTGGCGCGGCCCTCCGGGCTCAGGATGCGCCGGACCTCCGCGTTCGTACGGATAGCTACGCCGGCCTCCCGGGCGGAATCCGCGAGGGCCTGCGGGAGCGTGGAGCTTCCGCCGCGGATGAACGCCCACATGCCGCCGTTGGCTTCCGCGAGGAAGTGATGAATGAGACCGAACGCGGTGCCTGGTGACCACGGGCCCCGGAACATGCCCGAGAGCGCATCGACGGAGAAGGACGCCTTGAGCCGCTCGTCCTCGAACCACTCGCCGAGGTAGTCGTGCAGGCTCATGGGAGGCATCCGGAGCGCTTCGTACATGGTCTCCCGGCCCAGGCGCCGGAGCCGCAGGGCGCGGCCCAGGAGGAACCAGCCGTCCGCGACGCTGGGCTCCTCCACGCTGGGCGGGATGGAAAGGAGGAGGGGATCGAGGACCTTCGCGATTTCCGCCATGAGAGCAAGGAAGCGAGGATACGCCACTGCGTCGGCGGGGAACGAGGACGCGATCTCGAACTGCGCCTTGCGCGGGTCGCGCCACCGGCGGAGTGGCTTGACGCCGTCTCCCAAGAGGGCCGCCGTGGGATCGAACGGGACGAAGGCGAGACCGTGGCGGATGAGCTCCAGGTCGTCGATAATCTCGTGGCGGAGGAGACCGCAGAGTGCCGCGCCGGCAGGGGCGCGAAAGCCGGGTCGAATCTCCTCCGTGGCGACCGCCCCTCCGAGCGCGGGCCACTGCTCGAGGACCAGGACGCGCCGTCCCGCCCGGGCTAGGTAGGTCGCCGCGACGAGCCCGTTGTGGCCACCGCCGATCACGACCACATCGTACACGGCCTGCATGGTCACACCCTCCGCATGGTCATGTCCTTGAGGACCTCGGTCACCGCATTCCGTCCCGGCGAGCCCATGACGCCGCCGCCGGGATGGGCGCCGGAGCCGCAGAGGTACAGGCCCCGAATCGGCGTGCGGTACTGGGCCCATCCGGGCACGGGGCGGAAGAACAGGAGCTGGTTCGGCGTGAGCTCCCCGTGGAAGATGTTCCCTCCCGTGAGGCCGAACTCCTGCTCCAGGTCCCAGGGACTCAGGACCTGCTTGCCCACGACGATGTCCCGGATCTTCGGGACATGCTCCTCGATCGTGTCGAGGACCGTTTCGCCGAACTCCTCGCGGCGCTCGGGCCAGGTCCCCTTCCGCAGGTGATAGGGCGCATACTGGACGAAGTTGGACATGACGTGCTTGCCTGGCGGCGCGAGGGTCGGGTCTAGGGTCGAGGGGATGCACATGTCGATGTACGGCCGGTGGGAGAAGTCCCCGTACTTCGCGTCCTCGTACGCCTTCTCGATGTAGTCCACGCTGTCCCCGATCGTCACGTCCCCCTGGAGGTGCGGACCGTACCCGGGGAGCACTTGGAAGTCCGGGAACGAGTCGAGCGCGAGGTTCACCTTGCCCGAGGAGCCTTCGATGTTGAAGTTGCGGATCCCGCGCACGAACTCGGGCGGCAGGAGTTGCGGGTCCACGAGCTTGAGGAAGGTCCGCTTCGGGTCGCAGTTCGAGAGCACGACGCGGGCGGAGATCCGCTCACCCGTCGCGAGTTCCACGCCGACGGCGCGGCCGTTCTGGACCAGGATCTGGCGGACGTCCGCGTTCGTACGGATCTGGGCGCCCAGGTGGACCGCCGACGCGGCGATCGAAGCGCTGAGGGCACCCATCCCACCGCGGACGTAGCCCCAGGAGCGGTAGGCTCCGTCGATCTCGCCCATGGAGTGATGGAGGAGCACGTAGGCGGTCCCGGGAGAGCGCGGGCCGAGGAGCGTCCCGATGACCCCGCTCGCCGCGAGGCTCGCCTTGAGCAGGTCACACTCGAACCACTCGTCCAAGTAGTCCGCCGCGCTCATCGTCATCACGCGCGCGAACTCGTAGACCTCCTCCTCCGTGAGCTCCTGGACTGGTGCGGCGAGCTTCATCAGCTTCCGGAGCTCGTTCGGGTTGAACGAAGCGATGTCGGGCGGAGCCATGTCCAGGAGCGGCTGGATGAACTTGCAGAGACGGACCATGAGGGCGTCGTACCGCGGGAGAGCCTCGGCATCCTTCTTGGAGAACGCGAGGATCGCATTGTGCGTGTCCTCCTCGTCCCCGCGGTAGAACAGGTAGCGTCCATCGCGGCTCGGGATGAAGTTGCATTCCTGGGGAATCACGGTGAGGCCGAACTTGGGCAGCTCGAGTTCGCGAATCACCACGGGGCGCAGCATGCTGCAGACGTACGAGCAGACCGTGAACTGGAACCCGGAAAACACTTCCTCCGTGACGGCGGCACCGCCGACCACGTGACGGCGCTCCAAGACCAGGACGCTCTTCCCCGCACGCGCAAGGTAGGCCGCCGCTACGAGTCCGTTGTGCCCTCCGCCGACGATGACCGCGTCGTACGACTGTCCCGACCGCAACTCCCGTCCTCCTCCCCAAGGCGTTGTTCCATCGGTCATCGGCCGAGGCGGAACGCCGGCCCGGCCGGAGGAAACCATCCCGGGCATATAGCGTTTTTCTCCTGCGATTGATTTTATCCAGCGTTTCTTATGGAACAAATACTTCGGTTCTCCGAAATGCTTATCCGCCGTGGGTCCTTCCACCGTTTGGATTACCGGCGGCGCCGAGAATCGTCCGCGGCGGCGTCGGGACGGGAGGAGGAAGCATGCTGAAGGGTTCACCGTTCCACGAACGGACGTTCCCCCTGTGCCAGAGCTGGGAATGGCAGGCGTGGTCCGGCTACCACACGGCAAGTTCCTATTCCGTCGTCCCATACATGGAGTACTACGCGATTCGACACACGGCGGGCCTCATCGACGTCTCGCCCCTGTACAAGTACCGCATCCACGGAAAGGATGCGCTTCGCGTGCTGAACAAGATTGTCACGCGCGATCTCCGCAAGTTCTCCAAGGGGCACATCCTGTACACGCCGTGGTGTGACGAGCGAGGCAAGGTCGTGGACGACGGGACAATCTGGAACTACGGGGACGGGGCCTTCCGGCTCACCTCCGCGCAGCCCAGCCTGAAATGGATCGAAGACAACTCCGTAGGCCTTGACGTCCAAGTCGAGGATGTGTCCGAGGACATCGGAACGCTCGCCATCCAGGGACCCAGCTCGCGGGCCATCCTCCGGGATGCCGCGGGGCCCGTCCTAGACATGCTCAAGTTCTTCCGGTTCACGAACGCGAAGATCGATGGGATCCCCGTGGAAATCTCGCGCACGGGATACACGGGGGACCTCGGGTATGAGATTTGGGTCGGGAGAGACCATGCGCTGCCGCTCTTCGACGCGATCATGAAGTACGGGGCACCCCACCACTTGCAGCTCGCGGGGCAGAGGGCCATGGATGCCTGCCGCATCGAGGCGGGGTTCGTCCTCGCCGAGGTGGACTACGTCCATGCGCGCAGTGCGCTCATCGATGAGCAACGATACTCGCCCTTCGAGCTCAGCCTCGACTGGGCGGTGGCCATGGACAAGGGGCCGTTCGTGGGACGAGCCGCCCTGGCCGAGGAGCTGCGGTCCGGAGTGCCGCGGCGCACGATCGGGATCGAGGTCGATTGGGCCACTGCATCCACGTTCTTCACGGACCTCGGCTTGCCACCGCAACCGCCGTCGGAGCCTTGGGCGGACAAAGTGCCCATCTACGCGGGACTCCGCCAAGTGGGCTGGGCAACCAGCGGGTGCTGGTCTCCCACCTTGAAGAAGTACATCGGGATCGCGACGGTTCGATCCGCCTACGCGAAGACCGGGACGCCGCTCGAGTTCGAGCTCGAGGTCGAATGGGAACGGAAGCGGACCCCTGCGGTCGTCGTGGACCGTCCGTTCTACGACCCGCCCCACCGGAAAGCGTGAGCCGGCGACCGGTCGCCCGTTCGGGCCACGCCTTCAGTCCGCGGGTCGGGCGGACGCGCGGCGCAGGCAGTCCTCCATCACATCGAGCGCCCGATTCAATTCGGTTTCCTCGATGGTCAACGGGGGCTGGATGCGGAGCACGTTCATGTCGTAGTCGTAGAGAGGCATGACCCCGTTGCGGACGCAATCGAAGAACACGGACCGGGTCGCCTTGAGGGCCCGGGACTTCGTCTTCTTGCTCGTCACGAGCTCGACGCCGATGGCGAGGCCGAGCCCGCGGGTGTCGCCCACGAGCGAGAGGCCCTCCCACTCCTTCACGCGCTTGAGCGCCTTCACTCCGAGGCGGGCGGAGCGGTCCGCCACGCGATCCCGGACCATGATGTCGATCGCCGTCTGGGCCGCGACGCAGGCTGCGGGATGTCCTCCGAAGGTCGTGCCCGCCACGACCTCGTGCTCCGTCATGGCCCGCTCGTCCCCGAGGACCGCGGAGATAGGCATGAGCCCACCGCCCAGCGCCTTGCCGATAGAAATCATGTCGGGCGCCACGCCGAAGTGCTCGATGCTCCACATCTTCCCGCAGCGTCCGAGCCCGGCCTCCACCTCGTCCGCGATGAAGAACCAGTCGTGACGTTCCGCTAGCTTCCGCAGGCCCCGGACGAAGTTCGCGGGTGGAATCCATACGCCCGCCTCCAAGGCCACGGGCTCGAGGATCACGCCGGCAATCCGTTCCGGGTGGGCAACGTAGCGGAGAATCTGCTCTTCCAGGAAACCGAGGCACCAGTCCCCATACTCCTCCTCGGTCATCCCGTCGGGCCGCCGGTAGCCCATGGGAAAGGGCGAGTGGATTGCACCGCCGGAGAAGGCCTCCCAGTTCCTCCGCCATCGCGCGCCCAGGCTGCCGATCGCGGTCGCCCCGATGCTCAGGCCATGGTACTGCCCCATGAAGCTCAGGATGAGCGGTCGGCCCGAGACCTCGATTGCGTGCTTCACCGCGGCCTCCGAGGCCCCCGTCCCGGACAGCTCCAGGAACACGCGCGTCAGGTTCGGGGAGGGACGGATGCGGAGCAGCTTCTCCGCGAGCTCGATCATGGGGAGGTGCGGGTTCATGAAGTAGATGAGGAACCCGTACCGTTCGAGGGCGTCCACGGTCGCCGCGAGAATCTCCGGATGGACGTTGCCTAGGTTGTTCGTGGACCACTGGCTGGTCAGGTCGATGTACTCCTTCCCGTCCACATCCACCAGAGTGGATCCCTTCGCGCTCCGGAGCACGATGTTCGCGAGGCGCGTGTCGTCGGCCCAGAAATACTTCGGGAAGTACTCCTCGTACTTCTTCCAGTAGTACTCGGAGGACCCATTGGATCCGACCTTAGGTTTCCCGGACTTCCCCACGCCTCCCGCCTCCCGGTCGGGTAGGCGACGCTCGGCATAGAGCTTTTGGGTGGACCGAAACCGCGGGCGGTGCTCACGGCGCAGGCGGTGGGGGCGCGGCCGCGGGAGCCGGGGCGGCCGCTGCTGCAGCCTGCCTCCGACAATAGGCCATCCACTTCATCCCGAACTTGTCCTTCCCGAGCATGAGGTCTGCGGCGAGGATCGAGCGCGAAATCTCGGGTTCGAGGGGGTTCGCGATGGACGCGGTCAGGCCGAGGGGCATCCCGAGCTGCATCAGGGATGCGGTGAGGGCGGGCCGCTCGGGCATGCCGAAGCCCACGTTCCCGGCGCCCAGCGAGATGTTCACGCCGAGCTCCTCACGCACCAAGCGAACCGTGTCGAGCGCCACGCGGCCCAGCGTGCTGTCCGCGCCGACGGGCATGCAGATCGTGTCGATGATCACGTCCTCGGGCGGGATCCCGTATTCGCCCGCGCGCTTCACAATCTTCTTGGCCACCGCGAGGCGCACCTTCGGATCCTTGCTGATCCCCGCCTCGTCGTGCGTGATTCCGATGACCGCGGCGTTGTACTTCTTGATCAAGGGCAGGAGGCGGTCGAGCGTCTTGTCCTCCCCGGTGACCGAGTTGACCAGGGCCTTCCCGCGGTACACGGGCAGCGCCGCCTCGAGTGCGTCAATCCGAGAGGAGTCCAGGCACAGGGGGACGTCCACGGTCTCCTGCAGGACCTCCACGGCCCCCTTGAGAATGGCCGGCTCGTCAGCCCCGGGGACGCCGCAGTTCACGTCGATCATCTGGGCACCCGCCTCGACCTGCGCTACGGCGTCGGCCTTGGTGCGGGTGTAGCTCAGGTTGCGGAGTTCCTCGGCGAGCTTCTTGCGGTTCGTGGGGTTGATGCGCTCCCCGATGACCACGAACGGGTCGTCGGGGCTGATCACGACGGTCTTCTTGGCGGATGAGAGAACGGTCTTCATGGGGCTCCACTCCTAGGTTCCTCGAGCGAAAGGGAGGCCGTGGAAACGGGCACCGCGACCGGGGCGGGGACGGGCGCGTCGGGCGGCGGCTTCGGCGCTGCCGTCGCCGGCTGCAGGTGGGCATCTCGGGAGATCTTGGCGACGGCAGACTCCCACGCGATGGGCATGATGTGGAATCCGGCGATGCCGGGGATCTCGCGGATCTCCTCGATGATCTCCACGCAAATGGCAATCCCCTCGGCCTCCCGCTTCTTCTTGTCGTCCCCCGCCGCCTCCATGCGGCGGATGAGCCCGTCGGGCACCTCCATGCCGGGCACCTCGTCCCGCATGAACAGAGCGGCCTTCACGGAACGGATCGGGGCGACCCCCGCGAGGATCGGGACCTTCCGGTCGATCCCGAGGTCGTGCACCCGGCCCATGAACTCGCGGAAGCGGTCCACGTTGAACACAATCTGGGTCTGGACGAACCGGGCGCCCGCCTGCACCTTCTTCCCGAGGCGGATGGGACGGTACTCGTACGGCGGGGCAAAGGGCGCGGCCGCGCATCCGGGGAAGAGGTCCGGCGGCGGCTTGATCTCGCGTCCGCTGAGGTACGTGCCCGTGGTGGTCAGATGATTCGCCAGATCGATGAGCGCGACGGAGTCGATGTCGTAGACGGGCTTCGTCTGGGGCTGGTCGCCGTGGATCATGTGGTCCCCGGACAAGCATAGGATGTTGCGGATTCCGAGCAGGTTCGCGGCGAGCATGTCGCTCTGGAGCGCCATTCGGTTTCGGTCGCGGCATGTCATGTGGAGAACCGAATCGATGCCTTCCTGGGCGAGGATCGCACAGGCCGCGATCGGAGCAGCGT
>CAZJIP010000078.1:0-9891 GCA_964546105.1 uncultured Methanomassiliicoccales archaeon
CGCGGTGAGCCCCAACGACGTCCGCGTGGGGATCCCCAAGATGTTCCCGCCCCGGAAGGTCCTCGAGGCCCGCACGCTCAAGGAGGCCCTGGAGTCCGCCATGCCCGCGGGACGCGGATCGAGTTTCAACAACATCGTCTGCTCCAAGGAGGGCGAGCTGTACTCCCTGGAGGGCTCCGCCACGGAGTTCGAGGCCTTGTACGGAGGGGGCGGCCTCTTGGTCCACACGAACCACTACGTCGGGGCGAAGATGCTGAAGTTCGAGAGCAACCCGCAGGAGAAGTTCTGCTCCATCCTCCGGTACAACCGCGCGAAGAAGCTCTTGGAGGCGGCCGCGGGCCGCGTCACGCCGGAGACGATTATGAAGATTCAGCGAGACCACCTCTCCCGGCCCGACTCGATCTGCCGCCACGTGAATCCGGCGGACTCGGAGGCGGACCGGGTGAAGACCCTCTTCGGCTCCATCGTCAACCTGACGACGGGCGAGGTCTACATCAGCGGGTCCACGCCTTGCGAGACGGAGTACGGCGTGTTCCAGCTGAGTGGCTGAGGAGCGTCACTTCCCCAGGACCGCCCGCGCGATGACGAGCCGCTGGACTTCGGACGTGCCTTCATAGATCTCCGTGATTCGCTGGTCCCGGTACAGTTTCTCGACCACGTAGTCCTTGATGAAGCCGTAGCCTCCGTGGATCTGGACCGCGGCGTCCACGGCGCGATGCGCGGCCTCCGAGGCGAAGAGCTTCGCGACGCTCGACTCGTACGTGTGCTTCTGCCCTTGGTCCTTTAGGTGGGCCACCTTGTACGTGAGGAGACGCGCGGCGTCGATCTCCGTGGCCATGTCCGCGAGCTTCCACTGGATTGCCTGGAACTCCGCGATCTTCTGGCCGAAGGCCTCGCGAGCCTTCGCGTACTTCAGGGACTCCTCGAGGGCGCGCTGGGCGATCCCCAGGGCCTGCGCCGCGATCCCGATGCGTCCGCCGTCCAGGGTCGCCATGGCGATGGAGAAGCCCTTTCCCTCCTGCCCCAGGAGGTTCTCCTTGGGGATTCGGAGGTGGTCGAAGCCGATGAGCATCGTGTCGCTCGCGCGGATGCCCATCTTGTTCTCCTTCTTCAGGAGGGTATACCCCGGCGCGTCCGCGGGCACGATGAACGCGGAGATGTCGTGCTTCTTCTCCCCCGTGCGGGCGTACGTCACGAGCACCTTCGCCCTGAGCGCGTTGGTAATCAGGGCCTTGGAGCCGTTCAGCTCCCACTCATCTCCGTCGAGTCGGGCGGTCGTCCGCATCGCCGCAGCGTCCGAGCCGCTCCCGGGTTCCGTGAGTCCGTAGGCCCCGATCCATTCGCCGCGGGCCAGCGGCACGAGGTACTTCCGCTTCTGCTCCTCGGTCCCCCACCGCAGGATGGGCTCGCACGCGAGGCCGTTGCACACGGCGGCGATGACCGACGCGCTCGCGTCCCCGCGGGCCAGTTCCTCGATCGTGATCGCGTACGAGACGGAGTCCAGGCCCGAGCCGCCGTACTCCTCCGGGACGAAGATCCCCAGGAGGCCGAGCTCCCCCATCTTCTTGGCCCAGTGCTCCGGGAACTCCTGGCTCTCGTCGTACTTCAGGGACTCGGGGATGATGTCCCGCTCCACGAACTCCCGGACCGTCTTCCGGGTCATCGCCTGGGTCTCCGTGAGCTCGAAGTCCATCGCTCGGGCAAAGGTGGGCCTGCGGGATAAAATTTCGGCCTCCCGGAAAACTTCAAGCGGCTCCCCGGGTTGGCGAGGATGTTGACCTCCCTCCGTATCGAGCCGCTCAAGTCCCTCGACGCCCAGGCCTACTGGAGCGTCTTCGTGGCCGGCCGGACGAACCTCCCGACGCGGTCCGTCACGGCCCACCTCGAGCGTTATCTCGGTTTACCACCGGAGGAGCAGCGCACGCACCTCGCGGTCCGCCAAGGCGACGCGATCGTCGGCGCGATGCGCCTCCTCCCGGGGACGATCACGGGGTTCTCCATGGACCCCGCCCACCGCGGCGACGCGACGGCCGCGATTATCCAGGCCATCGACGTGCTCAGGGCGCAGGGGAGCGGCCCGATCACCGCCTCCTTCGAGGACGTCTACCTCGGGGACTTCGAGGCTCTCGGCTTCCGACGCCTCTTCTCGCGAATCCGCATGGAGGCCGCGACCCGGAGGCTCCCCGCCCCGAGCCTCTCGCTGAAGCCCCCGGAGGAGGACGAGGTCCCCAAACTCGCGCGCTTCTTCCGGGACGTCTACGAGGGCCATCTGGAGCAATCCTACGGGATGCACGTGGGCTCGGAGGAGGACTTCGGCAAGCTCGTGACGGGGATCCTGCGGGGCGAGACGGGCCGCTTCATGCCGGAGGCTTCCTTCGTCGCCCTTGACGGCAAACGCCTTACGGGCGCCATCCTCGTGACCCACTGGATGGAGGGGCCCATGGTGGCTGAGCTCGGCGTGGCTCCGGATTACAGGCGCCGCGGGATTGCGCGCGCCCTCCTATCCTCGGCCTCGACGCGGCTCGCCGCCCTCGAGGAACCGCGGTGGGCGCTCTACGTAACTGTGGGCAACGAGCCCGCCCTCGCGCTGTACGCTTCCTTCGGCTTCGCCCAGGCGGGCGGGCAGACCGTCACGGCCCGGCTCGACGAGCCGACCGCCTGACGATTCTCAGAAGCGAGACTGAAGGGCCTACCCTTAAGGCTCCGGCGCCCCGCATGGCAGACGGCGAGTCCATGATTGCCTTCGACGAGGGCTTCGTCGTGCTCATCCTGAGCATCCTCTGCGGTGTCCTCGGGGTCTTCCTGCTGGCACACCGAGGGGTGCGGATGATGCGCGGCGGCCTCCTGTACCGCCTGAGCATCGGCTTAGCGGCCGTGGGGATTGCGCTCGGACTGAGCGCCGCTGCGCGCGTCTTGAACCTGGATCCCGTGGTCTCCGACAGCTTCCAGGTCGTCGCGCTGATCGTGCTGTTCTTCATTGGGTACAGCGCTTGGCTCGCCGCGCACACGATGCAGACCGAGGCGTGATCTGAGTGGGCGCGCAGGGTGCCTACGAGCGCATTGCCGCTGACATGCGTTCCATCTGGGGAGACATGGCCATCGCCCTGCTCCGCAAGCGCCTGCGGGACGTCCATGCGGACCCCAACGCGCTCACGAAGCAGGACCTTGAGAAGATCGTCGAGCTCCTCCGCGCGAAGACCCTCCCTTCGATCCTCGGGGAGGAAGGCGCGGAGACGAAGGCGAGGCAGTACCTCGCGTGGGTCGCGGACTCGGGTTGAAATGTCACCGCCCCGGTGCGTGGGTGGCCTTCACGAGCCGTAGGACCTTGTACATCTCTAGGTCGGACTTGGCCCACGGGTGCAGGTCCTCCGGAAGTCTGGCGTCGATCGCCTCCGTCCGGACCTCGTGAGCTCCCTTGTCCATGGCGACGCCCTCGGGCATCTCCGCTTCGAACTGGAACGTGAGGATCCAGTCCCCGCCCATGGAGGAACGGACCCCCAGGAGCCGGATGGTCCTCGGCGTCTCGCCCGTCTGGTCCCTCAGGAGGCGGGTTGCGCAGAGCCTGGGATGGATGCCATAGTCGAGGACCCCGCCCGGCAGCGTCCACGAGTCGCCGTAGACCGGATCCTTGCGGTGGCGAATCAGGACCAGCCGGTCTTTGTGGCGCGCGAAGACCACGCACCGCAGTTCGAGACCGCCTGCGGAGGTCCCCGCCCCCACGGGGAACACCGCCTTCTCGATTTCTTCCATGACCCCGCGGTCCCTCAGGGGTCACAGCCCCGATAAGCGTTCCGGGAGGCCCTCAGGCGGGTCTGCGCCCGACGAACCAGGGCATGGGGTCCTTCGGAGTCTCCTTGTCGGGGCCCGCGTAGCGGACTTCGAAGCCCGCCTCGCGCAAGGTCTGCCGCCACGTTGCGGTCGGGAAGAGCCCGAGGACGTGCCGGTCCGTCTCGACGGTCAGTCGTCCCCTCCTCCGGATCAGGTAGAGGAACGTCGCCTCGAACGTCGTGTCCCTCGGATCCGGATCGTACCGGTTCTCCACGAAGACCACCTCGACGTTCCCTCGGCGGCCGCGGATCGCTTGAGTCCAGTTCGGCTCGAACGTCTCCCGCACGTGCTCGGCGTACGTGACGAAGGCCCCGCCCGGCCTTAGGTGGCGGAAGGCCGTGGCGAACGCGTGGGCCAGGTCACCACGCGTCCGCATGTACGCGCTGGCGTCGGAGAGGATCGCTCCATCGAATGTCCGCCCGAGGCGCACGGACCGCATGTCCCCGCGGCGGTAGGTGACCTCCGGGTTCAGGCGGCGGGCGAGCCGCAACATGGACGGGCTGAGGTCCACTCCCGTGATCCGAACGTGCCGTTTGAGCTGGGAGTCCACATGGCCTCCGCCGCAGCCGAGGTGGAGGACCTCCCGGACGTCGCCTGAGGCACCGGCGTTCAGGAACCGCCAGAACTCCTCCGCCTCCTCCGCGTAGTCCTCCGGAGGGCTGACGATGGGCCAGGTCCACGACAGGTCCGCATACAGCCGCTGCCGGCCGCGCGTCGGCGTGGTTCCCAAGGGATCGGAACGGGGAGTGCCGCGGCCCACGATAGGGTTTCCGCTCCGCCGCTCAAGCGGCGGGGAAGCCGACCGTGTGGCCCTCCGCCTGACGGCGGGTCTTCGCGGGCTGCCGGATGCGGAAGCCGCGGTCCTCGCCGTACCGGCGCATGATCTGCAGAATGTACCGTCCGCCGAGGCGGCCCGTAGCCACGATCATGGCCCGAAGCGGGAGCGGCAGCTTGGTCAGGTTCCAGAGCATGGAGTCCATCTCGAGGACCTCGTGACGCCACGCGCGGTACGCGATGTTGAACCGGGCCTCGTCGATCATCTCGTCCAAGTTGTAAAACTCCTCGCCGCGGAGGGCCCCGATGGGCACGAAGGTCAGGGGCGCGGTCACGAAGTGGCCGTTCGGGATCTGCTCCATCTTGTCGATCAGGTCCACGGTCATCCAAGCGTCCTCGGGCGTCTCCCCCGGGAGGCCCATGATGATCGTGAACGCGGGGAACCAGTAGTTCCGGTTCAGGATCTCCGTCCCCTGGA
Organism: uncultured Methanomassiliicoccales archaeon; assembly: GCA_964546105.1. Taxonomy (GTDB): domain Archaea; phylum Thermoplasmatota; class Thermoplasmata; order RBG-16-68-12; family RBG-16-68-12; genus RBG-16-68-12. The sequence continues at coordinate 5,081 of CAZJIP010000078.1, forward strand.
CCACGATCTCGGGCCACTCCTCCGCCGTGAAGGGCGCGGCCTTGCGGTTCAGCACGGCCTTGGAGAGCCTCGGGCTCCCCGTCTCAATCCCGCTCTGGATGCCGATCCACTTGTCGGGTCCCGCGTGGACGATCTGGGAGAGATCCTCGATGAGCCCCGGGTTGGTCACCGCGGCGCTCACGGTGCCGTGCGTGGGGTAGCAGTGGTCGACCCCGGGTTGGCTCATCACGTGGCGGAACAGCTCCTTGACCGCGTCCTCATTGGGCTCGAAGGTCTTCCAGTTCTCCAGCCGGTACAGGAAGATGTCGTCCGAGTGGAGCTGGATCGAGTTGCCGTCGGGCGCCTTCGTGACCTGGGCGATCTCGTCCGCGATGAAGTCGAGCGGGAAGTACCGCGGGCGGCGCAGGGTGACCTCGCAGAATTCGCAGCCGCGGCCGCAGCCTCGCATGACCTCGACCATGTTGTGCATGGTCGGGCCGAGAATCTTGGGGACCTCCTCGACCCGGGGCGCCGTGCGGTTGTTGAACCGCATCACGGGCGGCGCGCTCCCGTTCCGGACCTGGTCGAAGATGTCCCCGATGAAGTGGTCGCACTCCCCATAGACCAGGTGGTCAATTCCTAGCTGCTCTTGGAGGCCCGGCCGGTTGTCGAACTGCCACGCGCCCGGCCCGCCCACGACGATCTTGTATTTCCGGCCGGGCTTCTGGGCCTGCGCGGCGAGCTCGAGGAACTTGGCCTTCGTGTAGGGCGTCAGGACGCCGCCGATGGTGAAGGACATGCTCACGGGCCCCAAGCCCAGCGGGTCCATCGTATGAAGCCCGACGACCTCCGTGTCCTCGGTGATGTAGCGATCCACGAATTGCGGCGGCGCGACGACGACCTCGTCCCGCCCGACCGCCTTCACGAGCCCCGCCTCCACCTTGCGCAGACCGTAGGGCGCGCGGATGGGCTGACCGTTCGCGTCAAGCTTCGGCGGATCCGCGAGGATCCGGTAGACGACGCGCGAGTGCCAGAAGTCCGTCGGTATGCAACTGAAGAACGTCGCGAGGGGCACGCCGCGGTAATCCGTCATCAGGGTGTAGTCCGCTGCGAGTACGTACTTCGCCATCCGATCCCCCAACGTCCAGCAAGCGTCCCGTCCGTCGGACCCAGTCCCCACGGGCCGTGCCAATGGGTAGCCCAGTGATTCGCTGTTCGCTATAATTATACATTTCGCATTCGAGTCGGCGACATTGGTCTCCGCCTCGTTTCACGACGCGGCCGATGAGGTCAACCCCGTATCGGGCGAAGAGGGGCCCGCCGCAGCTGCAGAGGTTCACGAGCTCCACGGCATGCCGCTTGCCGCATCGCGTGCACTCGAGGAACGCGGGGCGCACGCGGCCGCGAGGGCCTGTCGCGCGTCTACGGTTTGGGATGGCGCAGGCTTTTATCTCCTGGCCGGGATGGGAGCCTGCCATGGTCGCAGCGACCGGCGTGGTCGATCTGGAAGGATTTCACCGTGGCCTCGTCGAGGCCATGCGGCGTCGCGGGCGAGTCCTCGTCGCCTTCTCCGGTGGCGTGGACAGCGGGCTGGTCGCGCGCCTCGCGTACGACGCTCTGGGTTCCGGCGCGCTCGCGGTCCTCGCGGATGCGGAGTCCCTCCCCCGCCGCGAGCGGCTGGAGGCGATTGCCGAGGCCGAGGAGATCGGCATCTCGCTCCAAGTCCTCCCCCTCTCCGAGCTCGCGAATGAGTCCTACGTCGCGAATCCGTCCGACCGGTGCTACTTCTGCCGCAAGGAGCTCGGGCGGCACCTTCGCCCGCTCGCCTCGAAGCTCGGGTTCCCTGTCATCGCGGACGGGGTCAACGTCTCCGATTTCGGGGACGTGCGGCCCGGCATCCGGGCCATGGACGAAGAGGGGTTCTGGCATCCCCTCGTGGAGCACGGCCTAGGGAAGGCGGAGGTCCGCGCCTTGGCGCGGCATCTGGGCCTCAGCTTCTACGACAAGCCGAGCAACGCGTGCCTGTCCTCACGGATTGCCTACGGGGAGGTCATTACCATGGAGAAACTGCAGCGGGTCGACGTCGCCGAGGAAGCCCTTCGCGCCCTCGGCTTTCCGGTCGTGCGGGTGCGCGCCCACGAGGGCGTCGCCCGGATCGAGGTCCCGCCGGAGGACATACCCCGGCTGACGTCCCCCGGGCTGTCGGAGAAGGTGCTCGCGGCCGTCCGGGATGCGGGCTTCGTCTACGTGACCGTGGACCTGCGCGGATACCGGAGCGGCTCGATGCGCGAGGAGCTCTAGCGCTTCCCCACCAAGTGCTTGCAGTGGAGCTTCGTGAGGTCGTAGCAGTCGGGACACGTCGAGGGCCAGTCGATCATCTTCTGCAGCCGCCGCGTCGTGTCGTCGCTCAGCACGTGCTCCATCTCACAGGCCTCGTCGTGGTACTTCCCCTCGGGAACTCCCAGGTGCACGAGGAAGTACTCCATCGTGCAGTGGCGCCGCAGGATCTTCACAGCGATGTCCTTCCCCTTCTTGGTGAGGGTCGCGCCCTGGTACTTCGCGTACTTGACCAACTTGTCCTTCTGGAGGCGCTCGAGCATTTCCGTCACGCTCGAGGGCGCCACCTTCAGGTAGTGGGAGATCTCGCCCGTCTTCGCCGTTCCGTGGTTCTGCTGGGAGAGCAGGTAGATGTACTTGAGGTACATCTCCACGTTCTCCGTCAGCTCGAGTGCCTGCGCCATGCTTTCGGCTTGCCCAAAATGGGCCTCCATCCATAAAGCCTCTATCCGAACGCGACGGACGATATGTACTGTACTTGCATTAGGCCTAATGTATGCGCGGCCGCCGCCCCCGCGATTTAGGCTGACCCGGCGTCGATTTAGGCTGACCTAAGCGTTGAATATTACGCCGTTATAACGCGGCTCTCAGTCGGAGAGACGACCGTGGCGACCGCAGGGCTGGCTCCCGGAATCATCATCGGTCTCCGTGAGGGCCTCGAGGCCGCCTTGGTCATCGGGATCATCCTCGGATAGCTCGTGAAGATTGACAAGGCGGGATTGCGGCGGTATGTCTACGGCGGCACTGCGGGCGCGATCGCCGCGAGCACGGCCCTGGCGGGCATCCTGTTCGCCCTGGGTGCGGAGTTTGAGGGCCCCGCGGAGGCGGCCTTCGAGGGCTTCGCTCTCACCCTCGCGGTGGCCGTCCTCACGTCCATGGTCTTCTGGATGATGAAGGCGTCCAAGAACATCTCCGTCCACGTCCAGCATCGGATTGATGCATACCTCGACGGAAGCAGGCTCTTCGGGCTCGTCCTGCTCTCCTTCCTCGTGGTCTTCCGCGAGGGGGTGGAGACTGCGCTCCTCATGTTCGGCGCGGGCACGGAGACCTCTCCCGCGGACGCGACGATCGGGGTTGCCATCGGACTGTTCATCGCAGGCATCCTGGGCGTCGGCATTATGCGGCTCTCGTGGCGCATCCCGCTTCATCGGTTCTTCCAGGTCACGGGCGTCGCCCTCGTCGTGATCGGCGCCGGCTTGTTCGCCACGGGCGTGGGCGAGTTCCAGGAGGCGTTCGGCTGGACCCTGGGGAGCAACCTGGTGTACAACCTGAGCCCCGTCTTCTCCTCGGACGCGGGGAACCCCTTGGGCTATCTCCTCCGCGGCATCGTGGGCTACAACGACGCGCCCACGCTCCTCGAGGCCGCGGCGTACATGGGTTACTGGATTCTCACCGTGGCGGTCTACCTGGGAATCCGGAGCGGGAAGATTGGCCTCGTCACGAATCCCTTGCGGCGCTTCTGGCGGTCCCTGCTTCCCGCGCGGGGCAGCGTGCCCGGCGAGAACCCGTAGGTCGCCTTCGGGATCGCCGATGACGATGTGCAGAAGATGATGCGCGGCAGCAGCCGGGGCGGGCGCTCCCGAATCCCCGACGGGACTACGGGTTGATCTTGATGGCCTTGGTCGGGCAGGCCGTCTCGCACGCCATGCAGTCGATGCAATCCGACTCCCGGATGGGCTCGGACTTGTCCGTGCGGTACTGGTTGTACTGCTCGCCGCCCTTCTCCATGATTAGGTCGTTCCCGGTTCCCTTCTTGCCCGGGTTGAAGTCCCACTCGAAGACATCGACGGGGCAGACGTCCATGCAGACGCCGTCCGCCACGCAAGCCTCCCAATCCACCGCGACGTGGGTCCCGTGGATCCCGAGCTTCGTCGGGTACGGGGTCCCGTTGGCGTCCATCCGCTGCACCCCCTCGCCCAGGATCTTGTGGTTGTTGTGGGTGCCCGTCTCCGGATACTCGTCGGGCTTGTTCATGAAGTCCGGGTCGATCGGCTTGGGTGCGTAATCCACCTCGCGCGTCATCTGGCTGCCTCCAAACGATGTGAGGCCCGGTCCCTAGGAGGGGGGCCGGGCGCGTTTGGAATACGCCTTCCCCTTTTGAGGCTTCCGGTATTACCGATTCGTTGCCGTTCTCATTCCCCCTGACATGCGGTAGCAACGCAAGGGGACGCACCGCCTCCGGGGAATGAGCGAAACATATTTCTCCGCAGGGACGCTCGCAGGCGCATGCCTCGGAGGGATCGGGGGAGGGCCACGCGGGCGATCCACGGGCGGCGTCGGAAGGGGTTCGCACCCCTCGTGACCCCAATCTACGCGAGCTCCACGTGGGCGCTGGACTCCGTCCGCCAGGGGGCCGAGTTCTCCCGCGCCACGGCGCCCGAGGCCTTCTACACGCGCTGGGGCAACCCCACGCTGCGCGACTTGGAGGACGTCCTCGCGGACCTCGAGGGCGGGGCGCATGCCCTCGTGACCGGATCGGGCATGGGGGCCATCGC
>CAZJIP010000079.1:0-9880 GCA_964546105.1 uncultured Methanomassiliicoccales archaeon
TCGGCGTCCTGATAATAAGCGTTGCGATGCCAAAATCGCGGCAGTCACAACCCGACGGAGCGGACGGCGGATGGCGCCTCGGTGCCTCATGCCGGATGCTGTCGTCGGAGCCTGGACCGGAACCGAGTCCCCTGGCCATGGAGGAGAAGGACAGCGTCCACGAGGAGCAGGCCCGCGGCCGCGATCAGAGCGTACCACGCCCAGCCGGCGCCGTAGGTGACCGCGGCGCCGCCGTGGGACCATCCGGCGAGCCCCGATCCCCAGAATCCGGAGACCACAGGCGAAGAGCCGTAGAGGTACCAAGAAGGTGGGAACAGATCCTCGTTGGCCGCGGCGGGCAACTGGATCATCACGTATATGGCTGCCGCCAGTAGAAGGACGAAGCCGAGGATCCCCAGTATGGGCGCGCGCTTTCGCCAGGACGGCTTCAGGCGCGGGAATGCGGCAAGGGCCACGGTTCCCGCGGCACACACCGCGCCCGCGACGTCCAAGACGGCCCCCACGGAGAACACGGGTCCCATCCGCGTCATGTTGGTGTAGTCCCCCGACTGGGTGAGCGTCCGATTGGGGTAGGGACTCGGCCCGCTGGGCATGAATTCCGTGAAGCTCCAGCCGAACGGCCTGAACTCGTACGTCGCGTTGAACGGGTAGTGAAAGAAGGTCCCCTGCTCCTGAATCACCCACCAGGGGGTCACGAGCGAGGCCGCCGCAACGCCCACCGCGACGAGACCCAGGACGGGAACGAGCCAGGCCCTCAAGCGATCCCTCGGGAATGCATGGACTTCGCGGGCCATAACGCGTTCGGTGCGCCCGATCATTCCGGTCCGTCGCCAGAGGGCGTTTCCGCGTGCCGCGGAACCATACGGGACACGACGTCAATCGCGAAGCTCGCCACCAAGACCAAACCGCCTAGGAGGAGGACGAGGCGGAGAGCCTCCGTGCCCTCCGCGGCCGACTCCAACCCAGGCACGACGGGAATCCCCGCGGCCTCGAAGATCCGAGGATAGGCGGAGAGCAGGACGAAGGTCACCCCGTCCAAGGCCGCCAGGAACAAGCGGGTGCCCAGTGACCCCAGTTCGTAGAGGTCGTATACCAGGAAGGCGACGGCGATCGACACGGAGCCGAAGACCGCGACGGAGGGCGTGACCACATACAGGGCCGCGGCGGCGAGCAGGCATGACAGGCCCACCCCGATCGCCAGGGAATCTTCCCGCTCCACGGCCGCCCGGCGGTTCCGGCGCAGCCAGACCGCGGCCAGGGCGATGACGCCGAGGCTCACGAGGACCATGAAGTCCGTGATGCTCACGAGGAAGTCTTGACCCGCCGCGACCAGGAAGGCTATTGAGGCGAGGACGAAGAGCCAGGCTCCCCGGGCGACCGTCCGCGGGATGAACCCATCTTCCCCGAGGGAACGGATGTGACGGGTTGCGGCTAGGAAGGCGGGCACGAAGGTCGTGAAGGTGGCGAGCATGAAGGCGAGTGCGATCAGGGCTTCTTGGGATCCGCCCAGGATCGACTTCGCCACGTACAAGGCCGGTATCTGGGAAGTGGCGACGCCCGCAGGCGAGGGGTTGGCGGCGTAGACGGCCAGGGCGTAGAAGATGTTCACCCCCGTGGCGATCACGACGGTCGCGACCATGGCGACGCCGAAGTAGCGATGCTTCTCGACCGTGTAGTCCCTGCGGACCCAAGAGACCACCGGGATGGGGGACCGGTCGCGGGCTTCCCGATCCAATGCCTGGATCTCTTGGAAGCCGAAGAACAGGAGGTACAGGTACCCCGTGTTGACGAGGGTCGCTCCGATCCAGTCCCAGGGAGAGGCCGCCGGGAAGGCGAAGAGCCCGCGGAAGTTCCAGGCGCCGGCGGAGCCGAGCAGGTAGCTCTGAATCACGAGAATCGCGACGAGGAGTGACGTGAAAACGAGTTGGGCGTGGCCGATGACATGCATGAAGCGCTTCTCGAAGATTGAGTTCATGACGAACCATGCCGCGAACAGCACGGTGATCAGAGCGACGATGTAGTAGGTCAGTGGTCCCCCGAGGCCGTAAGCCGCCAGGAGACTGGGAAGATATTCGAACACGAAGACCACGAACACGATCACGCAGTACGCGGCCAAGGCCGTGTTCGCGACGGCCATCGAGAAGCGTGAGATGAAGTACCGCCCGCTGCGCGTGCCGAGGGCCACGCGGACGAAGGCAGGCCCGCCGACGGCCGCCAGGCCGTTGGCCTTCAGGATGTGGTAGCTGTCCGCGTTGTTCTTGGCCATGGCGATGGAGAGGATCGCCGCGAGCGCCAGGGAGAGGACCGAGACGAACTCGTATTCGATCACATTGACCGGGATCAGGAGGAAGAGCGGCGAGCCCAGGGTCGAGCCGATGCCAATCGCGAGGATGGTCGCGAAGCCATAGATGGGCCGGTCCTCTTCCTCGAACCGCGGCAAGGGAAGGCGGACCCGCAGCCGGGCGAGACCGGAACCCACGAGCAGACCTCCCGACAGGAGGGCCGCCAGGAGCCCCACGAACGCGGCCGCATCCCGGACCGAGAACGATCGAACGCCCTCGATTCGGAGCGCGTTGAGCTCCCCCGTGAGTCCGTAGGCCGCGACCACGAGCACGACGACGCCCAAGGCGGCAGACAGGAGGCGAGCCACACGTGCGGTCACCCGCAAGGCCCCGGACGCGTCCGCCATGTCTCCCCCTAGGCGGCCGGAGGCACGAGGCCCGACTCCCGCAGGCTGCGGGAGGCCTGGCGCAGCGTGTAGAGCGCTGCCAGCAAGAGGAACAGGGCGAAACCGAAACCCAGCCCGATGATAAGCGGGTCCGACATCGCGGAGGAGGACAGCCCGAGGGACAGGTCCGAGAGGTAGCGCGCGATGTCGCCGCGGGAGGTGAATCCGAGGATGGCCGGCACGACCAGGACGAGCCCCGCGACCGTGAGGAGTGCCCCGAGGACGAGCTCCCCCACACCGACGAGGAGCTCGCCCCAGGGCCGCAAGGGCCGATGCCGTTCCAGCGCCGCGACGAACTGCTTCACGTCCTCGTCATGGGACGCGAGGAGGCGCTCGCGGAGATTCCGCGTGGTCGCCGGCCCCCAGCCGTGCCGTCCCCCGAGGTCCTTGATGTCCAGGACAATGTGGCCGATCGCCGCCTCCATCGAATCGGGGATCTCGTCGAGCATGGTGGGGACTCGGTTCCGGCCCTCATATGCGTTTCTGCCTGGCGCTCGCGGGCGCATGATCGGGCGGCTCAGTCTGACGGCCGGTTCGGACTCCGCTCCGTGGGCGCGGTCGCTCGGAGGGAACGTTTAAATCGAGCCCGGGCTTCTGCGGCCGCGCGGGCCCGTAGCTTAGCCTGGTTGGAGCGCCCGGCTGATAACCGGGAGGTCGCCAGTCCGAATCTGGCCGGGCCCACTTTCTCACGGATCCATGGGCGGCTGCTCGGACCCGGTTGCGTCACGGAACGCCAGACCTTATCTAGGACGGCCGGTCCGCTATCCTCACGCCAGACACGCCCGGATCCGCCCCGTCCCCCGCGTCCTCGGGCAGTGAGCCCGCCATCCCTCCGCGGCCGAAGGGTCTGCGCGAATTCCTCCGCGGTCCCCGACTCGCTGACCGTCGCGGGTTCGGATTCCTCGTGGCCATCTTCGTCCTCGTGGCCGTGGTGTTCGCGGTGGCCTTCTACGGATTCGTGACCACCCTGAAGCCGCTGCCCCCGGCCCCGGTCCAGTTCGCCCCGGCGTACATGGTGGACGGGAACGGGACCTTCAACGTGACCTCCGTGGGGAACGCGTCGTGGGCTTGGACGGGTTTCATGGTTAACCTCACGGTCAATAACTTCGGGGCCGCGGCCGTCCCCTTGGCCTCGAGCGGACAGAACGCCACCTTCCTAATCGGCTCGGCCACACACAAGGACTACTACCACGTGGTGTGGATCGATCAGGATCGCGACGGCAAGGTGAGCGTCGGCGACAAGTTCTGGGTCACCGGGGATGGCACGGGCCTCCCCGGCCTGAGCTATGTGAAGGTCAGCCTCATCTGGAACCGCGGTGCATGGACCGCGACGGAGTACTTCGTCACGAGCTCCGCGATTGTTTGAGCCCGTCATTCTGGCGTTCCACTTCTCCACCCGAATAGGAATACGCCTATGCGCATCGGCATACTTTGCGTCACAAGGGTTAAGCGTGCCGCGCTCCTCGCACGGCGCACATCCCGAGAGGATGGGACGCCATGGGCTACGTGCGAGGACTACGATGCCGCGAGTGCGGAGCGGAATATCCCGCCACGCAACTGACGATCTGTGAGGCGTGCTTCGGTCCTCTTGAGGTTCGGTACGAGATCGAGGCGGTCAAGGAGGCATTCACCCGCGAGGCCTTGGTCCGGCGTCCCCATGATCTGTGGCGATATCGGGAACTTCTCCCGATTGGCGAGGACGCAAGCCGCGTGGACCTGCAACCGGGCTACACGCCGCTGCGCCGCGCGGAAAACCTCGCGAGCGCTCTCGGACTCGGCGAGGTCTGGGTCAAAGACGACACGGTGAATCCGACCTACTCCTTCAAGGATCGTCCCGTCGCAGTCGCCATCGCGAAGGCGCGCGAGTGGGGCCTGCCTGCCGTCGGGTGCGCCTCCACAGGGAACCTGGCTGCGGCCACGGCCGCCGCTGCAGCGAAGGCCCACCTTCCCTGCTATGTCTTCGCTTCGGCTCACCTCGAGCCGACCAAGCTGCTCCTTCCGCGGCTCTATGGCGCCACCGTGGTCCCCATCGACGGAACGTACGACGAGGCGAACCGCGTCGCCCTGATTACCGCAGACCGCCGCGGGTGGGGCTTCGTGAACATCAATCTGCGTCCGTACTACGCTGAAGGGTCGAAAACCCTGCTCTTCGAGAGCTGGGAGCAGCTCGGGTTCGAACTGCCCGACGCAGTCATCGTCCCCATGGGCTCCGGACTTCTCCTCACCTCCGTGGACAAAGGCGTGCAGGAACTGGACGCCCTCGGCCAGATCGAGGACGGTCACACGCGGATCATCGGCTCGCAGCCCGAAGGATGCGCCCCCATCGTCCGAGGCTTCGCGTCCCCGGACGGCCGGCCGCGCCCCGTGAAGAAGCCCACATCCATCGCCGAGTCTCTCGCCATCGGCGACCCGGCGTCGGGATACGATGCGATCCAGATCATGCGCCGCACCCGCGGCTTCGCGGATGCCCCGCAGGACGCCGAGATCCTCGAAGGGCAGAGGCTCCTCGCGCGCACGGAGGGCGTGTTCGCGGAACCCGCGGGCGGGACCGCGGTGGCCACCTTGAGGCGGGCCGCGGAGGACGGCCGAATCCGCCGCGACGAGCGGGTCGTGCTGCTCGTGACGGGCAATGGCCTCAAGACGCCTGCCGTCTGGAACGGCGCGCTGCCCGCCCTGACGCCCGTGGCGCCCGATCCCGCGGCGGTCGATCGATTCCTGGGAGGTGCGTAGGTGGTACGTCTGGTGCTCGCGTCGCCCATTGCGACGGCGACGCGCGGAGAGCGCGAAATCAGCCTCGAGTTCGAGGGGACCTTGGACGAGCTGTTCGCCGAGGTCACGAAGCGCTACGGCGACGGCTTCCATGCCCGGATCTTCGACGGGCAGGGGGCCCTGCGCCGCTTCGTGAACGTCTACGTGAACGGAGAGGACGCGCGCTACCTGAAGGGCCTCGAGACGCCGGTGCCACAGGATGCAACGGTTGATTTGCTCCCCGCCATTGCCGGTGGCTGAGGAACTCCACATGGTCTCGGGTTGGAAGACGGCGCGCGCCGCGGCGACCATCGCGAACGTCGGTCCCGGCTTCGACGTGTTCTGTCTGGCCATCCACGGCCCGAGCGACTCCGTCTCCGTGCGCGAGGCGGACGAGGACTCGCTGCGCGTTGAGGGACGTGAAGCGGCGACCGTGCCAAGCCGCTTCTCCGCGAACACGGCGGGCATTGTGCTCCAGGCGCTGCGCCAGGCCACGGGTGTGCAGTCGAGCCTTGAGGTCGTCGTGCGAAAGGGAATTCCCGCGGGTCGAGGTCTCGGGAGCTCCGCCGCCTCCTGTGCGGCGGCGGCGCTCGCCTTCCTCAAGGCCTTCCCCGAGGAGTCGGAATGGCTGGGCGTCGCGGGCTTCCTCCATGGCGCGGCAGCCGGTGAGGCTGCGGTGTCCGGCCGCCACTACGACAACATCGCGGGCGCGCTTCTCGGAGGCTTCGTGTCGATTGCTTCGACGGACCCGCTCGTGCTCGCGCGGGAGACCGTGAGCCCGCGCGTTCATCTCGCGATCGCGGTCCCCGACATCGTCCTGAAGACCGCGGATATGCGGAAGGTCCTGCCGCGGAACGTTTCCCTGGAGGACGCGGTGTCCAATGTCGGGAAGGCCTCCACGCTCGCTCTCGCGTTGGTCCGCGGCGATGCGCTGCTCGCGGGCCGATGCCTCGAGGATCGCTTCGCGGAACCGCCCCGTTCGGAGCTGCTCCGCGGCTACGGGAAGGCGCGGAGCGCCGCGCTAGACGCAGGAGCCACGGGGTTCGCAATCAGCGGTTCGGGTTCAACCGTGTTCGCGGTTGCTAGCACGCGGCAGTCCGCTGAGCATTCCGCCAAGGCCATGCGGGATGCGTTCGCGTCGGACGGGACGAGTGCCAAAGCGTTCACAACCACGGTTGACAACTCGCTCCCGTTGCGGCCCTTGCTGAAGAATCGCGGTCCGCGATTCGCGATTGTCACGAAGTAGCGCGAAATAAATCCCCTTGGACGAAAGATAATTATACCCTCCTTGGCTTAGGGCGGGCCCACAGGATGCAGCGATCCCAGATTATTCTGGTCATCGTGCTTACGACGCGGTTGTGCTAGGCGCACGACCGCCTCGATCCGCATCCTGCACAGGTTTTGTGGTTCGATGGTGGTCAGAGTGGAAACTCCCCAGCGCCCCCCGGCCCGCGAGACGGCGGGCCATGTGAGCCCAGCGAAGCGGAACCAGGTCCCGAGAGGCGTCGTGACGTCGTTCACGCGAGAGTACATGGACTACTTCGCGCCGCTCCTCGAAGGCACCGCGTGACCCGAACGATAGCATGCCGCCGAAGACGGACGTCATCTGGATGGACGGGCGATTCGTGCCCTGGGACGAGGCCCAGGTCCACGTACTCGCGCACGGCCTTCACTACGGCACAGGCCTGTTCGAAGGATTGCGGTGCTACCGCACCGCGGAAGGTCCCGCGATCTTCCGCCTCGAGGACCACCTCCGGCGCTTCTACCGGAGCGCGGCGCATCTCTACATGAACGTCCCGGTGCGCCTAGGCGAGCTCGCCGGGGTCTGCCGCGAAGTCGTCGCGCGCAACCGCCTCGAGGACGGCTACATGCGTCCCCTGGCCTTCTACGGCCTCGGGGGGATGAACTTCTCCTTCCGGGACAACGCGGTCCACGTGGCCGTCGCCGTCTGGCCCTGGGGCGCGTACCTGGGCGAGGACGGGATGCACCGCGGCATCCGCGTGAAGACCGTCTCTTGGATCAAGACGCCGTCTCGCAGCGTGCCCGCCGCGGCGAAGCTCGCGGGGAACTATGTGAACGCCTGCCTCGCGTTCCAGGAGGCCATGCGCGCCGGCTTCGACGAGGCCCTCCTCCTGAACGACAACGGCCGCGTCGCCGAGGGCACGGGAGAGAACGTCTTCCTTGTGAGGGACGGATCCCTCGTGACGCCACCGGCGTGCGAAGACCTGCTCCCCGGGATCACCCGCGACACCGTGATGCAGCTCGCGGCCGACCTTGGTTTCGACGTCCGCGAGGCGCCCCTCTCGCGGTCCGAGCTCGTGGACGCGGACGAGCTCTTCCTCACGGGGACTGCGGCGGAGGTCACTCCGGTGCGGGAGGTGGACGGTCACGCGATCGGTGCGGGCTCCGCGGGCCGCGTGACGCGGACGATCCAGAAGGCCTTCTTCGCAGCAGTCCACGGCGAGGACCCTCGGTACCGCGCATGGCTCACGCCCGTGGAAGATCGTGTTTCGGCGGGTGACGGGAATGTTCGACAAATGACGGAGTCGATGTCGGCAAATGTTAAATAGCGCTCCTCGGGTCCCCGGCCATGTTCCGTTCGCTCGCGGCGCACCGTGCCCCGGTGTGTGCAGGAAATCGGCCGCGGGCCCAGGGTCGCTGGGGACCGTTTTCCGACCGTCCCCGGCGGCCTGCTTTGTTGGTGTGATCCCATGAGAGGCGCGCGCATCGCGGTGGACATGCTCGAGGAACAGGGCGTCGACGTGCTCTTCGGCCACCCGGGCGGCGCCGTCCTCCCCCTGTACGACGAGATCTATTCGTCGGGCCTGCGGCACATCCTGGTCCGCCACGAGCAGAACGCGGCCCACATGGCCGACGGCTACGCGCGGATCTTGAAGAAGCCCGGCGTCTGCGTCGCCACCTCGGGCCCGGGCGCCACGAACCTGATCACGGGCATCGCGACGGCCTACATGGATTCCTCCCCGGTCGTCGCGATCACGGGCCAGGTCGCCACGAGCGTCATGGGCAACGACGCGTTCCAGGAGGTCGACGCGTTCGGCCTCATGATGCCCGTCGTGAAGCACAACTGGCGCATCGAGGAGCCCGAGGAGGTGCCCCGCGTGTTCCGCGAGGCCTTCCACGTCGCGTCCCACGGCCGCTTCGCGCCCGTCCACATCGACCTCCCCGTGGACGTGCAGAACGCCGAAGTGCCCGAGTCGGCCGTGAAGGCGGCCCACGTGCCGCGCCGGCGCGGTCCGAAGAAGGACTTCTCTCGGTTGCTCGACGCGGTCAAGTTCATCGAGGAGGCGGAGGCCCCCGTGATCATGGTGGGGGGCGGCGCGCGCTGGTCCGCCGCGGGCTCCGACATCCTGCGTCTCGCGGAAATGATTCAGGCCCCCGTGGTCACGACCCTCATGGGCAAGGGCTCCGTGCGGGAGGACCACCCGCTGGTGCTCGGCCCCGTAGGCATGCACGGCAAGATGGTCGCGACCTACGTCCTGAACAACTGCGACACGATCATCGCCCTCGGCACGCGCTTCTCGGACCGCTCCACGGGCAAGCTGAGCGAGTTCGGGAGGCAGCAGCGGATCGTCCACGTGGACATCGACTCCTCCGAGGTCGGCAAGAACGTACCCAACGTGGTCGGCCTCGTCGGCGACGTGTTCGCGGTGACCCACGCGCTCATCGCAGGCCTGGAGCGGCGCGTCCGGAAGGACCGCAGCGCGTGGTTGGAGCGCACGCGGGCGCTGAAGAAGGAATGCGCCTGCGACTTCAATTTCTCCGCGTCGCCCATCCTGCCGCAGAAGATCGTGTGGGAGCTCAATCGCCTCCTGCCCGAGGACGCGATCCTGACCACGGAGGTCGGGCGCAACCAGATGTGGGCGGAGCATTTCTTCGAGGTGCGGGCCCAGCGGTCCTACCTGACCTCGGGCGGTCTGGGGACCATGGGCTTCGGATTCCCCGCGGCGATCGGGGCGAAGGTCGCGGCGCCCGATCGCTTCGTGCTGGACCTCGCGGGCGACGGATCGCTCCAGATGACCATGAAGGAGTTCGCCACCGCGCGCGAGAACGGGATCAACGTTGCGGTCCTCGTCATGAACGACGGAGCCTTGGGCATGGTCCTCCAGTGGCAGCGCATGTTCTACGGCCAGCGCTTCTCCGCGGTGAACCTGGGGAAGATCCCCGACTTCACGAAAATCGCGGAGGCGTACGGGTGCGAGGCCGTGCACGTCGAACGGAACTCCGGGATCGCGGACGCGATCGAGCAGGCCAAGGCCGCCGAGGTCCCGTTCCTCATCGACGTGACGATCGATCCGAACGAGGACATCCTCCCGATCATGCCCCCGGGAAAGAGCGCGAAGGAAGTCATCCTGGGGCCCCGGTGCATCTGGCAAGGAGGTGAGA
>CAZJIP010000080.1:0-4348 GCA_964546105.1 uncultured Methanomassiliicoccales archaeon
ATCTGAAGAAGCAGGCGACGATCCTCCGCCGGCACATCATCGAGATGACCCACGCGGCCCAGAGCGGCCACCCGGGCGGCTCCCTGAGCGCCTGCGACCTCGTCACCGCGCTGTACCTCCACATCCTCCGTGTCGACCCGAAGAACCCGGGCTGGCCGGACCGCGACCGGTTCGTCCTGAGCAAGGGCCACGCGTGCCCCGTGTGGTACGCGGCCCTGGCGGAGCGCGGCTTCTTCCCCGTGGAGGAGCTGCTCACGTTCCGCAAGATGAACAGCCGCCTCCAGGGCCACCCCGAGCTGGGCACGACGCCGGGCGTCGAGAACGCCGCGGGCGCGGAGGGTCAGGGCCTTTCCTTCTCCGTGGGCTTGGCCCTCGCCGCACGCCTGGACCACAAGCCCTGGCGCGTGTACTGCATCATGGGCGACGGGGAGCAGGACGTCGGCCAGACCTGGGAGGCCGCCATGGCCGGCGCGAAGTACGGCTTGGACAACCTCACGGCCTTCGTGGACCGCAACGGGATCCAGCAGGAGGGCCGCACGGAGGACATCATGCCCCTGGAACCGCTCATGGACAAGTGGCGCGCGTTCAACTGGAACGTCCTCACGATCGACGGCCATGACTTCCGCCAGATCCTTGCGGCGATCGAGGAGGCCCACGGGACGAAGGGGCGTCCGACCGTAATCATCGCGCGCACCGTGAAGGGGAAGGGCATCTCGTTCATGGAGAACAAGATTAAGTACCACGGAGCCGCGACGAGCGCGGAGGAGTACAAGCAGGCCCTGGCGGAGCTGGTGGTGCCGCCATGACGCTCCCGCAGCCGTGGAAGTCCGAGAGCATGCGGGGCTACTTCGGCAAAGCCCTCGTCGAGCTCGGGAAGTCGAATCCGGACGTCGTCGTCGTGGGCGCGGACACGACCGAGTCGCTCAAGACCGTGGACTTCGGGAAGGCGTTCCCCGACCGACTCTTCCAAGTGGGAATCGCGGAGCCCAACATGATGAGCGTCGCCGCCGGACTCGCGGCCGCGGGGAAGATCGCCTTCGCCGCCACGTACAGCGTATTCGGCAGTGCCCACACGTACAACATCATCCGTCAGAACGTCGCCTACCCGAAGCTGAACGTGAAGATCTTCTGTTCCCACGCCGGGCTGAGCGTCGGCCCGGACGGCGCGACGCATCAGATGAACGAGGACATCGGCCTGATGCGCGGCCTCCCGCGGATGACCGTCCTGGTGCCCGTGGACGCCCCCGAGACCGCGCGATGCGTCGAGGCGGCCGTCGCGACCCCGGGGCCCGTCTACTGTCGCTTTTCCCGCGCGAACGTGCCGACGATCACGTCCCCTGAGGACCGCTTCCGGGTCGGCAAGGCAACGGTGATGCGGGACGGCTCCGACATCACCCTCGTCGGCTGCGGCCTGATGGTGTCCCGCTGCCTCCAGGCGGCGGAGAACCTGGCCCGGCAGAAGATCAGCGCCCGCGTGATCAACCTCTCGACGATCAAGCCGCTCGACGTGCCCACCTTGGACAAGGCCGCGCGGGAGACCGGCGGCCTCGTGACCGCGGAAGAGCACACCGTGGTCCACGGGATTGGCGGGGCGGTCGCCTCCGCGGTGGCCGAGAACCATCCGGTGCCCATGGCCTTCGTGGGCGTGCAGGACGTCTTTGGGGAGAGCGGGGAGGCAGAGGAGCTCTTCGTGAAGTACGGCCTCACCGCGGAGAAGGTCGCCGAGGCGGCCCGCGGGGTCCTGAAGCGCCGCGGCCGCTGACCCGGGCATCCCTTTATGGTCTCCTCCGCGATACCAGATTTAGGTCGCCCGAACATTTCCGACGAGGGCCGGTCGGGCGGCGGGGGAGGAGAGGGGTTTGAGTTCCGCGACGGATTGGAAGATCGAGGGTGACTACTTCGAAGGATGCGATTGCGACACGGTGTGCCCGTGCGTGTACCTGGGGCCGCCCGACCCGGGCAGCTGCCACGTGACCTTCGCGTGGCACATCACGAAAGGCCATTTCGGCTCCGTGAAGCTCGACGGCCTGAACGTGGCCGCCATGTTCCACTCCCCGGGCCACATGGTGACGGGGCCGAAATGGAATGCGGCGCTCTACCTGGACGCCCACGCGAAGCCGGAGCAGGCCGAGGCGCTCGGGAAAATCTTCTCGGGCCAGGCGGGCGGCCACCTCGGGGCGGTCGCAAGCTTCATCGGCAGCGTGAAGGGCGTCAAGTCGGCGAGCATTGAGTTCGAGAAGACCGGCCGGTCACGCAAGGTCCACATCCCCAACGTGCTCGATCTGGAGATTGACGCCGTGAAGGGCGCGGACGAGAAGGAGGAGTCCACCCTCCACAATGTCTCCTTCACCGGGGTGCCTGGGTTCGATCCGGTGGTAGCCCAATCGAAGACCTACCGATACCACGATCACGGATACTCGATCGAGCTGTCCGGCAAGAACGGGTTCTACTCCCCGTTTGCGTACGGCCCGTAGATTCCCCAGCTCCGGGGGGCCACCCCGGATCGCCACCGCGGCCGCGGCCCGCGTCGAGGGTGGCTCTGGAGAGGGGTCGGCATCGGAGGCTACCAGGGATGCGTGGGCTCGCGACGGAACGGCTCACGTGCTGCGCGGGGCGCAGTGAGTCACCGAGGATGCTGGGGACCCCGAGGGCTACGTGCCAGTGAAGTTCCCAGCGAGAATCCACTGGACCGGGCTTTTACGAAGTCGCGCGATTCCGCAACTGGGCGCCTACTCACCTGCCGCGGGGTCGCTCCTGAGCGCTCCCTGGTTTGAGTACGTCGTCGCGGTCGCAAAACCGGCCCGGTTCTCGTATCCCGGGCGGAAGTGCTCATTGTGTAGGGACCATTTCGTCGCTACCGCCACGAGAGTCCCCACGCGAACTTCACGCCGCCCATGTCGGTCCCGTCGAAGTGGCTCTCGCGGATGCGCCAGGCGACCGCCGCCGGGAGCCGAGGAGGACTACGGCCCGCTCATCCGGAACGCGGCCCAGTTTCCATCTTTGTTCGTGTTGTCGAAGGACATGCCGTAGTCGTGGAACACGGCTCGCACGCCGATCCCCATGTTCATCGGGTCGACTGCGGGGGTCAGCGGGTGGTTGACCACCTGGATGGGCTTCCCCTTATCCCCGCCCTCGGTCGGCTTGAGCTGGTATTCGAGGACACCTGGGATGGAGACCTTGCGTTTCTTTGCGTCGAACGAAATCGAAGCGTACTTCGTCCCCTTGAGGTCGCTGATAAGCCCGGCAATCATCGCGAGGGGCCCTCCCGCCTTTCCCAGGAAAAGTGTCTCGAGACTCTCCCTCTGCTTGGCGCTCGCGCGCTCATCGAAGTACACGGCCGCGGACCAGTTCCCCTTCCAGAAGTTGCCCGGTGACTTCGACGCCATGACGACCGTGAGCCCGTCCAGGGTCACGTTGCCGTGCTTGCCCTTCCGAATGTGGAACGCGTCCAGCGCCTCGCACGATCCTTGGGTCGGATCCGAGTAGAAGAGACACGGACATCCGGAATCACAGCTGCATGAGTTGATCCAATCGCCCTCCAAGCTCCACTTCGCCGACACCATCGCCATACCCCCGCGAATCCGTATCACGCGACCTGCCTTAACCCTATCCCCGCCGGAGTCGCAGGCGGATTTCGGACGACCGAAAACGATTCTCGACTCACGGCCGGCGGAGGGCAGTTTCATATCCCGCGGGACGGATTCCGCTGGGGATGGAAGGCGCGGGGAGCGGCGAGCCACGGGACGTATTGCGGTCTCTGACCCTTCCTGTCGGCTTGGTCGTGGTCGGAATCGTGGCCGCGGCGTGGTACGTTACGTGGTCGACCGGGGACGCCTCGATGGCCCCATTCGCGTCTCCGCTCGCGGATCCAACGGCCTTCGGACTGGCCCTCGTCCTCCTCATCGTGATGATGGTCGCGATGATGCTTCCCTCGGCGCTTCCGATGATCCTCTCCTACCGCTCGATCACGCGGCTCGAGGCGGGACGACCCGTGCGGCCACCGGACCAGGCGGCGACCGCCCTGTTCGCATCCGCATACTTTCTCCTCTGGGGGCTCTTCGCCCTCGCGGCGTTCGCCGGACTTGCGGCCCTCGGCCTCGCGAGCCCGATGGGTATGGTGAACGCGTGGGTCCTCCTCGCCTCCGCGGGCGTCCTCGTCGCGGCGGGCGCGTGGCAGGTGACCCGGACCAAGGAAGTGTGTCTCGCCCACTGCCAGTCCCCGATGGGGTTCGTCCTCCACCACTGGCGCTCGGGGCGCCGCGGGGCCCTGCGGATGGGCCTCCGCCACGCCGTGTATTGCATCGGCTGCTGCTGGCTCTTCATGATCGTCCTGTTCGTCGCGGGCGCG
>CAZJIP010000080.1:4448-9735 GCA_964546105.1 uncultured Methanomassiliicoccales archaeon
GTATTGCATCGGCTGCTGCTGGCTCTTCATGATCGTCCTGTTCGTCGCGGGCGCGCTGAGCCTGGTCTGGATGGGCCTCATCTCGGTGGCCATCTTCGTCGAGAAGACCGGATGGCGGCCCGCCGCGGTGGTCCGCGTCATCGGCGCGGTACTCGTCCTCGGAGGCACCGCATTCCTCGTTCAGGGCTTGTTGTCCCTGTGATCCGCCGCTGGCGTCTCCGAAAGCCGCGTGGCGCTCTGCGCCTTGATGCACTCATTTGAATTCTAGTTTCGGAAGTACATACAGCGCCTTGCAACTACGGTTGTAGTGAGATTTCGCTCCGTGGGCCCGGCTTCGGGGCCCGCGTGTCCTTCCATGTTTCGAATTCGTATATATTCGAATGGAGTGTATGTCAATACCTCTCTTAGCGGACCGCCGGACTGGGCTCTGCCGAGGTGAAGCCGATGGGGGCTTACGCAAACGAGAGCGAGCACAAGACGCTGACGCAGACCCTGTTCGGGAAGAGCCTCAAGTCGGGCACGGCGTGGTCCATCTTCGCACTGCGTGTGTCCCTTGGGTTCGTCTTCCTGTGGGCGGGGTACGAGAAGATCGTGACTGAGTTGGGGGGCAAGTTCGCCACGTCCGGATTCCTGTCCCACGTGTCCGGGCCGTTCGCATTCCTGTTCACGGGCATGTCCGGCAACCCGGCCGTGGAATACCTGCTCGTTTACGGCGAGCTGTTGATTGGCATCTCCCTGGTCTTTGGGGTTCTCACCCGGGTCGGG
Organism: uncultured Methanomassiliicoccales archaeon; assembly: GCA_964546105.1. Taxonomy (GTDB): domain Archaea; phylum Thermoplasmatota; class Thermoplasmata; order RBG-16-68-12; family RBG-16-68-12; genus RBG-16-68-12. The sequence continues at coordinate 5,214 of CAZJIP010000080.1, forward strand.
GGAGTCAGCGGCGCCCTGATGACGCTCCTGTTCTATATGTCCACGCTGCCCGCGATGACGGCTGGCTTCACGGGATCGTACTTGGACTTCCTCATGTCCAAGAACGCCCTCGTGAGCTACTACATCATCTACATCTTCGTCTTCATCGCGTTCGTCTTCCTGGTTCCCGGCCGCTTCCTGGGACTCGACGGGCTCCTCCAGAACACGGGATTCGTGGAGCGCCGCGGGACCCTCAGCCGCATCATGAAGGCGCTCGGGTAGACGATCGCTCGGGGCCCTCGCGGCCCCACCCTTTCCCCTTTCCTATCAACCCTTCCTTCCCCACTTTTTCTGCTCCGCGGGCCAGGCGGAGCCCGCTCAGGCCATGGGCTCGCGCATCGTGCGGATCGTCCGAACGGGCGAGAGGAGTACCCAGAGGAACGCGAAGGACATGCCCAGGACGGCGACCGCGATGGCGCTGCGCACGCCGAGCAGGCCCCCAAGCACGCCGCCCAGGAGACCGCCGAGCGGTATGGTCCCCACACGAGGAAGCGCATGGTCGCGTTCAATGGCCCCTGAAGTCGGACGGGCACGAGGCCCTGCCGGAGGCTGACCTGATTGATGTTGTAGAGGAGTACCGTGAACCCGGTCGCCACGAAGACGCCGAGCAGGATCGGCACCCCAGTCGCCGGCGTCGCGAGGAGGTAGCCGTACATGGCCGCCGCGCCGAAGACCGTGGAGACCACGATGGCGCGTCCCACCCCGATGCGAGCGGCGATCCGCGCGGCGGTCAGGGCGCCCAAGAGGCCGCCGATGCCGCCACCCAGGAATACGATCCCGAGCGCGAGGCCCCCCATGCCGAGGTCGCGCACCGCGAACAGGACACTCAGGGCGGCGATCGCGGCGCCGAACAGGTTGAAATGGGAGGTGGATCCCGCGATGGCCCGCAGCCGGCGATCCCCCAGTACGACGGCGAAGCCCTCCCGGGCCTCCGCCCATAAGGACCGGCGATCCGTGGCCCGCGGCGGGGTCTCCCCGTGGCGGATCGTGGACATCATCCCGACGGAGAAGAAGTACGTGGAGGCATCGAACACCATGGCCCACGCCGCGGACAGAGCCTGGATGAGGACGCCGGCCACGAAGGGTCCGCCCGTCTGGGCCAGGGAATTCGTCGTCTCGAGCTTGCTGTTCCCTTCCACGAGCTGCGAGCGCTCGACGAGGCTGGGCAGGTACGCCTGGTAGGCGACGTCGAAGAAGACGGTGAGGACGCCGGTCAGGAAGCCGAGGGCGTAGAGGTACACGAGATGGAGCAGGCCCGCGAACGCGAGGAGGGCGATCGTCAGGACGATGAGGCCGCGACCAAGGTCGCCGGCGATGAGGACCGGGAGCCACTTGTGGCGGTCCACCCAGACGCCCACGAAGATCGCAATGAGGAGGAAGGGCAGCGTGCCGACCGCGGCGAGGATGCCCATCTCGAACGGACCCGCGCCGAGCATGGTCACCGCGATGTACGGCAGGGCGAGCAGGGTGAACTGATCCCCGAAGAGGGAGACGCTCTGGCCGGCCCACAGCCGCAGGAAGTCGCCATGCCGCCAGAGGCTCGCGGGGGATGCCATCGAGGCGGCCGCGACCGGGCGGTCGGCATAAGTAGATTCTCCCCTCGTGGACGCGACAAGCTCTCCTGCGCAGCGGAAACCCTCTTAACGGGAGGCGCCTATCGTCGGCCGGCGGAAGCCCATGGTCCAGATCTTCCTCGACACCGCGAACATCGACGAGATCCGCGAGGCCGCGTCGTGGGGCGTCCTCGACGGTGTGACGACCAATCCGTCGCTCGTCGCGAAGACGGGCCGGAAGTGGTCGGAGGTCGTGCAGGACATCCTCACCCTGGTGGACGGCCCGATCAGCCTCGAGGTCACGTCGACCCATGCGGAGGAGATGGTCAAGGAGGGCCGCAAGCTCGCCCAGCTCCACAAGAACGTGGTCGTGAAGATCCAGATGACCACGGAGGGCCTCAAAGCGATCAAGGCCCTGTCCAAGGAAGGCGTGCGGATCAATACGACGCTGATCTTCAGCGCGAACCAGGCCATCCTCGCGGCGAAGGCGGGCGCCAAGTACGTGAGCCCGTTCATCGGCCGCTTGGACGACCAGGGCCAGGAGGGCATGCAGGTGGTCCAGGAGATTATCCAGATCTTTCGCAACTACGACTGGGACTGCGAGGTCCTCGTGGCCTCCATCCGCCATCCGCTCCACGTGATCGAGGCCGCGAAGCTCGGCGCGGACATCGTCACCGTGCCCTTCGACGTCCTCAAGAAGATGACGGGGCACACCTTGACTGACGTGGGGCTGAAGCGCTTCTTGGACGACTGGCAGAAGGTGCCCAAGTAGCCCTCAGATTCGCTCGAGCTCCCGCCGCGTGTGCGCGTCTTGGACGTTCCCCGTGTTGACCGTGGATACGGGCTCGAGGAGCAGTACGTGGGTCTCCTCGTCCGCCTTGGGCCGATGCTCCATCCCGCGGGGGACCACGACGAACTCACCCTCGCCCACGGACACGTCGCCCTGGGGCAGCTGCACGGTCATCCGGCCCCGGAGGACGAGGAAGAGCTCGTCCTCGCGGTCATGGTGGTGCCAGACGAACTCGCCCTTGAGTTTCACGAGCTTCACGTGGAAGTCGTTCACCTGGCCCACGATCTTGGGATTCCACAGATCCCGGAACCGAGCGAGCTTCTCCTCCAGGTTGACCTTCTCTACCGCGGCCACGTCGCGCACCCGGGACGGTCCACCTGCGACCGGAGCCTAAACTTTGGTTCCGGCAAAAGCCGGGACGCCGCAGGCGAGAACACGTCTCCCGCTATCGCAGTACCGAGACAACAACCGGGAGCCGCGCGGGGGATTACGCGGCGTCGTTAGGTTCATCCCGAATCACGGGGATGTCCTCAAGAGGCCTCTCGGACATGCGAACGCCGATGATGCCGGGGCCGTCCACGATTACCCTGGACCAGGAGAGCTTCAAGGCCCTCGCCTCCGAGGTCCGCGTGGACATCCTGAAGAAGCTGGACGAGCGGCGGCAGACCGTCACGGACCTGAGTGGCCTCCTGAACCTGAGCAAGCCCACGCTCTTGGAGCATCTGGAGAAGCTGCAAGCCGCGGAGCTGGTCAAGCGCGTGGACGAGGGCCGCAAGTGGATCTACTACGAGCTCTCCGCGAAGGGGAAGAAGCTCCTCCATCCCGAGAAGGTGGCCATCGTCCTCGCCCTCTCGAGCGCGGTCGCGCTGGCTGTGATCGGGCTGTTCCTGATTCTCGCAGCTTCGTACACGACGCTCTTGGCTCCCGCGATGCCCGCCGGAAACGCCACCGCGGGTGCGTATCGCGGCGTTCTCAGCGAGACGACCGCCCCCGAGGTCCTGGCGGGATGGATCGCGTTGTCCCTGTCGCTCACCGCGGGCGTGGTCGCCGTGGTCCTCGCTTGGGTGGGCAAGCGGCGCCGCGAGCGTTTCTTCTCCGAAATCGCCCGCACGTGAGGCTCGCCTCCGGGGGCCCTTTACCGCAAACCGTTATGACATCCTCCGCCGTTGGCCGCTCTGTGCCCACGGCCTCCCGGGGGAGGGCGGTCTGGGTCATCCCCCTCCTCCTGTTCCTGGCGATCCTCCTCGTCGCAGGACTCGCCTTCAACCTCGCCCACCTGGACACGGGCGGGGACCAGCTTCCCATCAGCCCGGGCTCGGGGTCGCCCACCGCGAACCCCCAGGGCCTCCTCGACACGAACGTTTCCGCATTCCTGCTCGTGGCCACGTTCGTCGCCTTCGGCGTGTCCGCCCTGGTCCTGTTTCTCCTCCGGCGCAAAGGGACTCCGGCCAAGCGCGTCTTGCGCCCGGCGAGCTGGGCGGACGTCGTGGCGACCCTGATCGCCTTCGTCATATTCGCGTCCCTAATCTACCTCTGGCCGCGGATCGTGGGCCCCTTCAACCGGCAAAACGGGACGGCGAACGGCACCGCGGGAGGGGCGGGCAGCGTGGGTCCGATCCCCTCGGTCAGCGGCATCCCCCTGGGCGTATTCCTCGCGGGTGCCGTCTTCGCCTCCATCCTCGCGATCGCTCTCTTCTTCCACGTGGGCGCGAACCTCCGGCGCATGGGGCCCGCTATCTCCCTGGGGAAGGGTCGGCAGATCGCGGCCCGCGCCGTGCAGGAGGCCATCGCGGAGCTCCAGATCGGTGCCGACGTGCGGACCGCCATCCTGGCCTGCTACCAGCGGTTCTGCCTCTTCCTGGGGGCGCGCGGGATCGGGTCCCAGGAGCCCCTCACGCCGCGCGAGCTCGAGGACCTCGCGATCCGGCAGCTGCGGGTCTCCCCGGACTCCGCGGAGATCCTGACCTCTCTCTTCGAGGAGGCGCGGTACAGCGAGCACGCCCTGGGCGATGGGGACCGCGACCGGGCTGTCCGCAGCCTCGAGCGGATCCGCGCCGACCTGGAGGCGTGAGATGGGCGGCGGCTCCGATATCTATGCGCGCATGGAGTACGCAATACGGGGCACCGGACCGACCCCGCC
>CAZJIP010000081.1:0-9729 GCA_964546105.1 uncultured Methanomassiliicoccales archaeon
TCACGGTGTCGGAAACCGGGGCTTCGGAACTCCTCCCCCTCCACCCCGAGACCCTGCGGGTCTTCCTAATCCTGAAGGAAGCCCGCTCGGACCGGAAGTCCAAGCCCTCGGACAGCAACCCCTCCCCTCTCCCGGCGCCGGGGCTGGCGGTCCGCCATTCTCGCGCCCGCGTGCATCCCGCCATGGGATGACGCGGGCCGGGAAACGTTTTCTCGCCGTCCTCCCTTGCCGGCATCATGGCGAGATCTCTGGAGGGCCGCGTGGCCTTGGTCACGGGGAGCACGGGCGAGGGCATGGGCCGGAGCACGGCCCTGACGCTGGCCCGGGACGGCGCGGACGTCGTCCTGAACACGGGGACGAACCGCACGACGCGGGAGTCCGCCAACCGCCGCCTGCTGCGCGCCATCGAGGAATTCGGAGTGCGCACCCTCCTGGTGGAGGCGAACACCACGGACGGGGCCGCCGTGCGGGACATGTTCGGGCGGACGAAGAGGGAGCTGGGTCCCGTGGACATCCTCGTCAACAACGCGGGCGGTCGCTGGGATCCGCAGCGGGACCTGACCAAGGTGGACGACGCCTTCTGGGGGAGCGTCCTCCGCGCGGAGATCGATGGCATGTTCCACACGATCAAGGCCGCGCTGCCGGATATGCGACGGCGGAAATGGGGGCGGATCGTCAACTTGGGCATGGAGCGCTCCGAGGAGTTCATGGAACCGCCGTACGACTACACGGTGGGCAAGATCGCCCGCCACGGCCTCACGCGGATCCTGTCCGAGGTCGAGATGCCCCACGGCGTCACGATCAACGCGGTCGCCCCGGGCTACATCCCCTACTTCTCGTTCGAGGAAGCCCTCGATGCAGTTCGCCATGGGAAGGCGTGGAGGCACCGCAAGCATGGGACGCCCCAGGATGTCGCAGAGCTGGTCGCCTGGCTCTGCACGGAGGAGGCCCGGTACGTGAAGGGGGCCATCATCCCCCTCCACGGAGCGCCTGCGCAGGAGTGAGCGAGAACCAACAATTCCTATACCCGGGCGCCGCATGCGGGGCTGGGGGAGGGTGCATGACCCGAAACGTGACGCAGTACACGGAGCCGACCGGTTGGAAGCACATACAGCGGGCCTATGACGGCATCACGGCGAAGCTGGATGAGCTGCCCGGGAACCAGGATCTGCGGGAGGAGGCGATCAACTACTGCATCAACCGCCTCAAGGAAGACCTGAAGTCCATCAAGAAGGGCGGCGAGCCGTTCGTCAGCCCACCCGAAACTCAGTGAGCCGGCCCCACGCTCCGGACGAGGACGTCCGTTAGCTCACGCTCCGCATCCAGTGCGACCTGGTCCCGCCCCTTGAGATGATACGTCCGCCGGATCTCCTTAGCCTGGGCCAGGTGCTCGGCGGCCTCCGCCTCTTCGCCGACGGCCCGCAGCGTGATCCCGTAGACGAAATGGGCCAGCGCGAGATGGGCCGGATCTAGGACGGTCGAACCCTGGTCCGCGGCCTCGAAGGCCTCACGGAATGCCTTCCGCCATCCGTCGCGGTCCCCGCGGAGCAACCGTTCCACGCCGCGGAGGACTCCGCGGTGCAACGGTCGCGCCGCCACGCTGGTGGCGACCCGGGAATCGTCGAGAAGGGCCGCGAACTTGTGGAAACCGGGAACGTCCCCCATGCGCAGGCTGCATTCCGCGGCCATCCAGATGTCCTCCAGGACAGTCACGGACATGCTCGAGGGGATAAGCTCCTCCACGGATCGTTCGAACCGGCGACGGGCCTCTTCGACCTGACCGCGGCAATAGGCGCAGCAGGCGAGGCCGGTCCGCGCGGACAGGATCGCCGCTAGGTCGTGGATCTTGCGGCCCAGGACGCTCGCCTCCTGGAAGTAACCCTCCGCGGCCGCGCAGTCCCCCAGGAGCTCGAGGTGCAGCCATCCCTTGAGCATGAGCAGGGAGCGGTGCGCGTGGGGATCGCGGAAGGTGCGGGGCAGGGCCTCGATGGCCGAGAGGTGCTCCAAGGCGGCCTCCACGCGGCCCATGCGCATCGCGAAGAGGTAGGCCAGCCCCGTGTGGGCCCTCGCCATGAGCTCCACGTCGTTCAGCGCGAGGGAGAGCTGCAGCGCCTCGCCGAGCAGCCGCTCTCCGCGAAACGGATCGCCGCGGGCGGACTCGATGTCGAAGAACCCGAGCTGGTAGAGGGCCCAGCCCTCCCCCTTGCGGTCCCCGAAGGCACGGAATACCTGCAATGCGTCGTTGCCGCGGTCGTACGCGTCGTCCCAGTGCTCCTGCCAGCTGGAGACCGTGGCCTGCACGAGATCGAGCCAGCCGCGCTCCGCGCAGAGTCGGTCGCCGAGCAAGGCCAGGCCTTTTTCGACCTCCGTGCCCGCGGCGCCCACGTCACCCCGGATCCGCAGGGCTTCCGCGCTCTTGCGATGGAGGCGGGCGCGAGCCTCGGGTTCCTTGAGCCGCTTCATGGCCTCCTTGTACGCGGTCAGGCTCGCAGGGAGATCCCCCAATCCCTCGTGGGCATCGCCGAGGGCCTCGTACAGGCCCGCGCGGGCCCCGGGGTCCGCAACCAGGAGCATGGCGTTGGAGATGTAGCCGACCGCCGCGAGGAAGTCTCCCGTGCCGAGCGCGTGGGAGGCCAGGGTAAGCAGCTGATGCGCTGCGAACGTCCCGAGCCGCTCCCGTTCCGACGGTGCGAGGAGCTCCGCGAAGACCGCGCGGATCGAATCGTGGGCCTCGAACGCCTCGCCCCCCACGGACCGGAGGAGAGACCGGTTCATGAGGGAGAGGATCACGTCGTGCGAGGCCTCGGCATCCGCGAGGAGGGCCGCCTCCGGGATCGGAACTCGATACAGGGAGGCGAGCTTGAGCGCCCGCCGCTCGGGCTCCTGGAGGCCCGAATAGACCTCCTCCTCGAGGAAGCGGCGCATGTCCCGCACCGCGTGCTGGGGGCGCCCCGCAGGGCTCGCGGACCGCACGAGCTGGAGGAAGAGCGGATGGCCGCCGAGCTGGATCCCCAGGTTCCCGACCGCCGCGTCTAGGTCCGGGGCGAGGAACGCCGCAATGTCCTCCGACGGAAGACCCCCGAGGTCGATCTCCTTCACGAGTCCCCGGAGGGCGACGTCGCGGCGATCGTAGAAGGCCAAGGCACGACGGGACAGGAGGACCGCCCGGACGTCGGGCGCGTCCGCGATCGCGTCCTTGAGGAAGCGGAAGAGGGGCAGGACCTCCTCCGCGGCCTCGTGGGCATCGTCGAAGACGAGGAACGATCGGGTTCCTGGGAGGTCTTCGCGGAGGACGTCGGCTGCCTGGCTTGCCTCGCCCCGGGCGACGACGGCCCGGAGACCGGGCTTGCCGACGGAGGACAGGAACTCCCCGAGGGCCGTGAGGACGGAGATTCGCGTGTCCCACGGGCGCAGCGTGTGCCAGAAGAGATTCCGCTGGCCGTGGAGGAGTTCGCACGCACGCGCCGCGACGCTCGACTTGCCGATCCCCGCGACCCCGCGCACGACGAACAGACGGGGACCCTCGTCCGCCACGAGGGCGTCGAGCTCCCTCCGGCGGCCCACGAATCGGTCCAATCGAGGCGCCTCGGACAAACGCTCGACGAACGGGACGGGGGCCGGGACCACGAAGGCTTCGAGATCGATCGGACCGGGTCCGGCCGCCCGATGGACGAGCTCGAGCAGGGAGACCTTGCCGCCCGCGGACTCGAGGACCTTGGCCACGGGTTCGTCCCGCGTTCCCTCGCTATCGCGCACCCGCACGGGCTCCGACTTCACGCGGTCCCGCAGGCGGTAGGCCGCGTGCTGTCCCGCCTCGGTGAGGTCGTACACCTTCCTCCGCTGGCGGATGCCCTGGACGTGGCACGTCCTCTCACGCACGAGCTCGTCGCGCAGGAGGGGGCGCAGGTACTGGCTCAGGTGGCGGAGTTCAATCCAGGCCGCGGACGCGAGGCCCTCCTGGGTCATCGCCGGAGGGACCTCGAGGGCCTCACGGAACCTGACGTAGTCCAACAGGTGGAGAAGGATGCGTTCCTTGGCCGTGAGGCGCACGGCGATGGGCTCCCTCGCAACCCCTCGTCAACGGGCTGTGGGCCTAAGTAACTTTGTGCCGTCGAGGTAAGAGTCCCGACCGGACTCCTTCGCCGCGGTCTTGACCTCCTAAGCCCTGGCCCTCCCCGGGGGACCCAGAAGCTGCCTGTAACGCAAACGGGCCGGGTGAGCAAGACGGGTGACCACAGGGTAGAGCGCCGGTTGTCGGCAGACTTCCGAACGTACCTCCGCACGATCTACAGAGGGGACGGATCCGACGCGAACTGGATGTTGTCCCAGGCGTGCCGCAGCGACCAATCGGCGACCTCCAAGTCGAGGCGGCGGGGCCGTCCTGAAGACGCTTCTCGAAGCGCTCGGCGCGGCTTTGCCGCGGCCGGCAGGCGCCTGACGGGGCACGCATCAAGAGCCACACGATTCTCGCGGGCCGGCGCGAGGAGTACGGGAGCGTTTGTGCTCCACCGTGGCGGCCCGATCTCCGACCTGCAGGGCGCGTGACGGGATTCTTCCACGAGGGGGCGCAGTTCATGGACGGCACGAGCATCTCGATTCGCGAGCCAACCGGGGATGACGGAGCATTCCGATCCGCCTCGGCCGAGCATGCGGAAGCGCTTTACGCCTGCGCAGGCATGCGCCTCCCAGGAGGAGGAAGCGTGGTTGTCGACAACACGGGCTGGACCAATGTGAAACTGACGTACTCGGCGATTACGACCAAACTGGAAGAGCCGGTGGACACGCAAACGAAGCTAAAGGCCATCGACTACTGGATCGCACGCTTGAACCAGGATCGCGCATCCATCGCGAGCGGCCACGGTCCCGTACGCGATTAACCGCGTGGGGAGGAGAGGGCCCGACGAAATGTTTCGGCCAGCTCGGGCTCCGCGGCGGCCATCACGCGGCCGCGCCCCTCGAGGTGATATCGGGAGACAATATCCTTCGCCACCCGCATGTGTTCGGTGGCATCGCGGTCTTCGCCGGCGACGCGCGACGTGAGCCCGCACAGGAAGTGTGCGAGCGCGAGGTGCCCGGGATCTGGGGACGAGGAACCGCGGTCTGCCGCGTCAAAGGCCTCCTTGAACGCAGAACGCCATCCATCCCGGTCTCCCACCAGGAAGAGACTGACACCGCGGAACACCGCCGCGTGCAATGGGCGGGCTTGAACGCTCTTGGCGAACCGGGGGTCCTGCAGGACGGAGGCCCACTTCCGGAATGCCGCGAGGTCGCCGAGACGCAAACTGCATTCCGCCGCCAGCCACGCGTTCTCGAGGGTCGCTCCGTACATCGTGGTGGCCAAGAGGTCCTTCACGCACTCCTCGAAGGCGTGGCGTGCATCCTCCACGAGTCCCCGACAGTACTGGCAGCTTGCGAGGCCCGTGCGCGCCGAGACGATCGCCGTTGAGTCGTGAATCTTCCGCGCGTGGGCAATTGCCTCCTGGAAATTGCCTTCCGCAGAATCGCAGTCGCCCAAGGCCTCGAGGTAGAGCCAGCCCTTGAGGATCAGGAGGGAACGGCGCGCATGGGGATCCCGAATCGTTCCGGGAAGGGCCTCGATCGCAGAGAGGTGCTGGAGCGACTCCTCCACACGGCCGAGCCGATAAGCGAACAGGTAGGCCAAGCCTGTGTGGGCGCGCGCCATGAGGTTCACGTCTCCGAGGGCGACCGCGAGATCCAAGCCCTTGCCCAGAAGGGTTTCCCCGCGAGCTGGGTCGCCTCGTGGGGATTCGATGTCGAGGAAACCCAGCTGGATGAGGGCCGACGCCTCACCCATGCGGTTTCGGAACGCGCGGAACATCCGGAGCGCTTCGTCCCCTTGCTCGTACGCCTCATCCCACGCCTCCCTCCACTGCGCACCGGCGCACCGGCCGAGGTCGAGCCAGGCCCGCTCCTCGCAGACCACCTCCCCGAGGAGTCGGAGTCCGTCGTCGACCTCCACCGTCGCGGCGTCCACCTCACCCCGCTGACGCAGGGCCTGCGCACTCTTGCGGTGGAGACGTGCCTGGGCCTCGGCCCCTTCGCGGCCCTTCATGGCCTCCTTGTAGGCGGTCAGCGCGGCGGGCAGGTCTCCCAGCTCCTCCTCCGCATCCCCCAGGGCCTCGTACAGATCGGCACGCGCCACGGGGTCCGCGGTCAGGAGGAGCGCGTTCGAAAGATACCCGACGCACGCAACCAAGGCGCCCGACGGACGGGCCTTCGTCGCGAGGCCGCGGAGCTGCTCCACGGCGTGAGCGCCGAGACGCTCCCGCTCCGCCGGGGCCAGGAGGTCGGCGAAGACCGAACGGATGGAGTCGTGGGCCTCGAAGCCCTCGTCCCCGACCGGTCGCAGGAGGGATCGGTTCGCCAGCGAGAGGATGAGTTCGTATGAATCGCTTGCCTCCGCCAGGAGCGCGTTCCGAGGAACCGGAACCTGGTAGAGTGAGGCGAGATTCAGCACCCTCCGCTCGGGCTCCGAGAGACCGGAGTAGACCTCCTCCTCGATGAACCGGCGCATGTCCCGCATGGCCGCGTGGGGCGCCTTCCCGCTGGCGGAGGACCGTAGGAGCTGCAGGAAGAGCGGATGTCCCCCGAACTGCTTCCCGAGACGAGTCGTCGCAACATCCATCTCCGGGGAGAGGAACTGGGCGATGTCGGCAGCCTTCAGCCCGGGCAAGTCAATCTCTCGGACCGAGTGGCGGAGGGCTACATCCCTGCGATCGTAGAAGGCGATCGCCCGCCGGGAGAGCACGAGCGCGCGGACGTCCGGCGCGTCCGCCACGGCATCCTTGATGAACCGGAGGAGGGAGAGAATCTCCTCACCGGCCTGGTCGGCATCGTCGAACACGAGGACCGAACGGGTACCGGGGAGGTCCTCTCGCAACACCTCTGCGGCATCCCGCAACTCGCCTCGGGACACGACCGCACGGAGCCCCGGCTTTCCGATAGCCGAGAGGAAGTTCCCCATGGCCGTGAGGACGGACACTGGGGTGTCCCACGGGCGCAACGTATGCCAGAAGAGATTTCGCTGTCCTCGGAGGAGCTCGCACGCCCGCGCGGCGAGACTCGACTTGCCGATCCCCGCGACGCCCCGCACCACGAAGACCCGCGGACCCGCCCCCTCGCCGGTCAGCTCGCCGAGTTCGTTGGTCCGGCCGACGAAACGGTCGAGCCGGGGCGCCTCGGCGAGATCTTCGACCAAGGGAGTAGGGGGACCCGCGGCCAGCGCGTCGAGGTCGATCCGGCCATCCCGCGTGGCCCGATGGACGAGCTCGAGGAGGGGAATCTGGCCCCGGGCGTCTTCGAGCACCTTCGCATACGTCTCCTGCCGCACGCCCTGAGCGTCCCGCACGGGAACGGTCTCCGCCCTCACGCGGTCCCGGAGCCTGTAGGCCGCGTGCTGCCCCGCCTCCGTCAACGCGTACACCCTTCTGCGCTGCCGGATCCCCTCGACATGGCAGGTCCGCTCCCGCACGAGTTCCTCGCGCAGCAGAGGCCGAAGGTACTGGCTCAGGTGGCGGAGCTCAACCCAGGCCGAATCCGCAAGAGCCTCCTGGGTCATGGCGGGAGGAACCTCAATCGCGTCCTGGAACTTCACGTAGTCCAGCAGATGGAGAAGGATTCGTTCCTTGACCGTGAGGCGGACTGGGATGAGCTCCCTCGCAACGCCGGGCCAACGAGGTGTGGACCTAAGTAGGTTTTCCCACCGGGATAGGAGTCCCCACGGGACTCCTTCGCCGCGGTCTTGACCTCCCAGGCCCTGGCCCCTCCTCGGAGGCAAAAAATGCTGCCTGTAACGCAAACGAGCCTGGTGAGCAAGATGGGTGACCACAGGGTGGGACGCCGGTTGCCGGCGGACTTCCAGACGTACCTCCGAACGGAGTACGGAGGGGACGGCGCCGACGCCGCCTGGATGATGGCCCAGGCACGCCGCAGCGCACGATCCGCGGCGTCCCAGTCGAGCCGGCGGGGCGTCCTGAGCGCCCTCTTCGAGGCCCTCGGCGCGGCTTTCGCGCGGCCGGGAGGCGCGTGATGGGGTGCGCCGTCGGCAGCCACGCGGCCCTGGCGGACCTGCGCCGACGAACGGACTACGCGAGCGTCTGCGTGCCGCCCTGGCGGCCCGATCTCCGGCCTGATACGCCGGATCCCAGGGGCGCCTGGCCCGCGTTCGCACAGGCCCTGCGGGACCTCTTCCGCAAGTCCCGCGGGCCGGCCCACAAGGGGCTCAAACCCGAACCCTTCGGGAGGTGACGCCGTGCTGCACGCTTGGATCCTCCGCATCCTGGCCTACCAGGTGAGCGCGATCGCGGCCCTCGTGGTCCGGTTCCTCGTCGTCCGCTTCGTGTGAGACGCTCACGGCCGCCCCGCTCCGCGTGAATGCCGGAGGGATGCGGCGGGGCGGCCCCTTCTCCTTTCGAACGGCCTTGACCGACTCGTCAGCCGCCCTGAGGGGATGCGTTCCCGCTGGGGACCGCCGAGTTGGCCAAAGGGGCGGGGAACTCCTTCCAGGCGATGGGGTGGCCCGCGGTCTTCGTCAGCTCGTCCAGGATGATCGTGGCGAGGCGTCCCGCCTCGCCCTCGAGGAAGGTCTCCACGTAACGGAAGTACGCCACCCCGTTCGCGGCGGACCGGGGGCTGCGGTGGACCCGCCACAGCTCGTCCCGGATGACCCCGAAGGCCACGAGGCGGGGATCCCGGTCCGTGTCGCCCAGGATCACGACCCCGTACGTGTCCGGGCTGCGGACGATCTCCGCGTAGACGAAGGGCAGCCACGGTGAGGCGGACCAGTGCCGCTCGGCGCCTGCTGGGGGGGATGCCATGGGCTTCGCAAACGATATCAGGTAGGGTGCTACCTTAAGAACTCTCCGGCGAAAATGTTCTATTTTGCCCCGCATATACCCCGGCGAGGGTCTCCGTGCGCCATTATCGCCGGAAACGGACCTACCCGACGAGGGAACGCGTCCTGATCCACCTGTCCACGGAGGACCTACGGCCGCGGGAACGGGTCCAGGACGCCGTCGCCGCGGCCACGCGCTCCGGGCGCAGCACGCTGACCAAGTGGCTAAGTCGGCTCGAGGACGAGGGCCTCGTCGTCCGGGAGCGTGCTCGGATCGAGGGATACCACCTGCCCAAGTATACCTACTACCTGACCGACGAGGGCTGGGCCGCGGCCACGCGGCTCCGGGAGCGACTGAGCGCGGAGGTCGTCACGCTCCGTGCCCCGCACCTGGGTCCGCTCTCCGTGCGCCTCGCGGAGATACCCGCGCTGGCCGCCTCGCGCCTGGACCTGACTTCGGCCGTCTCCCTGGTGGAGAAGGAGCGCATTGACCTGAAGGCGGGTCCGGCCTCGCAGCCTCGGACTCGGGAGCCGCTGGTCTGGCGGGCAGGTCTCCGTCACGTGGACCATCTGTTCGGGCGCGAGGAGGAGCTCCGGAGCCTCGACGCCTGGTATGGAGGCGACTCGCAGGTCCTCGTGGTCACGGGGCTCCCCGGCATCGGGAAGAGCGCCCTGGTCACGGGATGGATTCAGTCCCGGCGGCACGAGATCCCCGTCTACGCGTTCGAGCTCCAGCGGTCGACGACCCCCGCGGCCCTCCTCGCCGACTTCGGGGCCTTCCTGGCGGCGCTGGGAAAACCGGGGCTGGCGGCCCAACTGGCCCAGGGCGGCCCGCTCGACTTGGGCCTCATGCGGCGGCTCCTCCAGCGGGACCT
>CAZJIP010000082.1:0-9678 GCA_964546105.1 uncultured Methanomassiliicoccales archaeon
AGGCCTCCGCCTGCGCGACCTCTGCCTCGTGGTGCGGGAACATGAGCTCCGTGGCGCCCCCGTGGAGGTCGTACTGGGGGCCGAACCGGCTGATCGTGATCGCGGTGTCCTCGATGTGCCATCCGGGGCGGCCCTTGCCCCACGGGCTGTCCCACGCGGGCTCGCCGGGCTTCTGGGCCTTCCAGAGCGCGAAGTCTGCAGGGTTCCGCTTCGTCTCGTCCACCGCTACGCGAGCCCCGGGCCGCAGCTCCTCGACCTTCATGCCGCTGAGCTTGCCCCAGTCCGTGAACTTGGTCGTGTCGTAGTAGACGCCCGTGTCCGTGACGTAGGCGAAGCCCTTGTCCAGGAGTCCCTGGATCTGCTGCAGGATCTCCGGGATGTGGTCCGTGGCGTAGGCGTAGACGTCTACGGAGGTGCAATTCAGGGCGCGCATGGCCTCCTGGTATTCCTCATAGTAACGCCGGACGATCTCCTTCCAGTCCGTCCCGGTCTCCCGCATCTTGTCGATGATCCGGTCCTCCACGTCCGTCACATTCTGCAGATAGAACACGTTGCAACCGCGCGCGCGCAGGTAGCGCGCGACGAGGTCGAACGTGATGTACGTCTTCGCATGGCCGAGGTGGGCCCGGTCCTGCGGCGTGATGCCGCAGACGAACATGGCGACCTCCCGGTCGCGGAGGGGGGTGAACGTCTCCTTGCTCCGGGTCAGCGTGTTGTAGACCCGGATGGGCGGCGGGGTCGCGGCCATGGGCTCGTCCCGATGAATGCCGCCTCTATTAAGGTTCCCGCCGGACGAGGCTTAAGGCAACGCGCGCCCTTCCGGGAGCCCGTGAGCATCCCCGCGACGGCCCCGGGCCGGACTCTGGAGACGATCCGGACCGCGGCCCGCCGCCGACTCCTCTTCGCCTCGTCCTTCGTCGCCCTAGGCGCTCTCTTCCTCGCGGTGGCCCAAGCGTTCGTCCTCGCGTTCATCCCCGTGGGCGCGACCTCTGGACTGATTATCGGCGCGCTCCTCCTGGTCCTCGGGCTGAGTGCGGGCGCCTACGGCGCCGTCCTGTTCAGCCGCGCGTTTCCCCTGAGCGAGTCGGGCCTCTCCGCGCGCCTCGCCCTCCTCGCGTCCCTCCTCGTCGTGCTGCCCGTGTGCGCGGGCGTGACCGTGGTCTACATCCTCGTTGCACTCCCGGAGTCCGCCTTGGTCGGGCCCACCTCCCTGGTCCTGGTGCCCGCGATCCCGTTTTTCTGGGGCCCCTCGTCCTCCGTCGCGGCCGTCGGGTTCGTGTACGCGGCGCGGGAGCTCGCGTCGGAGCGCATGGCGGTGGCCGCGGCCCTCGGGAGCGGCGTGGTCATTGGCATGGCCCTCTCCGCCGCGGCAGGTGCGCTCGTCGACCCGCTGGGTGCGCTCCGGAGCGCGCGGCTCCTCGGCGATCTCCTCCTGGTGGCCGCGGGCTTCGTCCCCATCGCCCTCGCCTTCCACATGGACTCCTGGGCAGCCCGCTCTCGGCGCGTGCCGTGACGCGTTGACAGCGCGTTGACAATAGCCTTATCCGCCGCCAACCGGGATGCGCGTTCTCACCATGGCGGGATTCTCCCCCACCCCGCGTGCGCCTCGCGTCCGCGTTCTCTGGCCCGAGGAGCTGCGGAGGGCCGCGATGCTGCTGTCCGCGGGTGCGGTGCTCTACTGGCTCGCGTTCGCGTTCGGCGGCTGGACAATCTGGGTGGAGGGGGTCGGCATCCTCTACATGGATCTGCTGCTCGCCTGGGTTGGAGTCCTCCTGAACGTGCTCGCGTGGCCGGACCTCTGGGATGGCCTGCGGGATCTCGTGGCCGCCCACCCGACCGAGACGGATGCCCTGGTTGCCCGCCGCTCGTTCTTCACGACGCTAGGATTGGTCGCGGCCGCTGCGGTGTTCCTCCCGCTCCAGTATCGCGTCACCTCGGCGAGCCAGGCCTGGGTCCTCATCCTCTACATCAGCGCCTTCCCGTTCCTCGCCTGGCTCTTCATCCCGACCCTCGCCCTCCACGGGATCCTCTTCGGCCGTGCCGCGAACTTCCTAGACGCACCGTCCAAGCGGCTCGCCCAGGCGGGCGTCATGATCCTGTTCGCGGTAGCCGCGGCGACCACCGCGGTTGTTCTCTCGAACCCCGACGCGACCATCTTCGTGCGGTCCTGGAGCGTCGGCTCCGGCGTCCTCCCGGCCGCGGCCTTTGTGGGCTACTTCCTCGTCGCGGTGAGCCTAACCCTGCATGCCCTGCCCGAGTCCAAGCCTGCGCCCACGCGGGGCTGGGCGTTGGCGAAGACACCGCGGGGCGGTCCGGAGCGGTTCGCCTAGGCCAGGATCCGCTGCAGGTCCTCGAGCAGGTCGTCCACGTCCTCGAGGCCCACGGAGAAGCGCACGAGCCCCTCCGTGATGCCCTGCTTGAGCCGCTGCTCCTTGGGGACGCTCTGGTGGGTCATGGAGTCCGGGTGCTCGATGAGGGACTCGACACCGCCCAGGCTCTCCGCCATCGTGATGACCTGGACCCGCCGGAGGCGGTCGACCACGTGGGCCTCGTCCTTCAGAACGAAGCTCAGCATGCCGCCGAACCGCCGCATCTGCTTCTTCGCGATGGGGTGGCCCGGATCGTCGGGCAGGCCCGGGTAGTGGACGCTGGCCACGGCGAGGTGGTCGTGGAGGAACTTGGCGAGGACCTCCGCGCTGCTGCACTGCCGCTCCATCCGCACGGGCAGCGTCTTGACGCCGCGGAGGACGAGCCAGGCATCGAAGGGGCTCGGCACCGCACCGAGCGCGTTCTGGGCGAACTTGAGCTTCTCGTACAGGTCCTCGCGGTTCATGATCAATGCGCCGCCGAGGACGTCCGCGTGCCCGCCGAGGTACTTCGTCATGCTGTGCACGACGAGGTCCACGCCGAGGTTGATCGGGTTCTGGAGGGCCGGCGAGGCGAACGTGTTGTCCGCCACGCTCAGCGCGTCGTGGGCTTTCGCAATCACCGCGAGCTCCCGGATGTCGACGACCTTGAGGAGCGGGTTCGTCGGCGACTCCATCCACAGCATCCGGGTCTCTGGCCGAAACGCGTCCTCCACGTCGACCAGGTCCCGGAGGTCCAGGAACGTCGTCTCGATGCCGTAGTTCGCCATGAAGCGCGTGAAGATGCGGTACACACCGCCGTAGCAGTCGTCTGACACGACGACGTGGTCCCCCTTCTTGAGGAGCGTGAGGGCCGTCGTGATGGCCCCCATGCCGCTGGAGAAGGCGAGCCCGTACTTCGCGTCCTCCAGGGCAGCCAGGTTCCGTTCCAGCGCGGTGCGGGTCGGATTGATCCCTCGCGCGTAGTCGTACTGCTTCTGGTCCCGTTGCGAGTAGGTCGAGGTCAGGTAGATGGGCGGGGTGACCGCGCCCGTCGTCGCTTCGGGTTCCTGGCCCGCGTGGATGGCTTTCGTGGCAAACCGCACGGCAATCGCCGGGGCCGGACTCGCAGCGCGCCGGTAAAAGGTTTGCTGAGCCCCCGGTCCCGGGGGCTCAGATCGGACGTGATTCGCTTGTCTCAGCTCAGAACTGCCGCGCGTTGTCCGAGCGGTGGTCCCCTGAATTGCCCGGGTCCGAGACGCGCAGGAACGCGCTGTTGTCGTTCGCGTGCAATGCAGCGTTCGGTTTCAGGCTCTGCAGGGCCGCCTGCAGCGCGGCCTGCTGGGAAAGGAAGGTCAGGCCTTCCTTCTTCATCTCCCCGTAGGTCATGTTGAACTCGCACCGCGCGCGGACGCCGTAGGCCTTGGCCTGGTCGGGCAGGTCGGGGCACGCCGCGTGGGACCAGCCCGGCGGGACGATGTTCCCGTTCCCGCCCGGTCCGCTGGGCGCCTTGGCGGTCGTGAACGAGACGACGGACCCGGAGGCGAACCCGTTGCCCAGGGCCCACGCCTTCACGTAGTACGTGGTGTTGGCGCCGAGGCCCGTGGCCGGCTGGTCGAACAATCCCGCCGCGGTCTCGCTGCCCGCGGTGACGTTCGTGGCCCCCGCGAGGCCCGCGTCCGTGCTGTAGAGGAACCCGACGGTCACGCTGGACGCGGTCCCCAGGCTCTGAAGGTTGCCGTTCAGCGTCGCGCTCGTCTGCCCGATCGAGCTCGCGTCGTTCGTCGCGACGGACGGAGCGCGCACCTGCGGGCTCACCGATGTCGTGGCGAAGCTGAGGACGGTGCCCGCGGAGAACCCGTCCCCGTTGGCCCACGCCTTGAAGTAGTACGTGGTTCCCGCGGTGAGTCCCGTCAGGCTCTCGTCAAACGACGCCGCGGCCGTCAGGCTGCCCGCGGTGACGTTCGTGGCCCCCGCGAGGCCCGCGTCCGTGCTGTAGAGGAAGCCCACGCTCACCGTGGCCGCGGTACCCATCCCCCCGAGGTTGCCGTTCAAGGTCGCCGCGGTCTGGCCCACCCCCGTCGCGGCTCCCGTCGACACGGACGGAGGCGTCTTCTGCTGCGGGGCGGTGCTCGTCGGGATCGGCTGCTGCATTAGGATGACGGCCAAGATCACGATGACGGCCCCCGCAATCGCGGTAATCACATACGTCCAGCGCCGCTTCGACATGGTAACCATGGTACGACCTCACGCTGCGGGCAGAAGCTGGAACCCGTGCCGCAGGAACCCCTCGAGACGAGCCGACAGGCCCTCCCCCACGGGGAGACCAATGAACGGACGACGAGCTCCCTCCGTCCCCATCCTACCCACGCCACGGAATCGGACGGGGCATATCAAGCGTTTCGGTTGTCGTGTATTTTCCCCCGGGCTTCGCAGTGTCCAAAAGTGCGGCTTTTTAACACGACGCCGGGAGAAGGCGCGGCTCCACTCGGCCGGGGTTTCGGTCTCCCTCAGGCGCGGCCCGCTAGGTATTGGATGACGTCGCTTCGGGTGATGATTCCTTCGAGGCGGTTCTCCGCCCCGACGACCACGGCGGGGGTGCCCCGCAGGAGGAGCTTGTACACCGTGTCTAGGTCCGCCCCGGGCTCGACCACGGGGAAGGGCTTCTCCATGACCTTGGCGACGTAGTCGTCGTACATCTTCGGGTTCTCGAGGAGGGCCTTCATGAGCACCTCCTCACGCAGCGAGCCGATCATGATCCCTATATCGAGGACGGGCAGCTGGGAGATGCCGTACTGGCTCATGATGTCGATCGCCTCCCGCACCTTCGCAGTCACGTCGACCGTGACCACGCGCGGGACGGTCCCTGCCTTGGAACCGATGATCGTCATGAGCGGCGCGAGGGGCTCCTCGAGGTACCCCTGCTCCTTCAACCACTCCTCGCTGTGGGCCTTGGAGAGGTACCGCAGCCCGTTGTCCGGCAGCAGGACCACGAGGACATCGTCCGGGCCGAGGGATTCCGCGACGCGCCGCGCGCCGACGAGGGCTGCGCCGCTCGAGCTTCCGGCGAGTATGCCCTCCTCCCGCGCGAGTCGGCGGGTCATGAGGAATGCCTCCTTGTCCGAGACCTTCTCGATGGCGTCGATGTACTCGAACCACATGGTCTCCGGGATGAAGTCCTCCCCGATCCCCTCGATCTTGTACGGGTGGCCTTTCATCTTCTCTTTTTTATAGAAATAGTCCTTTAGAATGGAGCCCAGCGGGTCGACCCCGACGATCTTGACCTTGGGGTTCTTCTCCTTCAGGAACTTCCCGACCCCGCTGATCGTCCCGCCCGTTCCCATGCCACAGACGAAGTGCGTGACCTTGCCGTCCGTGTCCCGCCAGATCTCAGGCCCCGTAGTCTCGTAATGGGCCTGCGGGTTGGCCTGGTTCGCGTACTGGTTGGGCAGCACGGAGTTCGGCGTCTCCTTGCGGATGCGCTCCGCTACGCTGTAGTAGGACTCCGGGTTCTCCGGGGCGACCGCCGTGGGTGTGACGACCACGCGTGCGCCGAACGCCTTGAGCGCGTCGATCTTCTCGCGGCTCATCTTGTCCGGAATGGTGAAGACCGTGCGGTAGCCCTTGATGGCCCCGACCATGGCGAGCCCCGTCCCCGTGTTCCCGCTCGTGGGCTCCACGATCGTGCCGCCGGGACGGAGGGCGCCGCGAGCCTCCGCGTCCTCGATCATCTTCTGGCCGATGCGGTCCTTCACGCTGCCGCCCGGGTTGAACATCTCGAGCTTGGCCAGGACGAGGCCCTGGGTCCTTGCGAAGAGCTTGGGCAGCTTGACGAGGGGCGTATTCCCGATGGTCTCCAAGATGCTGTTGTAGTAGCGCATCGCGCGCTTCCTCTCCCTGTGCTCCGTTACGCATACGTCCGGTCGATATAAGAACGTGCTCGCTCAAGGGACGGCAACCGGGGGCGGGAGGAAGGGATACAGGTTCCAGCCCGGACGGATGAACCAGCCAGTCGAGAAGTCGCCGGCGTTGAACGAGAGGTAGAGACCCGCCGTTCCGGGATAGTAGATCCAGGCTTCCGGCATGGCTCCCGAATCGCTCGCCATCGTGATCCGGGTGTCGGGCAGCGGGCTGGGTGGCGGGTACCGAGAGATGTAGGTGGAGATCGTGGCGGGGCCCGTGAAGGCGATGTAAACCCCGCGACCGTGTACCGTATTCACGAAGCTCCAATTCGCAACGCCGGATTGAACGGACAACCCGCTCAGGAGGGCTTCATCCTTCACGGACGGCAGGATCACCGTGTCGGGCCCCGTGCCGTTCGGACTGATGTAGGCGTAGTAGGAGAACGTCCATGTGCGGGAGGAGACGTAGAACGCGTAGAGCCCGTACCCCATGATGGCGCCGACTCCGGCGAGTGCGACGCCCGTGGCGACGATACCCGCAAAGACCTTGCGGCTTCGCTCCCTACGGAACCGGAGAACTTGCAGGACGAGAAGGGGGACGAGGATGGCGATGCTTACCGAAAGGAGGAGGAAGACCGGGCTCAGCACAATCGGTGCCACGGACGCGGTCATGCGATTCCCTCCACGGGCCGGATGGCCGTGCGAGCGCCTTAACCCTATGGCAATCGTAAGGCCGGCGCCGTTTCGAGTTCGCGCCCGCCATGCCGGGGGAGGGAGTCGAACCCTCTAGAAACCGATCTGCAGTCGGTCACATTAGCCGCTCTGTCACCCCGGCTCATGCCGCCCATCCGGGCCATGGTAATTGAATCTTTTCGAAGGGTCGCCTTGGCAGCCGCGAGACTGCGTCCGATTTGGGTGGCCGGACAACCTATTTATGACTGCGCCCTCTGTCGACCGCCGATGCCCGGCGCGAAGACAATCAGCGACACGGTCCACGGGACCATCCGTCTCGAGCCACTGATCGTGGACCTTCTGGAGACGTTGGAGATCCAGCGGCTCAACTCGATCCGCCAGCTCGGGCTCACCTACCTCGTCTTCCCGGGCGCAAACCACTCGCGCATCGAGCACTGCCTCGGGGTAAGCTGGGTCGCCAACGAGATGGCCCGCGCCCTCGGGCTGCCCGAGGACGAGCGGAAGCTCGTCCAGGCCGCGGGTCTCCTCCACGACGTGGGCCATGGCCCCTACTCCCACACACTGGAGCATGTCTTGAGCCGCGAGCTCGCCCTGGACCACATGGTCCTCACCCAGCGCATCATCACGGGCGAGGACGACAACGTGAGCAAGGAGGACCGCAAGGCGTTCCCCGACGTGCCGCGGATCCACGAGGTCCTCGAGAAGCACGGCGTCGACCCGGACGACGTCGCGGCGCTGATCCGCGGGCCGGGCGAGGAAAGCGGGCTCTTCGGCGGCAGTTCCCGCAACGACCGGCGCTACCTGGGCCAGATCATTCACAGCCCCATGGACGCGGACCAGATCGATTTCCTCCTGCGGGACGCGCACTACACGGGCGTGAGCCAGGGCCGGATCGACATCTCCCGGCTCCTCCTCACGCTCAGACTCCACCGCGGGTCCCTGGCCCTGGACCGCAAGGGCCTCCCCGCGCTCGAGGGGATGCTCGTGGCCCGCGGCCTCATGTACTCGTCGGTCTACTTCCACAAGACCGTGCGGATCGCGGAGCAGATGCTCTCCCGCGCAGTGGAGCGCAGCCAGGCGTCCATCGCGGAGGTCCAGAAGATGGTGGACCACGAGCTCCTAGCCTGGCTCATGAAACAAGGGCCGCTTCAGCGGGAGATTGCGCTCCGTGTGCGGTACCGCAAGCTGTACAAGCGCGTCGTGGCCTACGACCGCGACGAGCTATCCGACGAAGCGAAGCAGACCCTGGCCTCGTTCAAGGATGCGGCCGCGCGCCGGCGGATGGAAGACCGGATCGCGCGCCGGGCCGGCCTCCAGCCCGGCCAGGTCATCATCGACGTGCCGCTCCCCGAGCTCCTCGTGAGCGAGCCCCGGCTGACGAAGACGGAGGTCATGATTCTGGACAACGGCGAGGCGAAGCCCTTCTCCCGCGTGAGCCCCCTGGGCCGCGCCCTCCAGCTGCGCCAGGTCACGGACTGGGTCGTCATGGTCGCGGCTCCGCCGCAGGCCGTGGAGGCCACGCGGAAGGCGTGCGCGGCGACGTTCCTCTGACCCGCGAGAGGGCATGCGAAACCCAAAGGGCCAAACGGCGGGAGCGCGGTTCGATCCTGCCCCATGGCCTCAGACTCAGGCTCGATGCGTCCCGATCGCGCGGAGAGACCGTCCCTTGTCGGTCCAAGCCGGCGCTACTACGAGAATCGCGAGAAGGACGTCGCCCTTCCGTGGCGCCGCTGGCTGCGCGAGCGGTACGCGCGGTACTGGTACATCTTGGGCGCGTTCCTCCTCGACCTCATCGTCGCGGGAACGATCCTCCAGTTCGACACGGGCGTGCCGCCTGCGGGATGGCAATACGCGCTCGCCGCCGTCGTCGTGGTGGTCCTCCTGTATCCCGAGTACCTTGGCTACCGCCGCCTGTGGCCGCCGGCGGCCCTCGAGTGATCTGCGCCGCGTCCCTTTGTCAAATCGGCGGACGTTCGTCAGACACTTTTAAATATCGTGCGACGAATACGAGCCCACCTTGCGGGATGGGATGAACTCGCATACGCTGCAGGTGACGCAATGAACTCCATGCTAGAGGACGTGCTGGCCCGCGAAGGTGGGACCCCCGCCTTCGAAGACACCCGTGTCGACTCTGAGCTCGAAGAGATGCTCAGCAAGATGAAGACCAACATCAAGATCGTCGGCCTCGGCGGCGGCGGTTCGAACACGATCGCCCGCATTTACAACGAGGGAATCGTGGGCGCCGAGTTGTACGCGTGCAACACGGACGCGCAGCACCTGCTCCACATCACCGCCCCCAAGAAGATCCTCCTGGGCCGCCGCGTCACCAAGGGCCTCGGCGCCGGCGCGCTCCCCCAGATCGGCGAGGAGGCCGCCCGCGAGGCGGAGGAGGAGCTCCGGACCGTCCTCCATGGCTCCGACATCGTCTTCGCGACCTGCGGCCTCGGCGGCGGGACTGGGACGGGCTCCTGCGGCTACGTCGCGCGCCTCGCGAAGGAGATGGGCGCCCTTACGATCGCGGTCGTCACCCTCCCCTTCCGCGGGGAAGGCAAGCTGCGGATGGAGAGCGCGGAGTGGGGCCTCGAGCGCCTGCGCGACGCCGCGGACACCGTGATCACGATCCCCAACGACAAGCTCCTGGATCTGGTGCCGCGGATGTCCCTGAACAACGCGTTCAAGTTCGCGGACGAGGTCCTCATGCGCTCCATCAAGGGCCTGACGGAGATCATCACGAAGCC
>CAZJIP010000083.1:0-9580 GCA_964546105.1 uncultured Methanomassiliicoccales archaeon
GCGGTACACCTTCGCCTTCGGGAGCAGATCCTCGAGGACCATTGACGCGTCCACGGGTACGACCAGGCCGCCGCGCACCTCCTGCTTCGCAAAGAGGGCGAGGAGCGTGTCGCCGCCGATGAACGTGCCGTCGCGGTCCACGGCCACCATGCGGTCCCCGTCCCCGTCGTGGGCGATGCCGAGGTCCGCCCCCACCTGGCGGACGGTCGCCTTGAGCAACGTGAGGTTCTCCTCGGTCGGCTCGGGCTCGCGGCCGGGGAAGTGGCCATCGGGCTGGGCGTTGATCGCGACCACGTCGCATCCCATCTCCCGCAGAAGGAAGGGCGTGATCGTCGAGGTGGCGCCGCAGGCGCAGTCGACCACGACGCGGAGCTTCGCGTGCCCCACCTCCTCGAGGACCGCGTCCATGTGCTGGGCCACGAGGTCGTCCCGGACCGAGACGCGACCGACCTCGTCCCACGAGGACGAGCGGAAGCGGCCCGCGTCCAGGGCGGCCTCGATCTCCGCTTGCTGCCCCTCATCGAAGGCCATGCCATCCGGGTTCCAGAGCTTGATCCCGTTGTAGGGCGCCGGGTTGTGGGAGGCGGTGATCACGACACCGCAGCCGTACTCCGCCGCCCCCCGGGCCAGGGTCGGGGTCGACACGAGCCCCGCGTCGATGACGTCGCCGCCCGCGGCCAGCACGCCGGCGATGAGCGCCGCGGCGAGCATGGGGCCCGTCGTGCGCGGGTCGCGGCCCACGACGGCCGAGTTGTACAGCTCCCCGACCATCTGGCCGACGCGGAGGGCGAGCTCGGGCGTCACGTCGACGTTCGCGAGACCGCGGATTCCCGAGGAGCCGAAGCGGGCCATCCGCCGGGATAGGGGGCCCCGGATAGAAATTCCTTCGGAGCCCGAAGGCCGCGCAAGGTGCTTTTATATCGAGACTATTATATACTAACGCCCGGATGCGCGACCGCGAAGAGGTTCTCATCGGGAATCGGAGGGAACGGCATGGTCATGGAGCCGATCAGCGTCGAGTCCGCGATTGAGAAGGCGAAGAAGAAAGGGCTCAAGCCGGGACGTGTCCGGGGCACGGCCGGAATCCAGTTCACGAAGGGGCGCAACCAACGGATTGAGGTCATCACCTGGGACGAGTTCCGGGAAACCCTCTCCAAGCGTCGGCTTCAGGTCTTCGAGTCCGGCGGCTGGATGAAGATCATGCGGCGAGCCCGCTGACCCGACCCAGGGCATCACGTCGCGGACCGGGCGCGGCCGCAGTAGGGGCAGTTCTTCCAGTCCGGCAGCATGGCGGCTCCGCATCCGGCGCAGGGGGTCGGCACCTCCGGTACCTGGGGAGGCGGAGTCCCCGGCGGCGCGGCCAGGGAGTACACATACTGCCAGAACGCAACCATGAGGTTGCGCGCGTCCGTCTCGTACTCCGAGTAAGACACCGCACCACCCACGACGGCCACGGGCAGGAAGACGACCGCGGAGACCGCGCCGAGCACGAGGCCTTCGTCCGTAATCTGGGCGTTCAGGGACAGGTCTGCGTTGCAGCCGTTGGGGGCGTCCGTGAGCACGAGCACCACCTCGCGACGCAGGCCAATCCGGCTGTAGAACGAGGTGCCGCTCAGGGAGTAGGGGGCCGTCTGGGCGAGACGGAATCCCTGCCGGCCCCACCAGTCCCAGACCCTGGGCCAAAGGTCCGCGGGCTTCTGACCGGGAACGAAGTGGACTTCCCTCTTCTGGAACATGGGGGGGCCCATCCGACGCCCACGGATATGGAGTTATGCACCGCACGCCTAGGACGATCTCGCGGGCACCGCAACTTTATTACGACGCCGCAGATTCGCCCGGATTGCGCCGTGCGTGGGTTGCCAAGCTTGGTCAAAGGCGCAGGGCTCAGGATCCTGTCCCGCAGGGGTTCGCAGGTTCAAATCCTGCCCCACGCATCCCCTGCGCCGGGTGGAGCCGGTCCGAACATACTCGCAGGTCACGTACACTTATGTACGTTCAACCGGAAACCGAGCGGTCGGGGCCCCTGGTCCCTTCTGGCCTTCCGTGGCCCACTTTGTACGCGGCCCTTATAAGCGCCACACGGCGGGTTATAAGTCGGGCGCCTGACAAGCGTCAGACAACCGATTTAGCTCCGACATTGAATTTTGTGCCATGAGCAATGCGATATATGAACCTCCGCCTAAGTACGAAACCTATTCATAGGCTCCGGTCCATCCAGACCGTGCCCAAGCGGATGGGGTTCTGCGGTGCCGACGTCCGAGGGGACGAAGGCCGCAACGGGGCCCGCGGCGCCTCACGTCCGGCCGTCGGCCGGGCGGTGATCCGCTCGGGAGGTGGTCCCTTGCCGTCCCAGAAGTTCAGCCGGAAGTACCTCACCAGGCACAAGAAGAGCGCGCAGCTCTGGAAGCGAGCCGCGAAGCTATCGCCTGGCGGCGTCGAGAGCAACATCCGCTTCTTCCGGCCGCATCCGTTCTTCGCGGACTACGGCGACGGCGGATACATCTACGACGTGGACGGCAACAAGATCCTGGACTTCATGATGGGCTTTGGCGCGCTGTTCCTGGGCCACAACAACCGCGACATCGCCCTCGAGGTCATCAAGCAGCTTGAGTCGGGGTCCATGATGGGCATCACGACGGAGCTCTTCCCGGAGTACATCCAGCAAATCCAGAAGGCGATGCCCTGGATGAAGAAGGTCCGGCTCTCGAACAGCGGGACGGAGGCCACGATGCACGCGATGCGCGTGGCCCGCGCGTACACCGGGAAGGACAAGATCGCCAAGGTCGAGGGCGCCTACCACGGGGCGAACGACTACGCCCTGATGAGCCTCGACATGGACAGCCGCACGGCGCGGCGGATGAACGGCTACAAGCCCGTGACGTACGGCAAGGGGATCCCCAAGGTCATCGCAGAAACCATGGCCGTCGTGCCCTTCAACGACATCGACACCACGGCGGAGATCCTCGAGAACGGGGTGGACGAGATCGGCGGCTTCATCGTCGAGCCCGTGCTCTGCGGCCCCGGCGTCATCGCGCCCAAGAACAACTACCTGAAGAAGATCCGCCAGCTCACCCGCAAGCTGGGGATCGTCCTCATCTTCGACGAGGTCCTCACGGGCTTCCGGCTCGCGTACGGCGGCGCCGCGGAGTACTACGACGTCCGGCCGGACATGGTGACCTTCGGCAAGATCGCGGGCGGCGGCTTCCAGCTCGCGGGCCTTGGCGGCGAGGCGCAGATCATGGACGTCCTCGAGCCGGGCAAGGGATGGCGCCACGGGACATTCCACGCGGGAACGTACAACGGCCACCCGGTCAGCGTGGCCGCGGGCCTCAAGGCTCTCCAGATCCTCGAGGCGCACCCCGAGTACTACGACCACGTGAACTCCCTGGGTCGGCAGCTCTACGGAGGCCTGCAGGACCTCGCCGACGACCGGCGACTCCCGGCCTGGGTCGAGTACGTCGGATCCATCGGCAACGTCTACTTCACCACGCAGGACGAAATTCGGGACTTCCGGGACACGCTCAACGTGAACACGAAGCGCTGGTGGAACTGGTTCATCCACTGCCTCGGGAACAATGTCCTGTTCGGCATCCCGCAGGCCGCGGAGCGCGCGTTCGTCTGCACGGAGCACACGGAGGAGGACATCGAGTGGGCTCTCGAGGTCGCGGACAACGCCTTCGCCGCGGTGGCCAAGGAGGTCCGCCGGCAGAAGGCCCGCGCCCCATCCGTCCAACTCCAAGCCGTCCAGGCTCAGGCCGCCGTCTACGGCGAGGCCCCGATCCCGCCCAGCGTGTGAGCCCTCCGGCACACGTCGCGCGATGCATGAACGAGCGAGCGAGAGCGCCTCACGCCATCGGACTGAAGGGAAAAGCGGCCGCGCTCACGCGGCCTTCTTCTCCGCGGCCTCGAACGACGCGTCCAGGATGTCGAGCCCCTCGGCCAGGGCGGCCTTGGGCATATTTAGGGGCGGCAGAAGCCGGATCACGTTCCCGTACCACCCCGCGGACAGGAACAGGCCGCCTCGGCTCCGGGCCTCCGCGATGATCGCGGTCGTCTCATCCTTCGCAGGCTCCTTCGTCTTCGGGTCCTTGACGAGCTCGATGGCCCGCATGGCCCCGAGGCCGCGGATGTCCCCGATCCAGGCGTGGTCCTCGGCCATCTCACGGAAGCGCTTCTCGATCATCTTGCCGAGCTCCGCGGCGTTGGCTAGGCTCTTCTGGATCAGCCCGAGGTTCGCGATCGCGGCGACGCACGCGAGCGGATTGCCGCCGAACGTCCCGCCGATGGAGCCGGGCACGGGAATGTCCATGAGATCCGCGGGACCCGACACCCCGCTGAGGGGCAGGCCGCCACCCAGCGCCTTCGCGGACGTGATCAGGTCCGGTGTGACGCCGAAGTGCTCCGTGGCCCAGAACTTCCCCGTGCGGCCCATGCCCGCCTGGACCTCGTCGTCCACGAACAGGATGCCGTTGTCCTTCGTGATCTTCCGCAGGCCCTCCCAGTACTCCTTGGGCGGGATAACGAAACCGCCTTCGCCCTGGACGGGCTCCGCGACGATGCAGGCGGTCTTATCCGCGGGCGCCTCGGCGCGGAACAGGTCGTCCACGTACTGGAGGCAGGCCACGCCGCACTCGGGATAGGAGAGCTTGAGCGGGCAGCGGTAGCAGTACGCGAAGGGCACCTGGTACACGTGGGGCACGAACGGCTCGAAGTTCACCTTGTAGGGCTGGTACTTCCCCGTCATGGTCAGGGTGAGCAGGGTCCGCCCGTGGAACGAGTTCTGGAAGGTGACCACGTTGGGGCGCTTGGTGACCGCGCGGCTGATCTTCACCGCGTTCTCCACGGCCTCCGCGCCGCTGTTGAAGAACGCGCTCTTCCCGCGTTCGAAGGGCAGCGTGGGCCGCAGGCGCTTGGAGAGCTCGATGTAGGGCTCGTAGTTCACGACCATGAAGCACAGGTGGAGGTACTTGTCCAGCTGCGCGCGCACCGCGTCCGTCACCGCGTCGGGCAGGTGGCCCGTGTTCAGGACGCCGATGCCGCCTGTGAAGTCCACGTACTCCTTGCCGTCCACGTCGACGAGCTTGTGGCCCTTCGCGTGGTCGATGAAGATGGGCGTCCCCGTCCGCACGGACTTGGGGATGTATTCGTCGCGTTCCTTGAGCCGCTCCTCTACACTCGGGCCTTTCGCAGGCATGGTGGTATCCCCCGGATCGCGTTCAGTTCAGCTTCCGCGTCGTCTCCGCGTACTCCGTGACGACGATCCCGCGGCCCTGGCTGTTCAGGTCCTTGAAGTAGGGCAGCGGGTCGAAGGCGATCTCCGGAGGAATGGCGCCCGCCTGCTTAACCTTCTTCTTCAGGATCCATTGGGCCGCGATGGAGGGCGGCACGCCCGTGTCGACCGTCCCGCCGCCCACGTTCCACTTCTTGTGGGGCCAGGTGGCCGCCTCGTAGCGCAGGGTGACGGGTTCCCCGTCCTTCTCGCCCCAGACGACCACGCGCTGGATGTCCAAGTCCTTCTCGGGCTCCTTGGGCTTGGGCAGGTCGTCGATGATCGTCGATGTCACGTCATAGGGCCGGACCTTCTGGCCCTCGACCACGTGCTCCTCGCGCTTCGCGAGCCCGAGCCGGACCAGGGTCGCAATCGTGGACGTGAACTCGTGGGGGAACGCGACGATGAAGTCGAGCTCCTTGATCCCCTTCCCAATGGTCTGCGGCATGGTCGCGAGCTCCGAGTGGATCGTGTAGTACCCCTCGACCTTGCCCACAGGTGGCTGGAATTCGGAGACCTCCAGTCCCGTCAGAGCTGGAACGAACTTGATCTTCCCGTCCCGCAGAATCGGCGCGTCCATGGAGAACTCGTCGAAGATCGTGCGCACCGCATAGGGCACGATGAACTTCCCGGGCTCGCCGCCTTCGACCGTAATCCCACTGCTCCGGAGGATCATCTTGTGGACCTTATCCAGCTTGCTCGCGCCGTAGATCCCCATGACGTTCATCGTGCCCGGGGTCGAGCCGATCCCGAGGATGCACGTCACACCGGCGTCCTTGGCCTGCTTGTCCATCTTGAGCTGGCGGAGGGCTTGGTGGTAGAGCCCGCCCAGGTCGATGTAGTGGATGCCCGCCTTGATCGCGCAGTCCATGATGGGCACGTTGAGGTCGTACCAGGCGCTGTTGATCACGCAGTCCCAGTTCTTGAACTCCCGCTTGAGGGCGTCGTTGTCGCGCGCGTCGAGCTTCATCGGCACTGCACGATCGTCCTTCCAGACGTTGGCGAAGGCCTTCGCTTTCTCGAGGTTCCTTCCGGCAATCCCAACGCGCTGCACACCAGGGCTTTCGAGAAGATCGGGCACGGTGGCCTGGGCCATCGCCCCGTATCCCCCCAGAATGAGCACTTTCATAGACTCCCTCGGAAACCGGGACGGCCGGAGGGTAGATAACGCCTTCTTCCGGAGGAAAGGCCAGGTAATTGCACAAAGTACATGGAGGGCTTGTGGCGCGCCGGGGCCCCTCAGGTTTCGAGGGACCGGGCCACGGCGAGAATCGCGACGCCCCCGAGGATGAAGGCGACGCTGACGCCGATCGCGGGAGCGTACCCGTAGAACTCCGCCGCGAAGCCGCCGAGGAGCGGGCCCAGGATCGACCCGAACCCCTGGACCGCGTTGTAGGCGCCTATCGCCTCCGCACGGCCATTCTCCGGCGCGAGGTCCGACACGAGGGTCGAACCCGAGACGTTGATCAGGGCCCAGCAGAGGCCGACCCCGGCGTGGAGGAAGAGGATCAGCACGAGGATGGCCGTTGGCGAGGCGGATAGGAAACTGATCGCCAGGAATGAGGGGAAGAGGACGGTCCTCCCGAGAGACGCGTACAACTGGGTCTTCCGGCTGCCGCGATCGCGCACCCACCGGCCCACCCGGAGGTAGGCGGTCACGGACGCGACTTGGCTCGCGATGTACACGGCGAAGACCTCGGGGCTCGAGAAGCCGTAGACCTGCTGGAGCAGGATCGGGAAGAACCCGTAGAACGCGGTGAAGCCGCTGAACAGGAGGAACACGCAAACCAGGTAGAGGCGGAGCGAGCGGGAGAGATGGGGCGCCCGCCGGTGGTTGCGGAGGTCCAGGTAGTGGAGCATCCGCATCGGCAGGAACTTCACGCGCTCGACCCGGAACAGGTTGTCCATGATGTGGATGGACCGACGCTCCAGAAAGGCCGTGGGCTCTTGAAGCCAGATTCCCGCGAGGAGGCCTGAGAGGAGGCCAAGGGCGGCGCCGATGACGAAGAGCCCGCGCATCGCGCTCTCGCCCCCCACGAAAGCTGGACCGACGATGAGCCACATCGCCCCCACGCTCAGCCCGACAATGTATCCGACCCCCGTGAGCTGGCTCATGAACGCGAGCCGGTTCGGCCATTGGTCGTGGGGCGTGGTCTCCATGACGAGAACCGCTCCGACGGGCGCGCTCGCGGCGCCCAGGAAGCCGATGAGGAGGTTGGCCAGGTAGAATTCGGGCATCGTGAAGGAGAGGGCCATCGCCAGGAAGCTGAACGCGGTGCCCAGGAAGCCCAGGATGAGGAAGACTTTCCGCTTCCGCAGCCGATCCGACAGGGAGCCCCAGAGCATGAAGGCGGGAACCGACGCGATGCTCGTGGCCGCGGCGATGATGCCGACGTCCGCCAGGCTCGCCCCGAGCGCATAGGCGAAGAGGGGGATGAGGGGGGACGTGGCTCCGCCTGCGATGCCCTGCGGTAGGTAGCTGTAGAACCATTTCGACCCATTGCCTCGGGTCATCCCATCCCTAGGTTCGGCGACGCCGTCACCGGTCCGTGTCTATTTGGCACTTTTGTCAGGAGGGCGGCCGCCCTTGCCAATCACAGGACGCCGACGATGTCGAGCAGGATCTGCACGGCGGCGACGAAGATGACCAGGATGAAGATCAGGGACACGGAGCGCGCCTTGAGCTTGGCCAGCCCGAGGCGGGACCCGAGGAGCGCGCCCACGAACGCGAAGGGCATGAGGAGGGGGATCAGGATGAACTCCCCCGGCCACGTGAACACGGACGAACTGAGGTAACGGCCGACGACGTAGAGGGAAAAGCCCAGCGCGGCGGTCGGGATGATCAGGAGGGACGAGGTACCGACCGCAACCCGTGTCTTCCGCCCCAGGAGGAAGAGGATCAGGGGCACGTTCAGGAGGCCGCCGCCCACGCCCGCGAGGCCGGATAGGAACCCGGAGCCCACCATGGTCACCGTGGTCTCACCGATCCGCTTCGGCGTGAGCTTGGTGTCATCGTTCTCATCCACGGGCCGCGCGTTCCGGAACCAGTCGCGGACCATGAGGGCGCCGAACGCTACCAGAATGAGCACGAAGATCACTTTGAACGTGTCCTTGCTCACGAAGCCGATATGGGCGAAGGTCCCCAGGACCGCGCCGACCAGGGTCCCGATGACCAGGGTGCGGGCGAGCTTGACGTCCACGAACCCTTTGCGGCGGTGGTTGATCGCGGAGGACGCCGCGGTCATCGTGGTCAGGGTGAGGGAGATGGGGGCCGCGAGGAGGGGGTCCGACACTCCGGTGGCCAAGAGGATGGGGACGAAGAGAAGGCCGCCGCCCAATCCGAGGTTGGAGTAGATGAACGCCACCCCGAACATGAGGATGACCTGGAGCGCGAGGGTGACGGGCTCGAGGACCATGGGGCCGGGCGAGCACGGGCGTAGATAAATAGAATGCGCCCATCGCGCTTGGGGAACACGGGCGCGGGTTCGCCATGGTCCTCCTGGTCCGCTTCGGAGAGATCGCCCTTAAGAGCCGCTACGTGCGGCGCCAGCTCCGCAGCCGCCTTGTGGCGAACATCCAGGACCTCTTCGCCCTGGAGGGGGTCGAGTGCGTCACGGAGGCGGACGAAGCCCGGATCTACGTCCACGTGGACGACCCGGCGCGGGCGAAATCCATTCTCATGCGCGTCTTCGGCGTCGTCTCGATCAGCCCGGCCACGGAGGGCCACGGTGACCTCGACACGATGACGCGGCTCGCAGTGGAGGAGGCGCAGGCTGCCGGAGTCGCCGGGACCACGTTTGCCATCCGCGCCCGGCGCGTCGGCTCTCATCCGTTCACGAGTCAGGATCTGGCCAAGCAAATCGGGGGCGCGGTGCTCGCCGCCTGCCCGGGGGCCAAGGTGAACCTAGGCACACCCGCGGTCGAAATCCACGTCGAGGTGCGGGAGAACCGCGGCTTCGTCTTCCGCGAGTTCTGGCCCGGACCGGGTGGCCTCCCCCTGGGGAGCCAGGGGCGGGCCCTCGCGGTGGTCGACGGCGAAGCGGGCATGGTGGCCGCATGGATGGCCATGAAGCGCGGATGCCGAGTGGTGGTGGCCGCACCCCCGGGATCGCACGAGGCCGACGTCCTGCGCGCCTGGGAGCCCGGGCTCAAGGTGCTCGAGGTGACCGGGCCGGAACATCTGGAGGAACTCGTCCGCATCGCACGGGCCGGCGCGGTGTTCCTCGGTACGCGAGGACGCGAGTTCGACCCCGCGCGGCGACCCCATGTGTCCGTGCCGGTCTTCGAGCCCGTGGTCGGGCTGCCGGACGC
>CAZJIP010000084.1:0-6353 GCA_964546105.1 uncultured Methanomassiliicoccales archaeon
GACTTCTCTCGCTTCCTGAACCGGAAGACGTCCGTGGGCTCGACGAACTACATGCGGATCCAGTACTCCTACAGCCCGGATCTCCTAGAGCGCGGGCAGAAGGAGCTCGCGAAGCGGCTCGCGGGCGGAGGGACGCCGTCCCCCGAGAACCCGTTCAAGGACGCGAACATCGAGATGCCGAACGTGTACCTGCTGTGAGCGGATTCGGCCACCACGAGGGGGATTTCCACTTTCGCGGTCCTCCCCCGCCAATCGGCTGATGCCGTTCCACGTGTTTTCGTTTTTTGTCCAAACGAGTGGCTGGCACGAATCCGTTTTCGGCATTTACCTAAAACCCAACCGAGACTCTTTCGCGAGTGCCGGGCCTATCCTTTTATCGGGCCTCCTCTTTCGGCCCGTGTGGACGCAGGCGGCCCGGATGAGCCGAAGTGGCTGCTCCACGCTTCTATGATCGTCCTGGTCCTCTTCTGGGGCCTCGCGTTCGTTGCGATCAAGGCCGCCGACGAACACATGTCCTGGGTCACGCTGACCTTCCTGCGATTCGTCTTCGCGGACGTCCTGTTCCTGGGATACCTAGCCGTGCGCAGGACGGAGCGCGTCCTCCCGCGCCGCCAGGACTGGCTCCCGCTCGTGGCCCTCGGCTTCCTCGGCTTCACGGGGTACCACCTCTTCCTGAACCTGGGCGAGTCCAACCCGGACGTGACCGCAGGGACCGCGGCGCTCATCATCGCCTCGGATCCCGCGTTCATCGCGATTCTGGCCGTTCCGCTCCTCCATCAGAAGATCCACGCCCTGCGAGCCGCAGGCATCGGGCTCGCGTTCGTCGGGCTCGCGGTCATGATCCTCTTCGCGGCCCCCGTGAGCCAGCTCCGCTTCTCCCTCTCCGTCGGCGCCCTGGAGGTCGTGCCCTCCGTGGTCTTCACTGCGATCTACCTGGTCCTCGGGCGCAACTACCTCACGCGCTACCGGCCATTCGTCTTCGTGGCCTATACGATCCTCCTGGGGACCCTCCTGACCCTCCCCATCGTCGTGGCGGTCTGGCCCACGTTCGTCCAGGACCTGATGACCCTGTCCTGGGCCGGCCTGCTGCCCGTGCTCTTCCTCTCCGTCTGCCCGACCTTCATCGGGTACAGCTTGTGGTTCCGGGCCGTGGAGCGGATGCCTGCCGCCGCGGCGGGCGCCTGGCTCTACGTGAGCACCCTGATCGCGGTCGTCGGCGGCATCCTCCTCCTG
Organism: uncultured Methanomassiliicoccales archaeon; assembly: GCA_964546105.1. Classification (GTDB taxonomy): domain Archaea; phylum Thermoplasmatota; class Thermoplasmata; order RBG-16-68-12; family RBG-16-68-12; genus RBG-16-68-12. The sequence continues at coordinate 1,234 of CAZJIP010000084.1, forward strand.
AACGAACCCGTGACGGAATCCATGGTCGTGGGCGGCGCTATGGTCATCGGCGGCGTGGTCGTCGCGCAGCAGCTTGGGAAACGTTGAACCGGCGCTGCGGCATGCCTCGGGAGGAGCGACCGTGTGGACCATCCAGAGGGCGTCACGGGCGGATGCGGCCGCGCTCGCGGCCCTGTGCCGCGAATCCGTGGGAGCGGACGACTACGTGCCCGCCTTCCTGGAGGAATTCCTCAAGACGGGCGTGGTCTTCGTAGCCGAGGAATCCGGCCGGGCCATCGGCATGATGGTCTACCACGACGTGCCCGACGGGAGTGCGTGGCTCCACGCGGCGCGGACCCACCCGGGATGGCGGCAGCGGGGCGTGGCCACCGCCCTCATGACCTCCTGCGAGCACCTCGCCCTGGAGCGTGGCCGCCACGCTTTGCGGCTCTGGGCCGAGGCATCGAACGAGGCCAGCGTCGCCGCGAACCGGAAGTATGGGTTCGAGGAGCGGGCCCGGTTCACGCGGATGCGCCTCCCCGCGACCCGGCCCGCGCCCGGCGTGAGCCTGGAGCCGGCCGACCTCGCGCGGGACCGGTCGGCCCTCGAGGCGTCCCCCATCCTGCGTCGGGGTGCCGGGTACGTGTTCCACGACTTCTACTTCCTCCCGATGGACCGCGCGAACGCGGAGCGGCTGGCCCGCGAGGGCGCGCTCTGGCGCTTCGGGCCCAACCTTATCTCCGTCTCCGGGGACCTCGGAGAGACGCAGGGCACAGGACTCCAGGTCCAGCCCCTCGCGGGCGACCCCTCGGCCATCCTGCGCGCGGCGCCCGCGATCGCCCGCGCCCGCGGCGCGGACCGCGTCGAGTCCTTCCTGCCGCACGACCCTGCGCTGCTCGCGGCCGCGTGCGAGGCCGGGTTCGACCTCATGGACTGGGGCCGGGAGGCCGTTCTCTTCGAGAGACGTCTCCGAAGGAAGGGGCCGTGAGCCGCGACGGGTCCCCCGGCGGCGCGTAGGGTCTCCCCCTGGCCGACGACGGGTCGGAGACCGCGGGCGGCGGACGGGGACCCGCGGTCGGCTCGCCGGCCGCGGCGCGGGGCGTGGCGCTCGGGGCCGGAGTGCGCTCGGCCCACACCAGGAGCCCCGCGCACACGAACGCGGACAGGAGGACCGCGGTCGGCAGGAGGGAGAGCAGGAAGCTCGCGTCCGCCGCGGGCAGGACGCCCGTCTGCACCGCGAGGAGGATCAGTATGACGTCTGTGAGCCCGCGCCCCATCGACGCCAGGAGGACGCGCCGCTCCCGCGGCGGAAGGTGCAGCGCCCGCCCGATCCCGAGGGAGGTGGGCGCCCGCCCCGCGACGAACACCAGGGTCAGCAAGGCGCCGTACCCGATCGTCGAGGTCCCCGCCCACTCCGAGACGAGCAGGAGCCCGAGGTACAGGAAGAAGAACGTGCGCAGGGCGAACGTGACCTCGGACTGGAAGCTCCGCAGGCGCTCCACGGGCCGCGTGAACTCGCCGACGAACTCGTCGATGTCCTCCGCGACCGTCGCGGGCCGGTGGTAGCCGAGGGCGAGGCCGAAGACGAAGACGGCCACGGCGCCGTTCTGGTACAGGAACAGCTGGGCCGCCGCGTACACGATGATCGCCACGGCCACGCTCGCGATGTACACGAACTCCCGCCCGCGCAGCGCGCGGGTCACCTGGCGCCAGGCCGCGGCCGCGGCCAGCCCGACGCCGACGGCCGCCGCGGTCTCGAGGCCGTACGCCAGGAGGCTAATCTGGGCCCCCGCGCCCGCCCACTCCAGGAGGAACAGGATCCCCATGACCGCGAACACGTTCGTGATCACGCCCTCCAGGATGACGCCCGCCTCGGCCCGCTCGCTCAGCCGCATCCGCGGCGCGAAGCTCAGGGCGATCGAGGCGCTCGGGTTCGCGAGAGCGACGGCCAGGATGAGGGACGCGATCTGGGAGAGGCCGAACACGTGGGACGCGAGATACCAGATCAGCGCGAGCGTCAGGAGGAACGCGACGACGATGTGGACAAGGAGCGGCGCGAGGGCCCGCCCCGCCTGCCGCGTCTTGAGCGACAGGCCCCCCTCGAACAGGATGAACGCGATGACGAGCTGGAGGAACAGGGGGAGGACGCTGCCCAGGGAAGTCAGCAGGTTGGGCCCGAAGGGCGCCACGGGGAGCAGGTACAGGATGGCGCCGAGGACGATGAGCACGAGGAAGTCGGGGATGTGGTACCGCTGGAACGCCAGGTAGGCGCCAAAGCCCACGAGGAGAATCGTCCCGCCGAGCAGGAGGGCCAGGGAGGGGTCCGCCATCGGTTCCGGGCGCCCTAAGCGTTCGGTGAACCTGAATCTATCGGATGCGCTCGAGCTGGAAGGACCCGATCATGATCGCCTTGTTCGTGAACTTGTAGGGGATCCAATCCCGGGTCTGGACCTCGCTCAGCCCGGCTACCTGCAACTGGGTCTTCTGCTTCTCCTGGCGGAAGTGGATCGCACCGTCCACCATGTGCTCCAGGGCCTCGATGGTCTGGTCCGTGTGCATGCCCCGCTCCAGGGCGAATAGGCTCACGACCTTTGTCTGCCGCAGCCGGTTCACGAGCCGCTGGAAGAAGTTCAGCGCGTCCCGCTCGTCCGCTTGCGTGAGGCTCGAGCTCAGCGTGAGGAACGCAAGGCGGAAGTAAGGATACTTCGCCTTGAACTCCTCGTCGAGCTGCGAGATGATGGAGAAGACCTGGTCGAAGTCCGTGGGGCCGTTCACGCGCCAGACGTTCTTCTCCTTGACCGTCTTGCCGTTCGCGGTCGGCGCGGTGCAGTCGATCCACCGCACGAGCCCGAGCTGGTCGTACTCCACGAACGTGGGCAGGATGGGCGCCATGTCCTTGGCCACGTCGATGGGCAGCTTGGTCGTCGTCACGATGATCGCGGGGACGCTCTTCTTGAGCCCCTCCGCGATGAAGTTCAGGATCGCGACCTCCTTGCCGACGAACGCGGGCCCGACGACGAGGAGGTTCGAGTTGAACGGGATGCCGCCGTAGAGCAGGTCGTCCAGCCGCGGCGTGCCCGTCTTTACCTTCTCCGCTTTCTTCTCCACGCTGACGGCCTCCTGGGCCTCCGCCTCCGTGGTCGGCGCAGTCAGGTGGGCCTTGAGAGCGGACTCCCGCATCTCCAGTTCCTTGTCCTTCTGGTACATGCGGCGCTTGAACTCCTCCTCGCGCTCCCGCAGCCGCCGCTCCCACTCCTCGAGCTGGGCCTCCCGGTCCATGTCCCGCATGCCCGGGGTCGCCTCGGCCGCGCGCGCCTCCTTGGCCCGGTTCTCGAGCTCCATCTCCCGCAGCCCGAGCTCGGACTCCTTCTCCTCCATCTCCTTGGCCTTCTCCAGGAGCTTCCGGTTCTCCTCGTTGAGCCGCTTGATCTCCGCCTGGAGGTTCGTCTGCATCTCCGTGAGCTTCTTCTCGCGGGCCTCGAGGGCCTCGGATTTCTGCCGGAACTCGTCCTGGCTGCTGCCCGCGGCGGCCTCCTTGAGCTTGGCCTCCTTGAACAGCTCCGCGTACTTCTTCGTTTTCTCCTGGAGCTCGCCCTGGGCCTCCTGAATCGACGCCGCCATGCGCTCGACCTCGGCGGCTCGCTCCTTCAGGTCCGCTTCTTGGTCAGAAATGGTCTTCTCCCGGGTCACGAGCTCCTGCTCGCGGTCCTCGAAGATCTTCCGCTGGGCCTGGAACTGCTTCTCGATCCGGGTCGCGTTCTCGTACCGCTCCCGGAGCTGGTTCTCCAGGGTCCGGAGCTCGACGTCCTTCTTGCCGACCTCCTTCTCCTTGGCCAGGATCTTGGACTCCCAGTCCTTCAGCTCGCGAACCCGCGCGGCCTCCGTCGCGCCGTGCGTGGCCTCGATCTGCTCCCCCTTGAGCTTGAGCTCGGACTCCATGAGCTCCAGGTCCTTGGCCTGCTTGAGTAGGGCCGTGCGCTTCGCGTCCAGCGCCTTCTCCGCCTCCTGGAGTCGCCCCTCGCGCTCCTCGGCGGACTTCATCTTCTGGTCCAGCGTCCGCGACTGGGATGTCAGCTCGATCTCGCGGCGCTTGATGTCCTGCTCGCGGGACGCGAACGTGGCCTCGCGGGCCGTGACCTCTGCCTTGACCTTGTCCGTCTCCTGCTTGGCCGCGGCGACGTCGGATTCCCGGAGGCGCAGCTCCTCGACCTTGGCCTCAATCTCCGCGCGGGCCGAGGCTACCTTGCGGTCCAGCTCCCGGAGGTCCCTGGACGCCTTCTCCACCGCCACCTCGCGCTGCGTGACGTCCGCGAGCTTCGTCTTCAGCTCGGTCGCCTGCTCGTCCAGCTCCTGCTGCAAGGCCTCCGTGTGGGCCTCGCGGCCGCGGATCGCCCGCTCCTTGTAGTCGAGCGCCTCCCGCTTCTTCTGGAGCTCCTGCTGCAGGAGGGCGACCTTCGTGTTGTCCGCCTTGAGGATCTCCCGCTGGTAGACGCTCGTCGAGGATGCGATGATATGGAGGAGGGCGCCCGAGAACTCGGTCGTGAGGGCACCGGCGAACAGGAGGACGATGGGCGGCCAGGAGAGGTTCGCGGCGGTGGTCGTGACGGACGCGGGGACGATCGGGATGTTCCCGAGGACCAGGAGGAGCACGCCGATGGGCAGGACCAGGGCGAGGACGATGCTTCCCGCCTTCCGTGCCCCGAGCCCCTCCCAGGTCATCGCCATGGAGACGATGGTCAGGGGTACGCCGAGGACGGCGAGCGGGAAGACCCAGGGGAGGATCCAGGAGGGAATGATCCGCCCGATCACGAGGAAGATGAACGCGGCGACGACGAAGAAGAGGATCATGCCCAGGGTGCTCATGATGAAGTGCCGCGACATGTACTGGCGGCTGTACGGCTCCCGCTTGAGCCGCACCGCATCCAGGGAGGACACGGCCCCCGCCACGGCGGGGATGAGCCACAGGGTGAAGTCGGGGTAGCCACCCGGGAGGATGGGGGCCGTCGGGCTCGTGCTCATGAAGAGGACGAGGAGGGCGTCCACGAGGAACGCGACCGCGGCGACGATCCCGTAGCCGTGGGCGTGGCGGCCGAACGTGAGCTGGAGGAGGCCCTGCTGGGCCGCGAGGGCGGCCTGGCTGG
>CAZJIP010000084.1:6453-9509 GCA_964546105.1 uncultured Methanomassiliicoccales archaeon
ACCTGAGACACCCTATTTAAGTTGCGCGGGCCGGATATCTTATCCGATATTCTCGCGCTTGAGAGCACGACGCGGAGCTTCCCTTTTCGCCCGCACGTCGCCGAAGACGCACACGTTAAATCGTGCGGGCGCTTCGACCCCGTGGTGGTCGCCATGGTCGCGGTCGGGGACAAGGCGCCGGACTTCACGCTGCCTGCGGACGACGGACGCAGGGTCTCGCTCAAGGATCTCCGGGGGAAGAAGGTGGTCCTGTACTTCTACCCCAAGGACGACACGCCGGGCTGCACCGCGGAGGCCTGCAGCTTCCGCGACAACCTCGGACGCGTGACGTCCAAGGGCGCGGTCGTCCTCGGCGTGAGCCGGGACGACACGGCGAGCCATGGCAAGTTCCGCGACAAGTACCACCTGAACTTCCCCCTCCTGAGCGACGACGCCGGTACGATCACGGAGGCCTACGGCGTTTGGAAGAAGAAGAACCTCTACGGCCGCTCGTTCATGGGGATCGAGCGGACCACGTTCCTGATCGACGAGCAAGGGAAGGTCGCGAAGGTCTGGCCGCGCGTGAAGGTCGAAGGCCACACGGACGAGGTCCTGGCCGCCCTGTAGCCCGGCGCAAGGTTCTTGGCCGAGCTGTCCATGGCCAACGCCGAGGATCATGATCCCGCCCAACGCGATGCCGCCGAAGACCCTGGTCATCCGCTACCCCGGGGCGGAGGCCAAGCTCCGGCAGCAGTACGTGTACCAGACCTACCTGTCCGTCCAGGAACGGGACGTCCTCGGGCTTGTCCCGGGCAACCGCCTCGTGATCCGCTTCGGCGAGGAGGTCGTGGGCGAGGGCCAGGCCATCCTCGTGGAGAAGACCACCCTGGAGAAGCTGAGCCGCTACGATGCGATTTCCGCGGGGTACGAGTCCGCGGAGGCCCAGAAGACGCATTTGCTCGAGACCGTTCTCCGGGGCGTCCGCAAGCCGGAGCAGGCGGAGATGTACAAGGTCCTGTATCGGTGGCTGTGAGTCCTCCATTCGTCACCCCCACGGAAGCACTTATCCGTGGAGCCACAATGGGGTTGCTGACAGGCGCAGGAGGGCGGAACGATGCAGTGGGTGGAGCCCAAGGTCTTCAAGATTGGCGAGTCCCGAATCAATCGTGAAGAGGTCGAGCGGTTCCTTCGCCACTTGGGAGCCGACGAGTGGCTCGAGCAGCAGCCCTGGTACTCTGCTCCGCTCGATCAGGTCAACTCTTCGGAGGTCCTCGTGGAGGTCGCCGGGCGATCATGCTACAAGAGTTTCGGTGTCGGGTTGAATCCCAACATCACGAAGATCCGAGGAGATTCCAAGGAATATATCGAGAACATCCTGCTGAAGGGGGACGGGAGCGTGATCGAGCACCCCGTGGTCCAATGGGTCTTTGCGGACGTGAGCCGCACGTTCACACACGAGCTAGTCCGCCATCGGGCGGGTGTTGCCATCAGCCAGGAATCCCTCCGCTATGTGCGACCGAAGGAGTTGCGCATGACGCTGGTTCCCGGGTCGGAACTTGCGCGGATGGACAACCTCGACGAATTCACGAAAGCCCTGGAGCAGACCTACGCCGCCTACGAGAAGTTTGCGGAACAGCTGATCGGCAAAGACATGAAGTTCGACGAGAAGAAGGCATGGACCTCGGCGCTCCGTCGCATGCTTCCTGACGGAATTGCAACGAACATTGTATGGTCCGCGAATCATCGGGCTCTCAGATGGGTGCTCGAAATGCGCACGTCTCCGGGCGCCGAGGTGGAGATGCGCTACGTGTTCGACAAGGTCGGGGAGATCCTCCAGCGGGACTACCCCACACTGTACGGCGACTTCGCCAAGAAGCCGCACGCGGACGGCGTGGGCCATCAGTGGATTCCGCAACTGCGATCGAAGGTCTAGCCCCGACCATCAGGACGAGCCTAGGATTTCGTACTGCACTTGATCCGGTGGGTTCGTCGTCAGTCGGAGGAGCGAGAAGAGGTCGCTCCCTTGCGAGGGATCCGATCGCAAACGTCCCTCAAACTTCCGCAGGCTCGCCTCGTCCCGGAACTGCGCAATCACCACGAACTCCGTGGATGGATGCTGCCCTTGGGCGAGCCAAGCCTCCTCGCAGCCTTCGGCGGACTTCAGCGCGGTCACGTGCCGCCGCAGGATCTCGAGCCCCTGAGCTTCGTTGCCTTCCTTGAAACGGTAGCGGCTGAACCGGAGGAACATACCGCGGAGCAATGAAACGAGTCGCAAAGAGCTTTGCCCGGTCGGACGGTTGTCCCGCCATGAACTTGCCTCCATCGCAGGATTTGCCCGCGCCCCGGGGCGGCCCGCCGTTCGCGCGGCTCGCTTCGTGGCCCTACCGCGCGGAGATGCTTCTCCTCACGCTCGTGCTCACAGGATTCCTCGTCGGGCGCGCAATCACGGTCCGTGATGTGGACTGGGCGTGGACCGGGTTCTGGTTCCTGTGGCCCGACCTCGTAGCCTTCGTTCCAATCGGCGTCGCCGCGCGCGGGGGCGCAGGATGGCCCTCGTGGGGCTCCGCGCTGTACGACATCCTCCACACGTTCCTCCTCTGGCTGCCCGCATTCCTGGCGGCGTGGCTGTGGCTCGGGACACCCTGGTGGCCCCTCCTGGGCTGGGCCGTCCACATCACGATGGACCGCACGGTGGGCTACTACCTGCGGGCGTCTCCGGGCGCCGCATCGTCCCCGGGCGCGTGACGTCAACTTTATCTCCCGCCGGGCGCTCGCATCGGGGATGTTCAGCCGCAAGAACGTAGGGGGCGAGCCGGAGAAGTGTCCCAAATGCGGGGCGGAGAAGGTTTACTTCGTCCAGCATGCGCACGGCAACTACCCGATCTTGGATTACGTCTGCCCCAACTGCGACCTCGGCGGCGAACAAGGTGTCCCCGACTGGTACAGCTCCCCCGAAGGCAAGGGCTCGTCCTCCGAGTCCAGGAAGGAGTGACGGACCGGAGGAGCCGCGATGGGGGAGGTCGTCATCCGGGCGTACCGCATCAGCGGCTATGTCGTCGGCCCGTGCACGAAGTGCC
>CAZJIP010000085.1:0-9491 GCA_964546105.1 uncultured Methanomassiliicoccales archaeon
TCTTCGCGTCCTGGATGGCCTTGAGGCCGGCCTCGATGCCGAGGTCGCGGAAGGAGCGGTCCCAGAGCTCGCCGAACTCGGTCTCGCCCACGCCGATGATGGCTACGTCCCGCATGGTCACTCCTCCCTCAGCAGGATCTTGCCGCGGTACTTCGCGTACGTCGCGTAGTCGACGAACTCGCGGTCCTCAATCATCTGCTTCACCGTGGGCGTCGCGTTCCGGCGGAGCTTGGAGATCCCGTCCGTGACCGTGATGTCGAATCCGTCGGAGCCCGCGCCGGAGCCGTAGCCCACTGCGAAGATCCGGTCGCCCGGCTCCGCTTCATCGAGGATGGCGCTGAGGCCCACCATGATGGCGCCGCTATACGTATTGCCGATGTCCCGCACGCACAGGCCCGTGTCGACTTGTGCGTCCTTGAATCCGAGCTGCTTCGCGGCGCGCACGGGGAACTTGCCGTTGGGCTGGTGGAACACGGCGTAGTCGTAATCCTGAGGCTGGCTGCCCGCCCGCTTGAACAGGAGCTGGGCACAGTTGATCACGTGCTTGAAGTAGGCCGGCTCCCCCGTGAAGCGGCCCCCGTGGCTGGGGTACCGCTGGCCCTCGCGGCGCCAGAAGTCCGGCGTGTCCGTGGTGAAGGAGACCGTGTGGTGGATTTCCGCCACGACATGATCCGTCCCGATGAGGAGCGCCGCGCCGCCCGCGGATGCGCTGTACTCGAGCGCGTCGCCCGGAGCGCCCTGGCTCGTGTCCGAGCCGATGGCCAGGCCGTACTTCATCATCTTGGACAGGGTGAGGCCCATGGTGGTCTGGACCGCCGCGGTGCCCGCCTTGCACGCGAACTCGTAGTCCGCCGCGGTCATCACGGGCGCCGCGCCGATGGCCTCCGCGACGATGGTCGCCGTGGGCTTCACGGCGTAGGGATGGGACTCGCTCCCGACGTAGATCGCCCCGACGTCCGTGGGTTCGATGTCCGTCTTCGCCATGCAGGCGCGAGCGGCCTCCACGCTGATCGTGATCACGTCCTCGTCGGGGCCGGGCACGCTCTTGGCCAGGATGTTCAGGTTCCGCCCCATGGCCTCGCCGTCGTTCCCCCAGACCGCGCCGATGACCGTGGGCGTGATCCGGAATCTCGGAATATAGGCTCCGTAGCTCACGATTCCCGCTTTCATCCCAATCGCTCCAGTCGTTCGATCAACTCGTTCTGCGACAAATCGGTCCGCGCGAGGAGGATGTTCTCTAGCTCCGCGAGCTTGACCGCTAGTTCGTCGATGCTCTCCGGCTGCACGTAGACGACCATGGCGGGCTTCAGGGGGTGCGCCTTCACGGCGATCATGGGCGACCGCCCGTACTTGACCCCCGTGAACAGGAGGGCCCGCTCCGACGTGGTCCCGTAGATCTTCAGGTAGTCGTTCGCGTCCAAGGTCGTGATCGCCTTGATGGAATCGATGACCGTGTACCCGTTCACGATGCGGCGGGTGTTGAGCCCGCTCGTGAGGAGCTTGCCGTCGATCTTGCGGAGGAAATCCGACGCGCGGATGCCCACGGGCCAGTCCTTCATGGAGGGGATCACGTCGTCGTAGGCTTCGAACCTCCGCGAGAGCCGCCGACCGGACCGGACGTCGATTTCCAGGAACGCGTCGACGAGCCGGTGGATCGTCTTGATTCCCGGAGACGTCCTCCGCCCCGCCTCGTAATCGCTGATCACGCTCGGGCTCACGTGCATGTGCCGCGCGAGCTCCGTCTGGGAGATGCGGAGCTCCTCGCGCCACTTGCGCATCGTCTTTCCCGGAGAGTCGGAGAGAACGATTTCCCCTGCGATCTTCTCGCGAAGAGGGAGTTCCATGGGGCCGTGCGAGGCTTTGGGTCTATATAAGCGTGTCGAAGATGCCATCGGCGTGCGACGAACAGGCTCGAACCGGCATCGCACCGGGGACTGGGGTTCGCACGGAGACAAGGATTTGCGAGGGCAGGCGCTAGTGAGAGACTCTGCTCGTGGGACATCCACGACGAGAGGTCTTAGCGATGACGTCCGGCGCCTAGGCAATACGTTCGTGTTGCAGCACTCGAACAGAGAGCTCGGTCCAGGCATGGGGCACTCCCGTGTCGTGAGGATCGACCGTCTGCGCGTGTCCGTCCGGTGCGTCCCCGCGATGCGAGCGGCCACCGTCGCTGCGAGGCGCAATACCGCAAATCGTATGGTAGCGGTCGACGTTGGGGTCCTCGCGTCTTTTCCAGGGACGCCATCATACCGAGCAAGAAGGCCTGAGGAGGTAACTGCGGCATGGCTCTGTTGTCCGAACGTGACCGAGAGCGGGTGAAGGAAATCCTGGCCAAGGTCGATGGTCCCGTCACACTACATTACTTCACGCAGGAGTTCGAGTGCGATGCGTGCAAGGTGACCCACGAGCTCCTCGATGAGCTCCGCGCCTTGACACCCAAGCTGAACGTGAAAGTGTACGAGTTCCAAGAGGGGGAAGGAGAAGCCAAGCGTCTTGGCGTAGACAAGATCCCCGCCCTCGTCCTCGAGGGTCCCAAGCTCTACCGCGTGCGGTACTTCGGCGTGCCTTCGGGCTACGAGTTTTCTGCCTTCCTGGAGGACATCATCGATGCGTCCCGCGGCGTGGTCCAAGTCTCCGAGGACACGAAGGCATGGCTCGCCTCTCTCAAGAAGCCCGTCCACATCCAAGTGTTCGTGACGCCCACCTGCCCGTTCTGCCCGCGGGCGGTTCGGATGGCCCACAAGCTCGCCTTCCTGAGCGACCTGGTCACGGCGGATATGGTCTCCGCGAACGAGTTCCCGCACCTATCGATGAAGTACCGCGTTATGGCCGTGCCCAAGATCGTCGTGAACGAGGGCGAGGTCGAGTTCGAGGGTGGCCTCCCCGAGGCGGCGTTCGTCGAGCAGCTGCGGAGGCTCGGGGCGGACACTGGTCCTTCGATGTACACGTGATTCCGGCGAAGCGGTGAATGGTGGACTCGTTCGCCGCCAATGGCTCACCTATATGGCGCGATGCGCGCTGGAATACCCCATGGCGAGCTTCAAGTGCAAGGACATCGGCATGAACTGCGGCTTCGAGGTTCACGGCGCCGCGACGAAGGACGAGGTCATGCAGCTGGCCGCCGTGCACGCGAGGGCCACCCATGGCATGGAGTCGATTCCGTCCGACGTGGCTGCCAAGATAGACGCCGCAATCCATCTCTGATCGCGGGTTCATGCCCTTACACTGCGCTCCACGCCGGGCGGGTCCAAGAGTGGCGGGAGCGAACGTGGAACCCGGCGGCCCGCGCGTCGCCCATCGCATTGAACGAATCCTCGGGCCCTCCGATAGAATCCCTGGAGGAGTTGCCTCAGGCGGGCGGCGGTACCGTCTCGCTTCGGCCGGGCTTTGGGAGAAGAACCGTGCCGACGGCGGAGACGAGGGCGATTGCGGCGAGGACCGTGAAGGCTAGGTCCAGCAGGGCGTAGTCCGTCAGGATGATCGCGCCCGCGACGAGGGGGCCTAACAGGCTGCCACCCGAAGCCCCCAAGCCCCATACGAGCGCATTCCCTGAGGACGCCGCCTCCCGCGGCACGTAGTCCGCGGCAAGCGACAGGAACAGGGGGAACCCGCTGAACGTGAACAGTCCGAAAAGGACTAGGAACACCACGGCGACCCAGCCCTCGGAGACCAGGTAGGCGAGGATGGACAGCCCCGAGCCCACGGAGCTCAAGCCCAGGATGACTCGCCGGTCGTAGTGGTCCACGAGCCAGCCGAACACAGGCTGGCCGGGGATGGCCGCCGTATACATGGTCGTGATCACGAGGCCCAGGCCCGCCCCGAGACCGGCGCCCCTCTGCTGGGTGATGAACACGGGCAGCCAGGAGACGATCCCTTGGGTCGCCATGGATCGGATGAACACCACCGCGGTCAGTAGGACGGCGCCCCTCGTGGCGGCGCTCCGCATGGTCGATCCACCGCCGTTCGCCGGGAGGGACTTCGAGGACGCAGACCGCTCCGGCGAGCGCCAGGGATTCAGCCCCATCCACAAGACAAGCGCCACCCCAAGGCCGATGGCGGCGAAGACTCCAAAGGGATCGTAGATGGTCGCCACGACCGGGACGAGGAAGAATAGGGAGGGGTAGGCGGCTCGTCCGATGCTTCCAATGGATCCGTTGTATCCGAGGGCTCGGCCGCGGGAGGCATCACGGAAGCTGGATTGGAGGATCGTCGCTCCCAGGGGGTGGTAGAACGCGCTCCCGAACCCCGCGAGTACCGCGGAGGCCACAACCGCCGCGGTGAGGACCACGCCGGTGGTGTAGACCAGGGCCAGGTAGAATCCCCCGAGACCACACGAGAGGAGACCCATGCCCAGGGCGATGAGCGCACCCGGTCTGCCGCCACGGTCCGACCACCTGCCCACGAAGAGGCTCAGGACCACGGAAGCCGCGTTGAACAAGACGAGCATGGCCGTGGTCTCGGGAGGCGGGACGCCGCGGGCCGTAGCGAGGAAGTCCGCCGCGAACGAGACGAAGATGACCATGCCGTCGTTCGTCGCGTGCGCCAATGACGTGAATGCGAGCGCGCGGAGGCGGAACGCTCGAGGGGTCTCGGCCAAGGTACCGCGGCACCACTCGCGGCGCTCCCTTATCAGCGTTTGTCGTCCGGCCGGGCTCAGGTGGTATCGGCCTGGAACCCTTCTGCGAGCCTGCGGCGGACGTCGGGATTGAGCACGTTGCCCAGGACGACCTTGCGGCCCGTGCGGTTGAAGCTCATCATCCGCACGAAGTCCTTGAGCCCGCCCTGGCTCTTCCATCCCTGGATATGCGCCGCGTAGGCGTCCTCGGAAAGCTTGCCGAGCGCGGCCTGCGTGAGCCCGTCCTCGTGGTACTCCCAGATCCGATGGTTCCGCTTCCAGTCGTCCGGGGCCACGATTCCGTCGCGGACGAGGCCGTCCCAGATCGGCGTCCCGATGAGGCAGTCCAAGATGTTCACCTGGACCGCGTGCGGACGCAAGGTGCGGATGAAGTCGATCGTCCGCTGGATGTCCGCGGGAGCCTCGACGGGCGCGCCGATGATGAACGAGGTCACGACGATCATCCCCGCGCGCTTGGCGTCCGCCACGGCCTTCTGCGCCTGGGCCGCGGTGATTCCCTTCCGGAAGTACGCCAGGACGTGCGGCGTCGGGCTCTCCACGCCGAAGTACATGACCTCGAAGCCCGCTCGTTTCATGGTCCGCAGGAGCTCGTAGGGCGCGTTGTCCACGCGGCCCTCGCAGTAGAATCGCATCCGGATCTTGCGTTCGCGGATCTGGTCGCAAATCTCCCTGACCCTGCTTTTCTTCAGGGTGAAGTTGTCGTCCACGAAGACCACGTTCTCGTAGCCCGCCTCGTAGAGGCCCTGGAGCTCGTCGACCACGTTCGTCGCGCTCCGCGCGCGCCAACGCCTCTGGGAGAACGCCGCGCAGGAGCAGTAGGTGCAAGAGAAGGGGCACCCGCGAGAGGAAACGATCGTGGTGAACTTTCCGTACGTGAGGCGAATGTTCTGGTGGAAGTAGCCGTACTCCAGGTCGCCGAGCAACGTGCGGTCCGGGAACGGCAACGCGTCGAGGTCCTTGATTACGGCCAGCGGCTGGCCGGCCACGGAACCGTCGTGCCGATAGCTGATCCCCTCGACGTCCGTGGGCTCCTGGCCCACCTCTAGGCGGTCGAGGAGGTCCGGGAAGGCGCGCTCCGCCTCGCCCTTGATCACGTAGTCCACGAAGGGGTAGTCGTGCAGGATCTTCTCCGCGGCGAAGGTGGAGTGATATCCCCCCATGACCAGGGTAGTCTCCGAGAGCGCCGCGTGGATCTTCTCCAGCGCTCCGATGGCGCTGAGGAACGTGTGGGTCGAGCAGTTGATCCCGAAGACGTCGGGCCGCTCGCGGACCGCACGGGCCACGAGGTCGTTCGCGCTCAGGTTGCGGCAGAACGCGTCGAGGACTTGGACATCCATCCGTCCGCGAGCGCGGAGGCTGGACGCAAGGTACAGGAGGCCCAGGGGTGGCCACAACTCCGTCGTCTTGCCCGGAGGCGTGGACAGGAGGATCTTCATGGTCGCGGGTCCGGGGCCGCGCTGCGCGCCCTCTCGGGTCTCCCCTGAGGAAACGGGCCGGAGGCAGGTTCAGGCTCGGCGGACGAGCCGAATGCCTCCGTAAGAACGCTCTGTACTTTCAATGGGTATCGTCCGAGGCAGGGCGAAAGCCGATGGCCCTAGAGGCCTAGGACGGCGTCCACGGACCACGCGCCCGCACCCAGGAGGTCCAAGGCGAGGGCCCCTACCATGAACAGCAGGTCGGTCTCCCAGCCTCCCGCGAGCTTCTTACCCAGCTTCTTCCGGGCGAAGATTGTCGTGGCGATCATCCGGAGCACGAAGAGGATGGCCGCGATCCGCGTGAGGAATCCCACTGCGAGCGCGATTTGCCCGAAGAACTCGAGGAACGTGAACGCGTAGGCGAACCCGGCACGCCACGCCCAGCCCGTGCTCATCACCCAGGGTGCGGTCTGCTTCGGGTTCTTGATCTTGGGCTACCCGTGGTACAAGAAGAGGATGCCGAGGAACAGCCGCAGCGCCGGCGAAGCGAGGTCGGTCGATTCCAGGAATCCGAACACGCTCATGATTTCGGCCAGACGAAGGTTTCCTGAATCCCTTGCGAATCGCCGTCGCGACAGGTTTACGTGGGTTTGCGTGCGGCCGCCTTGATCCGGCCGTACTTCTCGAGGTACAGCCGTTCGCAGGTGGGGCAACAGAAGTAGTGGTAGCGCCCATCGAGGCGGACCTTCACGGGCTCGCCCTGGATAGGCCCCTTGCATTCGAAGCAGGGCACGTTCGCTCTGAGCCTGTCGGGCGGGAGGACGGCGGGCTCGTCCTTGAGCGTCTTCAGGCCGGCGTAGTCCTGCACCTCCGCGACGTCGCGGAGGGCCGAGACCTCCTCCAGGATGAGATCCAGGTCCTCCCGGCGTGCCAGGCTCACGTCGACCAGAATCCAGCCGGGGCGCCCTGTCAGGACGCGGCGGGCCCACTCCCGGGAAGCGATGCGACGCGCCACCTCATCCGCGGCCCGCGGCTTGGTCTTCACCACGAGGGCCACGCTGGTCGCCTCGAGCCGGTCGGGGTCCAAGAGGACGCGGTAGCCGCGGACAATGCCCAACTCCTCCAGGTTCCTCAACCGTGAGCTCACCGTGGGCACGCTCACGCCGACTTTCTTGGCGATCGTGCGAAGGGAGGCGCGGGCATTCTCCTGGAGGCAACGGAGGATGGCGGCGTCCGTTGCGTCGAGGTCCATCGGCGAGAGATGCGTGAAGACAACCTTAAAGTTCCTTCGTCCCGACGCCGCACAATCTTATACGCGGGGTCGGGAGTGGGAGAGTCCCCGTCGGGAGGCGGTCATGGCCACGACCCTGGTCCAGGAGCTCGCCGAGTTCGTCGCCGAACGGCGCTTCGACGATCTTTCCGACGCGGCCGTGCAGGCCCTCGAGCTCCGGGTCCTGGACGGACTCGGTTGCGCGATCGGCGCCCTCGACGGCGGGCCCATCCGGGCACTGAGGGACCATCTCGCGGACTTCGGGGGCCGCCCCCTCTGCACGACGATTGGCGGCCCGAAGACGGCGCCGGACCGCGCCGCACTCTACAACGGCGCGCTCGTGCGGTACCTGGACTTCAACGACAGCTACCTGACCAAGGGGGAGACCTGCCACCCGAGCGACAACCTCGGGGCCATGCTCGCCGCGACCGAGTATGTGAAGGGGAGCGGCAGGGACCTCCTCCTGTCCCTAGCGATGGCATACCAGGTCCAGTGCCGCCTGACCGACGTGGCTCCCGTGCGCGCTAAGGGCTTTGACCACACCACCCAGGGGTCCTACGCGGTCGCCGCGGGCGTTTCGAGGGCCCTCGGCCTCGATGCCGCGCGAACCGCGAACGCCGTGGCGATCAGCGGGACCGCGTTCAATGCGTTGCGGGTCACGCGCACGGGCACCCTCTCGAACTGGAAGGGGCTGGCGTACCCGAACACAGGGTTCTGCGGCACCCATGCCGCGTTCCTCGCGAAGCACGGGATCACAGGACCCATGGAGGTCTTCGAGGGAAACAAGGGCTTCATGGATGCCATCGCCGGGAAGTTCTCCATCGACTGGTCCCGCGAGGACCTCGAGCGCGTCACGCGCACGATTGTCAAGCGGTATAACGCGGAGGTTCACTCCCAGTCGGCCACGGAGGGCATCCTCGAGCTGAAGGCGGAGAGCGGATTCAAAGGGGACCAGGTCGACCGGATCGAGATCGACATCTTCGACGTGGCCTACAACATCATCGGGGGCGGGGAGGAAGGCTCCAAGTACGGCGTGAAGACAAAGGAGGAGGCGGACCACAGCCTCCAGTACATCGTCTCCGCCGCGATCCTCGACGGGAACGTGCTCCCCGCGGCGTACGCGCAGGAGCGTATCCTCCGCTCGGACATCCAGGAGCTCCATCGCAAGGTCGTCGTGCGGCCCAAGCAGGAGTACAGCGACCGCTTCCCCGCGGAGATGCCCTGCCACATCACGGTCCACCTGAAGGATGGGCACACCTTCGAGAAGGAGAAGCGGGACTACGAGGGCTTCGTCACACGCCCGATGTCCTGGGCCACCGCGGAAGCCAAGTTCCACGCTCTGGCATCGCCATTCGCCTCCGAATCCCTGCGGAGGCAGATCACGAAAGCCCTCGGCAATCTGGAGAACCTTCAAGTGGCCGACCTGCTCAGGCTCCTCGCGAAGATTCCGAAGCGCGGCGGGGGGCGGTCCACATGAGTCCCAAGGCATCCTCGAAGGCATGGCACGAGCAGGAGCGGGCGTTCGGCTGGGTCAAGCGGAACGATCGGCAGGGCAAGCCGCGGACCAAAGGCCTCACGGAGATCCGCGGACCGTACTACTCCGTCATGGGGCCGCGATATCTAGAGGATGTCCTGGAGACCGCTGGGGACTACGTGGACTCGCTCAAGTTCGCCGCGGGCTCGTTCAGCGTGATCCCGAAGAAGTCGCTCACCCAGCTCTTGGATCTCGCGCACTCCTATGACGTCCAGGTGTCCACGGGCGGATGGATCGAGTACGTCCTCACCCAGGGCAAGCCGGCCGTCGACCGCTACATCGAGGAGGTCAAGTCCGTCGGCTTCGACATCCTCGAGCTCTCCGCGGGATTCATCTCGATTCCGATCGACGACTGGGTCGCGCTCGTGGAGCGTGTGAAGGACGAGGGCCTGAAGCCCAAGCCCGAGGTTGGCATCCAGTGGGGCGCCGGCGGGGAGACGAGCGTCGAGGAGCTCGAGGAGGCGGGCGTGCGCGACCCCGGGCGCGCCATCCATGCCGCGAAGCGATTCCTCGAGGCGGGCGCCTACCTGATTATGATCGAGTCCGAGGGCATCACGGAGAACGTGAAGGCTTGGCGCACGGACGTGGTCTCCCAGATCACGGACGCGCTCGGGACGGAGAAGGTCATGTTCGAGG
>CAZJIP010000086.1:0-9449 GCA_964546105.1 uncultured Methanomassiliicoccales archaeon
GCCCTCGCCCTACGAGTTCTACCGGTACATGGACGCATAGGCCGACCCACACGAACCCGTTCGGGACAGGCTGAAATAGGCTGACGCATCATGCGAGCAGCGAGGCTCTGCGGAAGCACGCCGCCCTGCGCGCGAGCCTCGGCCCGAGGGTGGAACCACGCGGTATCCGTCGATCCGAGTCGCCCTCGTGGCCAGCATGGCGTACCTCGCGCTCTGGATTGCCTCCTCCCTCGTCCGCACTTCGGCGGCGTTCGCCGGCTACCCCACCCTGGCCGCGGCGCTGTCCGGCACGGACTGGGAACTCTACCTGCCCGCACTCGGCTTCATCGGCCTGATGATCATGGGGATGGCCCAGCAATTCATCCCCCTGTATTCGGGGCGGGAGCTATGGAGCGGCCGCGGCGCATTCCTTCAAGTGTCCGTGGCCATCGCGGGCGTGGCCCTGCTCCTAGTCAGTCCGACGGTCAATCCGATTCTCGAATTCGTCGGCCTCCTCCTCTGGCTGTCCGGCACGCTCCTGTTCCTTCTCTGGATCCTCATGACCCTCCGCTCCGAGAAGCTCCCCGTCCGCCCTCAGGGAAAGCGTCCCGAGTTCCACTCCATGGACGTGCTCGGGATCCCGATGACGAGCGCAGCGGTGCTGTACCTGATCGCGGCATCCATCGGGTTTCTTCTGGCCTCGCCCTCCGACACGCCGCTGGTCCCCTTCGCATCGGAGCACTGGTTCTCCTTTTTCCACCTGTACACGCTGGGTTTCATCGTCCTCATGGTGTTCGGCGTGGGTTTCCACCTCTTCCCGCGGTTCACGGATGCGGTCCCAAACCTCCGCGTGGCCAAGGTGATCACGGCCATGGCACTGCCCGGTCCCGCCCTGGTCGCGCTGACCATGCCGTTCCTCGGCTCTCCGTCGGTCGAGGTCGTCTTCACCGTCGCCGCGGTCTTCGAGGCCACCGCCGCGTTCCTATTCGCGGTCCTCGTGCTCGACATCTGGAACCGCAGCGAGCACCGGCGGCCCGCCTCCGCCTTCAACGCCACCGCGGGCCTCTGGCTCATCCTCGGGGTCGCGTTCGCGAGTCTCTTTGGCATCGCGTCCCGTGCCACGCTGCAATGGGCGCCCGCCCACGGGTGGATCAACCTGCTCGGCTTCGCGGGCTTCGAGATCTTCGGTGTGACCCACGAGGTCCTTCCGCCGTTCACCTCCATGGGCCTGAAGGTCTCGCGTCGCGTGACCCGCGTGGATTTCGTGTTGGCGAACGCCGGCCTCGCCTTGGTCGTCCTCTCGTATGCCGCCACCTTCGCCGGCGCCGCGGGCGTCGGGACGTTCCTCGGGATGACCGGTCTCGGGCTCCTTCTCGCGATGGGCGTCCTGTACGCCTGGGGCACGTCCTATGCCCTGTTCGGGATCGTCCACCGCAAGCCGCCGAAGTAGGTTCAACCCCGGCAGAACCTTTATGGACCACTCGCCCATCGCTCGCGCAAACCGCAGGAGGATGGGGATGGCCGACGACGACCCGAAGACGGAAGTCCTGGAGGTTGCGAAGCGCGAGAAGGTCCAGTTCATCCAGATCACGTTCATGGACCTCGTGGGATTCGTGAAGACGGTCACGATCCCGATCTCCAAGCTCGAGCGGGCCTTCAACGAGGGCGTCGTCTTCGACGGCTCGAGCGTCGTGGGCTACGCGACCATCGAGGAGAGCGACATGCGGGCCCACCCCGTGCCCGAGACGTTCCGTGTGTACCCCTGGACGAGCGGCGACCTGCGGACCGCGGGGATCGTCTGCAACATCTACGACTCCAAGGGGAACCGGTTCGCGGGGGATCCGCGGTACGTCCTGGAGCGCGTGATCAAGCACGCCCGGGAGATGGGCTACGTGCCCCACACGGGCCCCGAGTACGAGTTCTTCCTGTTCAAGATCGGGGCTGACGGCCGCCCGACGAACGTGCCGAGCGACAACGGTCGCTATTTCGAGCAGCTCCCCGTCGATGCGGGAGAGATGGTCCGCAAGCAGTCCGCCTTCTACGGCAACATGATGGGCTTCGACGTGGAGGCGACCCACCACGAGGTCGCCCCGGGCCAGCACGAGCTCGACCTGCGCTACGCGGACGCCATGGCCTCCGCGGACCGCGTGCTTTTCCTGAAGCACCTGATCCGCACGGTCGCGCTCCAGCACGGCCTTCATGCGACGTTCATGCCCAAACCCATCTTCGGCGTCAACGGGACGGGGATGCACGTTCACCAGAGCCTGATTACCCCGGAGGGCGAGAACGCCTTCTACGACCCCACCGCGAAATGGGAGATGTCCGAGCTCATGCTCCATTACCTCGCGGGGATCCTGGCGCACGCGCGGGAGAACTGCGCCGTCCTGGCGTCCTGGGTGAACAGCTACAAGCGCTTGGTTCCCGGCTACGAGGCGCCCGTGTACATCTCTTGGGCCAACAAGAACCGCTCCGCCATGGTCCGCATCCCCCAGGGCCGCGGCATGCGCACGAGGATGGAGGTCCGGAACCCAGACTCCGCTGGCAACCCCTACCTCCAGTACGCCGTCATGGTCGCGGCGGGCCTCGCCGGAATCTCGAAAAAGCTGGACCCGCCGGAGCCCGTGGAGACGGACATCTACGCCCTGACTGCGGCGGAGCGCCGCAAGCTGGGCATCGGATCCCTACCGGGGAGCCTCGAGGAGGCCCTGGACGAGTTCGAGAAGTCCGAGCTCATGCGCGAGACGCTCGGCTCTCACGTCTTCCCGCACTGGCTGTACATCAAGCGCAAGGAGTGGGACGACTACCGCGTCCACGTGACGGACTACGAGCTCGAGAAGTACCTGCCCATCCTCTGACCCGCCATCGGGTTTAATAGAAAGGGCTGCTGTGGCTCCTGCGACGACCATGGCCGAAGCGCGTGACGAGGTCTCCGAGGAACGACAGATCCTCAAGGACGCCAAGATCCTGGACGACAAGATCCTGGACCAGATGGACCTCTATCCCGGGGACCGCGTCCGGTTCCGCTTCTTCTATCCCCAGCAGGGCTTCGAGGAGATCGTGGGGCACTTCCTGGGCTTCTACACGCTCTACGAGGGCCCGGAGGGCGGCGGGGACCTCAACCTCCAGATCCGGACAGTGAAGAACGGCCGGGCGACGGTCGTCTGCAAGGACCGGAACTACCTGGAGGAGTGGGAGGTCCTGGAGCCCAACCTTGCCGTCCGCGAACGGATCCACGACCTCGATTCCCGCGCAGGCCGGCACGTCGGGCACGAGTTCGGCTGAGCACCCTCAGTAGTCGTCCACCCCTCGGGCCAAGTCCTGGAGGCGCCGGATGCGCTCCTGGATGGGCGGGTGCGTGCTGAACAGGCGCGTGAAGCTCGTGGCACTGAAGGGGTTCACGATGAAGAGGCCCTGGGACGACGGGCTGCCGAAGCGCAGGGGGCGGCGCTTGTTCTCGGCCTCCAGCTTCTGCAGGGCCGACGCCAGCGCGAGCGGCTGGCCGATCGTCTTCGCGCCGCTGTAGTCCGCCTTGTACTCCCGGCTGCGGCTGATGGAAAGCTGGACGAGCATGGCCGCGATGGGCGCGAGGATCATTCCGATGAACGCAATGGCCATCTCACCCCCGGAGGCATTCCGGTTGCGTCCGCCGCCGAGTATCGTGTTCCACAGGGCGATCTGGGCGAGGTAGGAGATAGCCCCTGCAATCGTGGCCGCGACCGTCATGACAAGGATGTCTCGGTTCCGCACGTGAGAGACCTCGTGGGCCAGCACGCCGCGCAGCTCGTCCTCGGTCAAGATGCCCAGGATGCCCTGGGTGACCGCGACGACCGCGTGCTTCGGGTTGCGGCCTGTGGCGAACGCGTTGGGCGTCTGCGTGGGGATGACGGCCACGCGCGGCATGGGGATGTTCGCCTGCTGGGCGACCTGGCGGACGATCCGGAACAGGTCGGGGGCCTGGTCCTCCGTGATCATCTTGGCTCGATAGGACCAGAGGACCATCCGGTCCGACAGGAAGTAGCTGATCACGTTCATGCCCGTCGCGAGGATCAGGAAGAGGATCACGCTCGTGACCGGGTCGGCGAAGAAGACGGCGCCGATGGCCCAACCGAAGACGACGAAGACCGCGGTCAGGGCCGCGAAGAGCAGGAGGAGGCGGAGACGTGCTCCCATGGAATCCACACCCCACGTTTCACTGGGACCGTTTTTATGCGGATGTCCCTTATCAACTTGGCGTAAGGGTCCTCCGGCATGCCCCCGAAAAGGTGATATGGTGGTGTCTCGGCGGACGCCTCAGAGGCCGAGGACCTCCGAGTACCCCTCCATGTCCATGAAGCCGTGGCCGCTGATGTTGAAGGCGATGACCTTCCTCTCACCGCTCTCCCTGCACTTCACCGCCTCGTCCATCGCGCAGGCGATGCTGTACGCGCTCTCCGGCGCGGGGAGGAATCCCTCGGTCTGCACGAAGGTCCGCGCGCGCTCGAAGACGTGCCGCTCGTCCGCGGGATAGGCGACCGTGTCTAGGTAGCCCAGGTGCCGCAGGAAGGAGAGGATGGGCGCGGCTCCATGGTACCGCAGGCCGTCGCCGCGGATCGGATGCATCTCCGCGTGGTGGCCCAGGGTGTACATCTTGAGGAGCGGCGTGATCTCCGCGTGGTCCGCGAAGTCGTAGCGGTACTCGCCTTGGAGGTTCGGCGCGGCCTCGCTCTGCGCGGCGATGAACGTGATCGGCTTGCCGTGGATCGCATCCGCGAAGAAGGGCAGCGTGAAGCCGCCGAAGTTCGAGCCGCCACCGAGGCACGAGACCATGACGTCCGGATATTCGCCGAAGCGCTCGAACTGCCGCTTCGTCTCTAAGCCGATGACCGTCTGATGCAGGAGGACGTGGTTCAAGACGGAGCCGAGGCAATAGATTGCTTTGTCGTCACCGCGGGCGTCCTCGAGGCCCTCGGAGACCGCGATGCCCAGGGAGCCCGGGTGGTGGGGGTCTTCCTTCAGCAGCGCGCGACCCGTGGCGGTGTGGTCGCTCGGCGAGGCATACACCTCGGCGCCGTAGAGCTTCATGAACAGGCGCCGCTGCGCCTTCCAGTCGTGCACCGCGCGCACCCAGTAGATTGTCGTCTTTAGTCCGACGAGGCTCGCGGCGTACGCGAGGGCCGTGCCCCACTGGCCCGCGCCCGTCTCCGTCGTGAGCCGCTCGTACCCCTCCTTCCGCGCGTAGTACGCCTGCGCGAGGGCCGTGTTCACCTTGTGGCTGCCCGTCGGGCTGTAGAACTCCGCCTTGTAGTACAGGTGGGCGGGCGTCCCCAGCTTCTGCTCGAGCCGCCGCGCGCGGACCAGGGGCCGCGGGCGCCCCGCCTGGAGGTACAGCTCCTGGACCTCCTCGGGGATGGCGATCCAGCGCTCCGTGGAGTTCTCCTGACGGAGGCACTCCCCGAGCAGGAGCTCCGGGAGGAGCTGGATCCGGGACGGGCCCTCCTCGGGGTCCTTGGGCGGCGGGAGGGGCTCCGGGAGATCGGCCTGGATGTTGTACCACTTCGTGGGACGGTCGTCCTCGGGCAACGTCACGACGAGAGAACTCGTATGCATCCTCGCACCCCCGCAGCTCGGCGAGGGGCGGTATGGGTCGCGGGACCTTTATTGTTTCTTTATGTACAACGCGGGAATCTGCGGACCAAGGTCCGACAACGCACGGTCAAAGGGTGACGCCCACGGCCTCCGCGACCGCGAGCCCGCCCGGCGGCAATGCGCGGACGATCTCCTCGATGGGCACCTCGAACGCCGCTGCGAGCCGCTTGGCCGTGCGCTCGCGGTCCTCCTTCCCCGGAGAGATCACAACATACTTCGCGGACCGGGCCGTGACGGCGGACACGGGCCCGCCCATGATCTTCCGGTGCCCCTCGACGTCCACCTGGCCCACGGCCATCCGCACCGGCAGGTCGTGGACGTAGTTCCGCTTGCCGCGGATCACGAACGCGCCCCGCGGCAGGAACTCCCCGGATTCCGCCTGCTTGGAGACCTGCTCGGGCAGGACCCAGTAGGCGCTGCCGCTCGCGAGGCCCGCGGACCATGCCTTGCTGTACACGAGGGCGAACTCGCACGCCTCCCGCAACGTGGCGTCGCCCGCCTGCGATCCCTCCTTGACGACCGTGGACGGGGCGCCGTGGAGGTCCGCGTGGGCGTAGCGGTCCCCGTCCTTGAGGTGCCTCTTTACCAGCTGGTCGTTCGTCCGCGCGTCGCGTCCGCCGAGGATCAGGAAGCCCTCCGAGGACAACGTCCAGCGGTAGGCGTCGAACCACATGGCCTTCGTGCCCTTGAGCCGCGGCCGCTTGGCCACCTTGACGGCCTTCTTCCGCGCCGTCTCCATCTCCTTCCGGGTGGCCTCGATGGCCTCCTGGACGCGCTGCAGCTTGAGCTGGGCCTCCCGCCTCCGATCGTACAGCGCCTGCGCGTTCGCGGTCACGTCCTTCTCGTACGCGAGGACGATGGCGTCGAAGTCGGCGATGGCCACGGTGACCGTGCGCTCCTTGCGGTCCACCGCCTTCACCTGCGCATTCTCCGGCGGGTCCTTGCCCTCGCGGATGGCCTTGAGGAGTTCGTCGAAGACCGCGTAATGACCGTACAGGAAGAGGGCCTGGGCCTCGAGCCGGACGACGTCCTCGCGGAGGCCCTTGAGCGTCTCCTCCTGCTGGGCGATGCGGCGCTCGTACTTCGAGGCGATCTCGTCCACCTGGGCCGCCGCCGGTTCCGCCACGGCCAGGTAGTGCGACAAGGCCGCGTTGAAGGTGGAAAACTCCTGCCGCTCCGCGCCCGCATGCTGGACCAGGTCGACCGGCGTCGCGTCCACGGCGTGGCCGTCCTGGGAGACCACCGCCGGCCGCCGCTCTTGGTCGATGGCCACGACCACGTTGTTGAGCGCCGTGTATAGCGCGTCGATCTGGGCGTCCGCGAGGTCCTTCACCTTGGTGCCCTTGTCCACGTCCGCGCGGAGGCACAGCTCCTCGGCGTACTGGCCGCCCAGGTTCAGGATGCTCGCGAGGACGCGGACCACCTGCCCCTTGGCGCCGCGGATCGTGGTGCCGAACGCGGCGCGGTCCAGCTCCAGGGGGTCCACCCCGGCGGGCGGGAAGCCATACGGCTCGTCGGGTCGCACGACGCGACCCTTGTACGTCTGGGGCGTGAGGCAGGCCAGGGTCGTGTCCCCGCGGAGGACGACCAGGTTGCCCTTGCCGAACAGTTCGAACACGATCCGCAAGGTCTCCCCGCTGTGTTCCGCGGACACGATCGCGATCCGGTCGAACCCCCTCTGCTCCACCGCGGTGATCCGCGCGTTGTCGAGCAGCCGTCGCAGGGTCTGGGCGAAGGCAGGCGGCGTCTCCGGCTTGTCCTCCACCTCGTGGAGGCACAGCCACGTCCCCGACTTGGAGTAGAGCTCGACCCGGTCCCTCCCCGGTACGTTGATGCGGAAGATGACTTCGTCCTCCCGCTGGTACGCCTTGTCCAGGTAGCCTCCGACCAGGTCCTGCCACTCCGCCACGAGGGCCCGGAGGTCGAAGGACGAGAGGGCCGTCTTCATGACGGGCGTCCAAGGAAGGTGCGTTACTTGAGTGTTCCGCCCCGCCTCACCAACGCTCCTGGTGAAGGACTTCGTCCAGGGGCAGCCGCTCGGGCGGCGCGGGCTTCTCCGCCGGCCACCCGACGGCCACGAGCGTCACGGGACGGGCGTAGCCCGGGATTCGCAGGGTCTTGCGCACCGCCTCCTCGTCGAACGAACCCATCCACACGGCCCCGAGGCCGCTGTCGTGGGCCGCGAGGAGGAAGTTCTGCGTGGCCGCCGCGGCATCCTGTACGCTGAACAGCTCCCGTCCCCGCGCCCCGTACTTCCCGATGCGGCGGTGATTCGTGCAGACCACGAGCACCGCGTCCGCCTGCTCAAGCTCCGTCTGATCCGCTGCGCGGGCGAGCGCACGCCGTACATCCGCACTCCGCACGACGACGAAGTCGCGGGCCTGGAGATTCCCCGCGGACGGGGCCCACGTCGCGAGATCCACGAGTTCCCGGATCAGGGAATCCGGAACGGGGTCCCCCGTGAAGGCGCGGATGCTGCGACGGGACCGTATCAAGGCCGAAAGGCGCATGGGGGACGCAGCGGAGGGCGGGCGTTTCAAGCTGAGGAAACGGTTGTATGGACCGCGCGGGACCGGGCCCCGCGCACCTCGCGCTACCGATAGCGATAAGTAACGCGCGTCGTTAGGCGGGTCCGCTGCCGCAGTGGCTTAGTGGTATAGCGGCGCCTTGGTATCGCCGGCCCCGCTCGGACCGGGGACAAAGAGGCGCCGGTCGGGGGTTCAATTCCCCTCTGCCGCTTCCCCCTTTCCCTCGGTTCCGGCGGCTCCCGCTACTTCTTCTCCTCGCCGGCTTCCTCGGCCTTCTTGCCCGCCTTCTTGGCGAGTCCCCCGACCGCGGAGAGTCCCTTGCCTCCCAGCCTCAGGGCCCCCTTGCCGACCTTCTTGCCGACGTCCACGGCGGCCTCGCCCGTCCGTTCGGCCACATCGCCCGTCTTGGTCAGCATGCCCACCGCCTGGCCGCACGCCGGGCAGGTGCCCGCGCCCGGGGGCAGCTCCGCCCTGCAGTGTTCGCAGTTCATCCGACTCCCCGCGGAAGGGATGGGGATGTGCGATAGTCAATCTTCCGTTCCCCGGACGGTCCCATGCTTCGATTCCGGGGAGTCGGAAGGCCAAATAGGACGGCCGTTCTGGCCTGCCAAGAACCACCATGCCGCTCGTGTACGGACTCTTCGTCCCCAATGCGCCCAACCTGATCGACCCCGCGGTCTTCGGCGGAATCGGCCGGGAGACCGTGGCCGCGCTTCGGGGCCTCGACGTCTCCCGCCGCGTCCGTCCGGACGCCATCCTGGTGTCCACGCCCCACTGGCTCACGCCGACGTTCTACGTCCAAGGGTCCGACCGTCCGCGGCAGATCTACGACTTCAGCGGCTTCCCGCGCTCCCTGTACGGCCTCAAGTACGAGCCGCCCGGCGACCCGGCTCTGGCCCGTGCGCTCGTCGAGGCAGGGAGACGCCGCCATCTCGACGTGGACCTGACCACGGAGCACGGGCTCGATCACGGAGCCTGGGCGCCGCTCATGAACGTGTTCCCCGACGCGAACGTCCCCGTGGTCCCCCTCTCCATCACGTACCTCCCACCCGAGGACCACCGGGCCTGGGGCGCGGCGATCCGCGACGCCGTCGCGGCCACCTCGAAACGCGTTGCGTTCGTGAGCACGGGGTCCATCACCCACCGCCTCGACCGCTTCGGCCTCTCCGAGACCGAGGCGTGGCCCGAGGGGCAACGGATCGAGACGGAGATCGTGGATCTGATCTTGGCGAAGCGGTACGACGACCTGGCTCACTTCGACCGATCGAAGTGGGAGACCGTGGCCCCCGAAGGCGAGCTGGCTCCCCTGTTCACCAT
>CAZJIP010000087.1:0-9334 GCA_964546105.1 uncultured Methanomassiliicoccales archaeon
GGGAAGGTCATGTCGCCGGACGCGTTTCGTGTAATTACATGAAACGAAGGGCGGCGATGAGGAGGGTGCGCCGGGGAAGACTGACAGGCCACGCGTTCGGCTTCATCGTGACGTGGGATGTGGACAGCTCGGATCGAGCGGCGGCCGAGAAGCTCCGGCGATTCGCCTTCGGGGAGACGGTGCACGTGAAGGGACGCTTATATCACTACCCCGGCTTCGTCGAGCGAGATGGGGTCCGCTACCTCGGCCAATCTGTTCTGTTCGTTCCTTCGGGCCTCCTGAGCACGATCGACTCGCGTCTGACGGCACTCCGTGTCGACCATGAGGCGATCCCTGCCGCCATAGGCTGAGTTTCGTGTATTTGCATGAAACTCGGAGTCCCTTTGCTTCAGGCGATCGGCGTTTCGTGTAATTGCATGAAAACGCGGCCTAGCGCGACACCGCCGGTCTTCGGATTTCGTGTAACTACGTGAAACGGCGGCGAACGCCCAAGACCGCTGGGATGTCCTGAAGCACCGCCTCGTGGTGTCATCGAGGTTGCGCAGCGGCCTAGAGGAGAGGGAGCAGTAGGTATGCCGAGGTCAGGCCGATGCCTAAGAACAGCACCGCTTGGATGGTCCCCGCGTTCGCGGGCATGTGCCGCGGGTACTCGCGGTAGTACGCGCGGAGCACACGGATCGACTTGAGGAGCGGCGGAACCGAGACCAGGCCCAGGAGGGCGATCCACGGCATCCCGCCGACCGCCACGAAGGCGACGAGGAGCGCCAAGACGGCCGCGACCATGGCCACGTACAACCGGTACGACCGCTCGAGGCCGATCCGGGCCGGGATCGTGCGCTTGCCGCCTCGCGGATCCGTCTCGTGCTCCGGCATCTCGTTCACGAAGAGGAACGCGGCCACGAGGATTCCCAGGGGGATCGACGCGAGGAGCGCCTCCGTCGAGAGGGCGCCGGTCTGCACCGCATAGGACCCCAGGGTGACGATGGGCCCGAATACGACCCCGACGGCCAGGTCCCCGAGGCCATGGTACTGGAGGGCGAACGGCGGCAACGTGTAGAACACCGCGAACGCGCCCCCGATGAGTCCCAGGACGATCAAGAGCCATCCGTTGGGGCGGGTCAGCGCGAGTACGAGGCCGATGAGCGCGCCGAGCGCATACAGAGCGATCCAGGCCCGGCGGTGCGCGGCCACGGGCAGCTGTCGCTCCGGGAGCACGCGGGCTCCGCCCGTGAACGGGCTCACCAGGTGCGGCGGGAGGTTGTCCACGCCGTTCAGGTAGTCGACCGTGTCGTTGCTCATGTTCGTGGCGGCTTGGAGGAGGATGACGCCGGCCAGGGTCGCAAGGAACGCAGGCAGGTCGAAGGCCCCGGCACGGTCGTAGGCGATGGCGGCACCCAGGAACACGCCGACCGCGGAGGCGACGAAGGAGTGGGGCTGCGTCGCCTTCCACCAGATCCCCAACGAGGCCATCGGACTAGTCCCACTCCGTCTGTTCCTTCCGGAGGACGCGGACTTCGAGCAACGTGAGCGGGTCCGGCCCGGGGTTGATCACCGTGTGTGTCTCCCCGTGGATCATGCGGACGACGTCGCCGGGCCCCACGTCGATGGGGGGCTGATCGTCCAGCACCACCTGGCCGCGGCCCTCGAGGAAATAGAAGATCTGTGCGTAGCAGTGCCGGTGGGGTGGCGAGTGCACCCCCGCTTCCATCTTCGCGATCCCCATGAGCATGAAGTTGCTGTCGCTGGGTCCCATGATCTTCTTGTCCACGATTCCGGGTCCGATTCCCTTCTCCCAGGCCTCCGACGGGAGGCGGCGCACCGGAGACGACTTGTCGAAGAGGGTTTCCATGGTCCGGCCTTCCGGCTTCCCAAGTCCGGGTTCTATAAGTATCCGGACGATTACGGGTAATCTATGGCCCTTTCGAGGATTAGCCTCGATCTCCCGAGCCGTCCGCTCGTCGAGGCGGGGCTCCTGCCTCGCGCCTTCTTCCGCCACAACGAGTCCGTCGAGATCCTGCGCGTGTACGCGTTCCAGCCGCGCGAGCGCATGCTCCTCGTCCGGGTCACGCGGTCGGGACCGCCGAGGTCGAGGGACGAGATCGCACGGCAGCGGGAGGCGCTGCGTCACCGATATGGGCTCCGTGACTTCGAGATCGTCGAGGTGGGCTCCGACGGTCGGACCTACACCGCCCTCCTGCGACAGGAGAACCCGGGAATCCTCGAGGATCTTCTCGAGGAACTGGGTGCGGGGGTCACCCCCACGACGCCGACCGTGATCGGGAGGGACCGCGCGACCCTTTCCTTCCTCGCGGATGCGGCGTCCGAGAAGCGCGTGTTCCAACTGCTCGGGAACCTGGGGATCCAGTTCGAGCTGAAGAGCCGATCCACGCTCCGGGGCGGAACCGAGACCGCCGGCGGTCTCACCGCCCGCCAGCGAGAGGTCCTCAGCCTAGCCTGGAACCTCGGGTACTTCGACATCCCCTCGCGGGTGGACCTCCGCAAGATCGCGGAGCTCACGGGGCTGAGCCGCAACGCGGTGAGCCAGCACCTGCGCCGCGCCCTGCGGCATGTTTTGGAGGCAAGCGTGGGCTGAGCCTTTGGGACCTCCGAATAAACGGTATGTATCCCTCGATAGACCACCGGACAAAGGGTACTTGGCTCGGACAGGCATGGGTGGAGCGGCGCGTCCCATGATCCAGTTCTACACGAAGGAGTTCTTCGAGGAGCTTGCCCGGCGGCTCAACGCGGACGCCGACTGGGGCAAGGCCATGGCGAGGCAGACGTTCCGCATGGTGTGCCGCGCCAGCGACAAGAAGCGCTCCTTCCTCATCGCGGTGGCTAAGGGCAAGGTCTCCACCGCGGAAGCGACCCCGAAGACGCGCGCGGAGTACCGCTTTGAGGGCCACTACGATGACTGGGTGAGCCTGTGCAAGGGCGAGGCGGAGATGGACCGGCTGATCCAGCAGGGGAAAATCCGCCTAGCGGGTTCCATGTCCGATGTCATGGGCTTGATGGGTCCGCTGAACAAGATCGTCCTGACGGCGCGCAGCTTCCCGAAGGAATTCTGAACCGCCGCCCGTGGGTGCGTCGCAAGGTGGATTTCGGGACGCCTAGAGTATCAGGAAGCGGGAAAGGGTTATACGGGACTCCCGAATGAACCCGCCGGAGACGGAGCCCATGCAGCCCCGCGCGTTCGAGTACGTTCGGGCGTCGTCCGTGTCCGAAGCGGTCCGTCTCCTCGAGAAGCGGGGGGAAGACGCCAAGATTCTCGCGGGCGGTCAGAGCCTCATCCCGTTGATGAAGCTGCGATTGGCCTCCCCGCGTCTGCTGATCGATGTCGGCCGCATCCCCGGCCTGTCGGGCATTCGGGAGGACGGCGACTCGCTCCGCATCGGGGCCATGACGCGCCACCGGGAGTTCGAGGAATCCTCCCTCGTCCGGGACCGGTACCCGCTTCTCGCGGATGTCGTGAAGGTCCTGGGGGATCCTCAGGTTCGTAACCTTGGCACGATTGGCGGCTCGCTCGCCCATGCGGATCCCGCGGCGGACTGGGGTACCGCGCTGCTGGCCTGCGACGCATCCCTCGTCGTCGCGAGCACGAAGGGCACCCGGACCCTGTCTGTGGACGGCTTCTTCCAGGATCCCTTCACCACGGCCCTCGAGCCGAACGAGTTGCTCACGGAAATCCGCATCCCGAAATCGACGGGCAGGAGCGGCGGGGCCTACAAGAAGCTCAAGCAAAAGACGGGGGACTTCGCCACCGTCGCGGTGTCGGCGCACCTCCACTTGCGGGAGGACCGTGCCGTTGCGGGAGCGCGTGTGGGAATCGGCGCCGTGGGTCCCGTCCCGTTCCGATCGGCGGGCGCAGAGACCTACCTGACGGGAAAGCCCGCGAACGTGCCTTCGCTGGGCGAGGCGGCGCGCCTCGCCTCGGAGGATGCGCAGCCCGTCTCGGATCTCCACGGCAGTGCGGAGTACAAGCGGGCCATGGTGCGGATCCTCACTCGGCAAGCGCTTGAGGCGGCCGCGGAACGCGCGCGAGGGTGATGGGATGCCTCCTCGACGCAAGCGCGCCACCAAGAAGAAACGGACTCCGTCGCGTCCGTCCCGGGCCCGAGGCATTCCGATTGCTATGACTGTCAACGGGGCCCGCTACGAGCGGCGCGTGGAGCCGCGCGTTCTCCTTGTGGACTTCCTGCGAAACGACCTGCACCTCAAGGGGGCGCACGTGGGCTGCGACACGAGCCAGTGCGGTGCCTGCACGGTCCTCTTGGACGGTCACCCGGTGAAGTCGTGCTCCGTGCTCGCGGTCCAGGCCGACGGGGCCGACGTGACCACGATCGAAGGTCTGGGCTCCCCGGGACGCCTGCACCCTCTGCAGGAGGCGTTCCGCGAGAACCTCGGCCTCCAGTGCGGTTACTGCACGCCCGGCGTCGTCCTCTCCGCGTACGCATTCCTCCAGCGGAATCCGGCGCCCACGGAGGACGACATCCGGGTTGCCATCTCCGGCAATCTGTGCCGTTGCACGGGCTACCAGGGTATCGTGAGGTCCATCGCCGCCGCCGCTGCCGCGGCCCACTCGAATGGCGCAGGGCTCAGGTCGTAGCTGAATTCCCGGCCGCCGCCCTTGCCACCGTCCGTTCGGCAGGGGGCTGCAAGTGAGTCGCCCATGCGGTTGGCGTTTCGCCAAGCCGAACCAGGGGCTGCCGGACACCGAGAATCGCCGGCTGCGCAACGATAGCCGGGAAGGGCGGGGCACCTTGGGTGCGACCTATGGAAATCATTAGGCCGTCCTCAAGAAACCGTTCGAGAAAACCTTTATAAAACGCCCTCCATCCCCGAGTATGGCGGTTCCCGCATGGGACCATCCGCATGACGCGGGAACGGCCATGTCGCACGGCTCGCATGTGGGGAACGGGGGCGTCAGGTGCCGCTTCTGACGGTGAAAGACCTCAAGGTCCACTTCAGAACCCAAGAGGGCATGGTCCGCGCGGTGGATGGAATCAACTTCTCCCTCGGAGAGGGTGAGTCCCTCGGCCTCGCGGGGGAGAGCGGCTGTGGCAAGACGACGGCCGCCCTGTCCATCATGCGCCTCCTGCCGAAGAACGGCCAGATCGTGGATGGCAGCATCGACTACCAGGGTCATGACCTCGTGAAGCTCACGGAGGGCCAGCTCCGCCAGGTGCGGTGGCAGCATATCTCGATCATCTTCCAAGGCGCGATGAACGCCCTGAATCCCGTCAAGCGGGTCGGGGACCAGATCGCGGAGCCCATCATCCTCCACGAGAAGGTGGACGAGGAGGTCGCGAACAAGCGCGTCGGGGAGCTCCTGGAGCTCGTGGGCATCCACAAGGATCGCGCCCGGGAATATCCCCACGAATTCTCCGGCGGCATGCGGCAGCGCGTGATGATCGCGATGGCCCTCGCATGCAACCCCAAGATCGTCATCGCGGACGAGCCGGTCACCGCACTCGACGTCATGATCCAGGCGCAGATTCTGGAACTGTTGGAGCGGTTGAAACGGGAACTCGGGCTGTCCATGATCCTCATCTCCCACGACCTCTCCGTCATGGCGGAGACCTGCGACCAGATGGCGATTATGTACGCGGGAAAGATCGTGGAGACGGGCAGCGTTCGAGACGTGTTCAAGAACTCGCGGCATCCGTACACGAGGGATCTGATTGGCGCGTTCCCGGACATCAAGGGATCGCGGGCGCTCCCCGCCTACATCCCGGGCGACATCCCGAGCCTGATTAATCCGCCTACCGGATGCCACTTCCACCCGCGCTGCAAGTTCGCTTGGCAACTCTGCCAGGAGCAGGAGCCCTCGCTGGATTCCGTGGGGGACGGACACTGCGCAGCCTGCCACCTGAACACCACGGAGCGACCCACATGACCGAACGCGAGCCCTACCTGGTGCTGCGCAACTTCCAAGTCTGGTTCCAGAAGCGGCGCGGCTTCCTGGAGGCCCTTCGGCGGAGTAATCCCGGCAACGTCCGCGCCGTGGACGGGATCGACCTCACGATCGGCAAGGGGGAAATCTACTGCCTTGTGGGCGAGAGCGGCTGCGGCAAGACGACCACGGGCAAAGGGATTCTCCGCCTCGTGGAGCCCACGGGTGGCGATGTCTTCCTGAATCCCACGCTCGCTGAGCTCGCGGACTATGAGCGGGCGCGGCAGACCTCGGACAAGGCGACGCTCGAAGGTTTCCGGGAGCGGCGGTCCCTCAGCTATAAGGAGACGGTGCACCGGCGGTCCTTGGACTACGTGCGGCATGTGCTTTTCGCCGCGGCGGGTGCCGTCGTGGGCATTCTCGCCGCCTTCGGCGTGATTCTGGGGCTGCGGGTCATTGGGGCCGGGGCTGCTGAGGTGCTCGCCTACGTGATTCTGGGGCTGGTCACTGGTTTCGCCGGGACGGTCCCGTGGGTCAAGGTGAGCCGTCGGATCCCGCTCGCCCTCGGACTCGGTTCGATTCCCGCGAGCGTGGCGACCCAGATTCTCGCCGTCGGCGCGGCGCAAGGCGCGGTCGGCGCCCCGACCGATCTCGCATCCGTCCTGGGAGCCTACGTCGTCCTCCTGCAGAACCCCACGCTGTTCGTTGCGGTGTTCGAAGTGCTCTTCGCGCTCGGCGCGGCGTGGTATGCAGCCCAGGAGTTCGACCGCTTCTGGGACCGGCGGCACGGCGTCGTCACGGATCATCTGCGCGCCCTGCGGACGAAGCTCCAGATCATCTTCCAGGACCCGTACGAGTCCCTGAACCCGCGTCACACGGTCTACGACATCGTGGCGGAGCCCTTGCTCGTGAACCGGATCACCCGGAGCCGTGCCGAGACGGAGGCCCGGGTGCACCAGGCGCTCGAGGACGCCGGATTGCGCCCTCCCAGGGACTACATACTCCGCTTCCCGCATGAGATGTCGGGCGGTCAGCGGCAGCGCGTCTCCATCGCGGGTGCCCTCGTGCTCGAGCCCGAGTTCCTCGTGGCCGATGAGCCGGTCTCCATGCTCGACGTGTCCATCCGGACGGAGATCATCGAGCTCCTGCTCGATCTGCGGCAGAAGCGCGGGCTTACCTATCTCTTCATCACGCACGACTTGTCGCTCGCTTGGGTCATCGCGGACCGCATCGGCGTCATGTACCTGGGGAAGATCGTGGAGGAAGGTCCGACCGAAGAGCTGATCGCCCATCCCCGGCATCCGTACACGAACGCGCTGATCTCTGTCGTCCCCATGCCGGACCCCGACCGCCGCCACGAGCGGATGATTCTCAAGGGGGAGCGCCCGGATCCGTCGGACATCCCTCCGGGATGCCGTTTCCATCCTCGGTGCCCCCTCGCCTTCGAGCGGTGCGGCTGGACCTCCGACGAGGTCCTGGATTCCCTCCGGGACATCGCGAAGGGCGAGGCGTTGGCACATCTGGAGTCCGCCAGAGTCCAGGGGCCGAACACGATCGTGTGGCCCCACGCCCAACCCGATTTCGAAGCGTGGCTGCGGGAGCTCATCGCGGCCAAGGCGGAGGAGCATCGCGCTCTCAAGGCCATCCAGTCCATCAAGCGAGTGGGCGACGGCGCGAAGGTCGTGCTCCATGACTTCGAGGAGCCCACCTTGAAGACCGTCGCGCCGGGCGTCCAGGTCTCGTGCCATCTGTTCCCTTGAGGTCCTCGCCTACTCCCTGCGATTGCGGCCGCGGAAGAACCTTTTTGCGGGGTTCGGCGTTACCCGGAGGACCCCGCGGCGAGGAGGGAGTCTTCTGCGTTCCCAGCTCAGCGTCCTGTCCCGCGACGAGATCGAGCGCATTCACGGCGCAACCTTCGAAGTCTTGGAACGGGTCGGCGTGAACGTCCGCGAGCCGCGCGCATTGCAGCTCCTCCGGGATGCGGGCGCGGAAGTGCCGAAAGGGACGGAACGGGTCCGGATTCCCGAGCCCCTGGTCCGCGAGGCGATCCGCGGGACGCCGAAGCGGTGGACCTGGCATGCGCGGGAGGCCTCCAAGAGCTTCCGCCTCGGAGAGGGAGGGCGAACCCGCCTGGGTCCTGGCTCTTCATGCACCAAGGTCATCGACTTCGCGACGGGCCGTCCGCGCGCGCCGACGCCGGAGGACGGAGACCGCCTCGTGCGTCTCATGGATGCGCTCCCGCTCGTGGACATCGATTACACGCCCGTGTCGTACGGGGCGAGTCAGGAGCACCCGCGTTTCCAGGAGACCTCGACGCTGGTTCGGGACCTGCAGAACACCTCCAAGGTCCTCGTCGGACCGTCCTACGACGGCAGGATGGCGCGGGACGGACTCGGGATCGCCGCGCTCCTCGCGGGCGGAGAGGACGCCCTGCGGAAGAAGCCCATGCTCGCGGGCTACTGCGACCCAGTCGCTCCGCTGACCCACGACCGGATGATGACGGAGACGATCATCGAGTATGCGACGATGGGCCAACCCGTGTTCATCATGTGCTTGGACCTGGCGGGTGCTTCCTCGCCCGCGAGCTTGGCGGGCACCTTGGTGCAGCAGAACGCGGAGATCCTGAGCGGGTTACTCATCGCATACCTGGTGAATCCCGCGGCCCCCGTCGTGTACGGGAGCGTGAGCGGCGCGATGGACATGAAGGCCGGGAACGCCGCGGTGGGCGGTCCCGAATTCGGATTGCTCAACGTGGCCTCCGTGCAGATGGCGCGCTGGTACAACCTGACGTGTTCCGTGGGAGGCCAGTCGGATGCGAGGCTCCCGGATGCGCAGGCCGCGTTCGAGAAGGGCACGTCCCTGCTCGCCTCCATGATGGCCGGGGCCGACTTCGTGGACCTATTCTTCGGGTCCTTCGAGGGATTCAATGCCACGAGCCCCGAGCAGGTGGTCCTGGATCACGAGATCGCCGGCTATGCCCGACGCTACGCCGCAGGCCTGGACGTGGACGCGTCTCGACTTTCCTTGGACTTGATTGAGACTGTCGGCCCTGGAGGAAGTTTCCTGAAGGATCCGAAAGCCCTCCGGGATACGATGTCCCGCATGACCTCCGAGTGGTACCAGCCCTTCCTGTTCGATCGCCATGCAGCGGACGACGTCTCCGCCGCACTATCTCGCAGCATCTTGGACGTCGCGCACGAAGCCGCGGAGCACATTCTCCGCGAGCACCGTCCGGCACCCCTGGATCCCGTGTTCCTGACGGAGGCGAAGGCCGCCCTCGAGCGCATCCGCAAGGAAGAGGCAGGAGCGCGCAACTAGCATTTCGGTGTCCCGAAATATTAAGCCGGGGCTCGGCTTCCTCCTGCAGAGCCCGGGAGGCGATTGCATGACAACGGTTCAGCGTGGGCCATCCAGCACGGCGAAGGGAAGGCGGCGGTACAG